>NZ_JAIQWX010000099.1 GCF_020164475.1 Pseudomonas sp. REP124 | reverse complement strand
CCGCGAATGCAACACCTCGATCCAACTGTAGAAAATCAGGCCCGGCCTTTGCTTGCCGCTAACCCCAGCGGTCTTTAGACTTACGCCTCATTTCAACGAGAGCAGGGTCGATGCCAGCTGCCTTTCCCCCCGATTCTGTTGGTCTGGTGACGCCGCAAGTGGCGCACTTCAGCGATCCCTTGGCATTGGCCTGCGGTCGCTCCCTCCCGGCCTACGACCTGATTTACGAAACCTACGGCACGCTGAACGCCACGGCGAGCAACGCCGTGCTGATCTGCCACGCGCTGTCGGGCCACCACCACGCTGCCGGCTACCACAGCCCCGATGACCGCAAGCCCGGTTGGTGGGACAGCTGCATCGGCCCGGGCAAGCCGATCGACACCAACAAGTTCTTCGTGGTCAGCCTGAACAACCTCGGTGGCTGCAACGGCTCCACCGGCCCCAGCAGCATCAACCCGGAGACCGGCAAGCCATTCGGCGCCGACTTCCCGGTGCTGACCGTGGAAGACTGGGTGCACAGCCAGGCGCGTCTGGCCGATCGCCTGGGCATCGCTCAATTCGCCGCAGTGATCGGCGGCAGCCTGGGCGGCATGCAGGCGATGCAATGGAGCATGACCTACCCCGACCGCATCCGACACTGCCTGGCCATCGCCTCGGCGCCCAAGCTGTCGGCGCAGAACATCGCCTTCAACGAAGTGGCGCGCCAGGCGATCCTCACCGATCCCGAGTTCCACGGCGGCTCGTTCCAGGAACAGGGCGTGATCCCCAAGCGCGGGCTGATGCTGGCGCGGATGGTCGGGCACATCACCTACCTGTCCGACGACTCCATGGGCGAGAAATTCGGCCGTGGCCTCAAGAGCGAGAAGCTCAACTACGACTTCCACAGCGTCGAGTTCCAGGTCGAAAGCTACCTGCGTTATCAGGGTGAAGAGTTCTCCGGGCGTTTCGACGCCAACACCTACCTGTTGATGACCAAAGCCCTGGACTACTTCGATCCAGCGGCGAACTTCGACGACGACCTGGCCAAGACCTTCGCCAACGCCACCGCCAAGTTCTGCGTGATGTCGTTCACCACCGACTGGCGCTTCTCCCCGGCCCGCTCGCGGGAACTGGTGGACGCGCTGATGGCGGCGCGCAAGGACGTCTGCTACCTGGAAATCGACGCACCACAGGGCCACGACGCCTTCCTGATTCCGATCCCGCGCTACTTGCAGGCATTCGGTAATTACATGAACCGAATTACCTTGTGAGATAGCCATGAGAGCTGATCTGGAAATCATCCAGGAATGGATCCCCGCCGGCAGCCGCGTGCTCGACCTGGGTTGCGGCGACGGCGAACTGCTGACCTGGCTGCGCGACAACAAGCAGGTCACCGGTTATGGCCTGGAGAACGACGCCGACAACATCGCCGAGTGCATGGCCAAGGGCATCAACGTCATCGAGCAGGACCTGGACAAGGGCCTGGGCAACTTCGCCAGCAACAGTTTCGACATCGTGGTCATGACCCAGGCGCTGCAAGCGGTGCACTACCCGGACAAGATCCTCGACGAAATGCTGCGGGTCGGTCGCCAGTGCATCATCACCTTCCCCAACTTCGGTCATTGGCGCTGCCGCTGGTACCTGGCGAGCAAGGGCCGGATGCCGGTTTCCGAGTTCCTGCCTTACACCTGGTACAACACGCCGAACATTCACTTCTGCACCTTCGCGGACTTTGAAGCCTTGTGCCGCGAACGTGAAGCGAAGGTCATTGATCGGCTGGCAGTGGATCAACAGCATCGCCACGGGTGGGCCAGCAAGCTATGGCCTAATCTGTTAGGTGAGATCGGCATTTACCGCGTCAGCAGCCCGGGGCTCACAGACCACAAGGTCGCGGTCTGAACCACCCTATTTCGAGGAGAACGATCATGGGTCGTCTAGCGCTGTTCGTACTAACTGCTTGCCTGAGCGTCACGGCCATGGCCGCTGACGCGATCAAAAGTGATCGCCAGGAAAAATTCGGCGACACCACGGTGCATTACAACACCTTCAATTCCACCTTCCTGACGCCGGAAGTCGCCAAGGCCGCGGAACTCACCCGCAGCAAGAACCAGGGCGTGATCAACATTTCGGTGATCAAGGACGGCAAGCCGCAGATGGCTCAGGTCAGCGGCACGGTCAAAGACCTGACCAGCCAGAGCGTGCCTCTGAACTTCAGGCAGATCACCGAGCAGGGCGCGATCTACTACATCGCCCAGTACCCGGTTCCGCAGCAGGAAACCCGCACCTTCGAGATCAAGGTGCAGAACGGTGACAAAATCAACACCATCAACTTCAACCAAGAGCTCTTTCCCGGCGAATGATCAACTTCACCCAACTCGTGCTGGCCAGCCACAACGCCGGCAAACTCAAGGAACTACAGGCCATGCTCGGCCAGTCGGTGCAACTGCGCTCGATCGGCGAGTTCAGCAAGATCGAGCCTGAAGAGACCGGTCTGTCGTTCGTCGAGAACGCCATACTCAAGGCCCGCAATGCCGCGCGCATTTCCGGCTTGCCGGCACTGGCCGACGATTCGGGTCTGGCGGTGGACTTCCTCGGCGGCGCACCGGGCATCTACTCGGCGCGTTATGCCGACGGCAAGGGCGATGCGGCGAACAACGCCAAGCTGCTCGACGTCCTGAAGGACGTGCCGCAGGAAGAACGCGGCGCACAGTTCGTCTGCGTGCTCGCGCTGGTGCGTCACGCCGATGATCCGTTGCCGATCCTCTGCGAAGGCCTGTGGCACGGTCGCATCCTGACCCAGGCCAGCGGCGAACACGGTTTCGGCTACGACCCGCTGTTCTGGGTACCGGAGCGCGATTGCTCCAGCGCCGAGCTGAGCCCGGCCGACAAGAACCAGATCAGCCACCGCGCCCGTGCAATGGATCTGCTGCGCCAGCGTCTGGGCTTGAAATGACCCGTGAATCATCCGCGTCGCCGCTGATCTACGGTGGCGACGCCCCATCACCTCGGGCGGCCCTGCCAGTGCTGCCGCCCCTGGCGCTGTACATCCACATCCCGTGGTGCGTGCGCAAATGCCCTTATTGCGACTTCAACTCCCACACCGCCAGCCCCGAGCTGCCGGAAGAGGAGTACGTGGACGCGCTGCTGGCTGACCTCGATCAGGACCTGCACGCCGTTTACGGGCGCGAACTCAGCTCGATCTTCTTTGGTGGCGGCACGCCGAGCCTGTTCAGCGCCCAAGCCTTGGGCCGCCTGCTAAAAGGCGTCGAGCAGCGCATTCCGTTTGCCCACGACATCGAGATCACTCTGGAGGCCAATCCGGGTACCTTCGAGCAGGACAAGTTCGTGGCTTACCGGGCGCTGGGCATCAATCGCCTGTCGATCGGCATCCAGAGCTTCCAGCAGGAAAAGCTCAAGGCGCTGGGGCGGATTCATAACGGCGACGAAGCGGTACGAGCCGCCGGTATGGCGCGTCAGGCCGGGTTCGACAACTTCAACCTGGACCTGATGCACGGCTTGCCCGATCAGTCCCTGGATGACGCCCTGAATGACCTGCGCACCGCCATCGCCCTGAAACCGACCCACCTGTCCTGGTATCAGCTGACCCTGGAGCCGAACACGGTGTTCTGGAACCAGCCGCCGACGCTGCCGGAAGACGACACGCTGTGGGACATTCAGGAAGCCGGGCAAGCGCTGCTGGCCGAACACGGTTACGTGCAATACGAAGTTTCCGCCTACGCCCACCCCGGTAGGGCGGCGCGGCATAACCTCAATTACTGGAGCTTTGGCGACTTCATCGGCATCGGTGCCGGCGCCCACGGCAAGCTCAGTCATCCGGACGGGCGTATCGTGCGCACCTGGAAGACCCGCCTGCCGAAGGATTACCTGAACCCGGCAAAAAGCTTCAAGGCTGGCGAAAAGGCGTTGGCCAATGATGAAATGCCGTTCGAGTTCCTGATGAACGCCTTGCGCCTGACTCAAGGCGTCGAAGCGCAGCTTTATCCGGAACGCACCGGCATGCCCCTGGATAGCCTCGCCGAAAGCCGCCGCGACGCCGAACAAAGCGGCCTGTTGCAGGTCGAACCGTCACGTCTGGTGGCCACCGAGCGCGGACAGCTATTCCTCAACGACTTGCTGCAGAAATTTCTGACATAAGGACTTCGAATGGATTTGGTACTCGACCTGCTCGCCACCGTGTCTCGCTGGAGCCGCAGCAACCTCTCGGAAATCGCCTTGGCCCTGGTGGGTTGCCTGCTGGTGCTGTTCGGCGCGGATTTCAAAGGCTGGGTCGAACAACGCCTGGGCAGCATCGCCGGCGCCCTGCGCGTCCCGCTGATGGCCCTGCTGTGCATGATCGGCAGCGGCGCCGCCCTGATCTACGCCACGCCCTGGGTCGTGCGCGGGCTGAGCCAGTTCAACAACTACAGCCTGGCGCCGGTGTTGTTGGTGGTGTTGGTGCTTATCGGCGTCGTAGCTGACCGCCGCTGATCCCAAACACCCCAAAAAACTGTAGGAGCGAGGCTTGCCCGCGAAGAACGATAACGCGGTGTATCAGTTACACCGCAGCGTTCTCTTCGCGGGCAAGCCTCGCTCCTACAGATTGGGCGTTGCTTAGGACTGCTTTTCGAACTTCAGATCCCAAACCCCATGCCCAAGACGCTCACCACGGCGTTCGAACTTGGTGATCGGGCGTTCGGCCGGGCGCGGTACGCACTTGCCGTCTTCGGCGAGGTTGCGATAACCCGGTGCGACATTCATCACTTCCAGCATGTACTCGGCGTACGGCTCCCAGTCGGTAGCCATGTGCAGAACACCGCCGACCTTCAGCTTGCTGCGCACCAGTTCGGCGAACGAAGCCTGCACGATGCGGCGCTTGTGGTGACGACTCTTGTGCCACGGGTCCGGGAAGAACAGCATCAGGCGATCGAGGCTGTTGTCGGCGACGCAACGGTTAAGCACTTCGATCGCATCGCAATCGTAGACCCGCAGATTGGTCAGGCCCTGAGTCAGCACGCCATTGAGCAGCGCACCGACACCCGGACGGTGAACTTCGACACCGATGAAATCCTGCTCCGGCGAGGCCGCCGCCATTTCCAGCAGCGAATGGCCCATGCCGAAACCGATTTCCAGCGAGCGCGGTGCCGAGCGGCCGAATACCTGGTCGTAATCCACCGGCGCATCGGCCAGCGGCAGCACGAACAGCGGCGTGCCCTGATCCAGGCCACGTTGCTGGCCTTCGGTCATGCGCCCGGCGCGCATCACGAAACTCTTGATGCGGCGGTGTTGGCGCTCGTCGCCTTCTTCCGTCTGGATAGGCGTGTCGTTCGATTCAGTCATCAATGGCTCTTACTTGATCAGACCATCCAGCGGCGAAGAGGCGCTGGCATAGAGTTTTCTCGGCATGCGGCCGGCGAGGTAGGCCAGGCGGCCCGCGACGATCGCGTGTTTCATGGCTTCGGCCATCATCACCGGCTGTTGCGCGTGGGCGATGGCGGAGTTCATCAGCACGGCTTCGCAACCCAGCTCCATGGCGATGGTGGCATCGGAAGCGGTGCCGACACCGGCATCCACCAGCACAGGAATCTTGGCTTCTTCGAGGATGATCTGCAGGTTGTACGGGTTGCAGATCCCCAGACCCGAACCGATCAGACCGGCCAGCGGCATGACCGCGATGCAGCCGATTTCCGCCAGTTGACGGGCGATGATCGGGTCATCGCTGGTGTAGACCATCACGTCGAAGCCTTCCTTGACCAGAGTCTCGGCGGCCTTGAGGGTTTCGATCACGTTGGGGAACAGGGTCTTCTGGTCCGCCAGCACTTCCAGTTTCACCAGGTTGTGGCCATCGAGCAGCTCACGGGCCAGGCGGCAGGTGCGCACAGCTTCGACAGCGTCATAGCAACCGGCGGTATTCGGCAGGAAAGTGTAGCGATCCGGTGACAGCACTTCGAGCAGGTTCGGCTCGCCCTCGATCTGGCCCAGGTTGGTGCGACGCACGGCGAAGGTGACGATCTCGGCACCCGACGCCTCGATGGCCTGGCGGGTTTCTTCCATGTCACGGTATTTGCCGGTACCGACCAGCAGACGCGACTGGTAAGTACGACCGGCCAGAACGAAAGGCTTGTCGCTACGAACGATGCTCATGGGAAATCCTCTGTAGGGGTGAGGTTCTTGCAGAATGCTTGGTGCTGAGGCCGCAGGCCTTTTGCCGGATGACTAGCCGCCGCCGATGGCGTGCACCACTTCGACCGAGTCGCCATCGTTGAGCGTGGTGTCTGCGTGCTGACTGCGCGGAACGATATCCAGATTGAGTTCGACCGCCACCCGGCGTCCGGTCAGATCCAGACGGGTCAGCAGGGCCGCAACGGTTTCACCGTCGGGCAGTTCAAGGGATTCACCGTTCAACTGAATGCGCATGCCAAATGCCGCCATCATTTTAAAGGGCTGGCATTCTAGCCCGATCGTGACCTAAAGGTCAGCAATAAGCGTCAGGCGGTCAGCGGCAAGCGCCAGGCGGCGAGGCCCAGGCAGAGCCAGCCCGCAAGGAAGCACAGGCCGCCGAAAGGCGTGATGATCCCCAGCTTGCTGATGCCGGTCAGGGTCAGCACATACAGGCTGCCGGAGAACAGCAGGATGCCGATGGCAAAGGATGCGCCGGCCCATGTCACCAGGCGCCCCGGGATCTGCGTGGCCAGCAGCGCGACGCCCAGCAGCGCCAGGGTGTGCACCAGTTGATAGGTGACGCCGGTGTGGAAAATCGCCAGGTACTCGGCGCTCAGGCGGTTTTTCAGGCCGTGGGCGGCAAAGGCCCCAAGGCCGACACCGGTGAAACCGAAGAAAGCGGCCAGCATCAGAAAGCCACGCAGCATGAAGAACTCCAGTCAGACTCGATCAACAGGGTCTGTATAATGGCCCGCTTCAACGGGTTCGGCCAAGCCATCTCTATGCTGCGTATCTATTTCCGTCGTTTCACCAAGGCCGTGCTCTGGTTCATGGCTGGCAGCGTATTGCTGGTGCTGATCTTTCGCTTCGTGCCACCGCCGGGCACGGCGCTGATGGTCGAGCGCAAAATCGAATCCTGGATCGATGGCGAACCCATCGACCTGCAGCGTACCTGGAAGCCCTGGGAAGAGATCTCGGACGATCTGAAAGTCGCGGTGATTGCCGGCGAAGACCAGAAATTTCCCGAGCATTGGGGTTTTGATATCGGTGCGATCCGCGCTGCGCTGGCCCATAACGAGTTGGGTGGTTCGGTTCGCGGGGCCAGTACGCTGAGTCAGCAAGTCTCGAAGAACCTGTTTTTGTGGTCCGGTCGCAGCTGGCTGCGCAAGGGCCTGGAAGCCTGGTTTACCGCGCTGATCGAGGTTTTGTGGCCCAAGCAGCGGATTCTCGAGGTCTACCTGAACAGCGCCGAGTGGGATGATGGGGTGTTTGGCGCGGAAGCGGCGGCGCGGCATCACTTCGGTACCAGCGCCAAGAATCTCAGTCGGCAGCAGGCGAGTCTGCTGGCGGCAGTGTTACCGAACCCGAGGGTGTGGAGCGCGAGCCATCCGACCAGCTATGTCGCGCGGCGTGCGGGGTGGATTCGGCGGCAGATGAGTCAGCTGGGCGGGGATAGTTATCTGTTAGGGCTCAATGATTCGCGTCGGGCGCCGTGGTCTCAATAACCGCGATCGCCCACTGTGGGAGCGAGCCTGCTCGCGATTGCGGTGGATCATCCAACATCTCTAGCGCCTGACCCGACGCAATCGCGAGCAGGCTCGCTCCCACAAGGGTCGGCTTCGGCAGAAAACAGGCACAAACAAAAACGCCCCGATCAATGATCGAGGCGTTTTTTATTGCCATCCCACCGCTTACGCGGCAATCGACAACTTGAGCTTGTTCATCGCGCTTTTCTCAAGCTGACGAATACGCTCGGCCGACACGTTGTACTTCTGCGCCAGGTCGTGCAGCGTGGCTTTTTCTTCTGCCAGCCAGCGCTGGTAGAGGATGTCACGACTGCGGTCGTCCAGCACTTCCAACGCTTCGTGCAGGTTGTGGTTGGAGTTGTCGCTCCAGTCGGCATCTTCCAGTTGACGGGCCGGGTCGTACCGGTGGTCTTCCAGGTAGTTGGCCGGCGATTGGAAAGCGCTGTCATCGTCGGCTTCGGCAGCCGGGTCGAAAGCCATGTCATGGCCGGTCAGGCGACTTTCCATCTCGCGAACTTCCCGCGGCTCGACGCCGAGGCTTTCGGCCACGCGATGCACTTCTTCATTGTTCAGCCACGCCAGACGCTTCTTCTGGCTGCGCAGGTTGAAGAACAGCTTGCGCTGGGCCTTGGTGGTGGCCACTTTCACGATGCGCCAGTTGCGCAGGATGAATTCGTGGATTTCTGCCTTGATCCAGTGCACGGCGAACGAAACCAGACGCACGCCCATTTCCGGGTTGAAACGCTTCACGGCCTTCATCAGGCCGACGTTGCCTTCCTGGATCAGGTCAGCCTGAGCCAGACCGTAGCCGGAATAGCTACGGGCGATATGTACGACAAAACGCAAGTGGGCGAGCACCATCTGCCGAGCCGCCTCAAGATCCTGCTCATAATAGAGACTCTCGGCCAGTTCACGCTCCTGCTCCGGCGACAGCAATGGAATGCTGTTGACGGTGTGCACATAGGCCTCCAGGTTCGCACCCGGGACCAGAGCATATGCAGGTTGCAAAGAATTGGTCATACGAAAAAACCTCCGACTTACAAACTCGTGCCGTTAAGCACTGCCAGAATTGACCGGAAACCGAAGAACAAGTTCCCATAAAAAATGAAAGGTCAATACGAGCAAAATGACATTACTTGGGTGCAAGCTCCCGCAAATGGCGAGCGACTGCAATCCATGCACCGATATACCCCAACAGTACCGCGCCAAGCAAGAGAGACAGACCGTCGGCGACCGGCACGCCGGCCAGCGCAAAATCACTGCCGTACAAACCGGCCAGCCCCACTACCGCATCGTTCAGCCAGTCAAGGCCGAACGCCAATACGCCCCAGGAAAGAATCCCCGCACCAAAGCCATACAGCGCGCCCATATAGAGGAAGGGCCTGCGCACATAGCTGTCAGTGCCGCCGACGAGTTTAATCACTTCTATCTCTGTGCGGCGGTTTTCAATATGAAGACGAATGGTATTGCCTATCACCAAAAGTAATGCGGAAACCAGAAGCACGGTCAGACCGAAGACAAATCGGTCGCCCAGCTTGAGGATGGCTGCCAGACGCTCGACCCAGACTAGATCAAGCTGCGCCTGCTGTACCTTGGGCAATTCGGAAAGTTGTTGTCTTAATGCTTCAAGCGTCGACTTGTCGACCTCCTTCGGCGTCACCAGCACCACGCCGGGCAGCGGGTTTTCCGGCAACTCCTTGAGTGCATCACCCAGACCGGACTGCTGCTGGAACTCTTCCAACGCCTGATCGCGACCCACGTACTCCGCGTCGGCCACGCCGGGCATGCCCTTGATCTGCTCGCGCAGCGCTTCGCCTTCCGTCGGGCTGGCTTCGAGTTGCAGGTACAGGGAAATCTGCGCCGCACGCTGCCAGGAACCGCCGAGACGCTCGACGTTGCTCAGCAAAAGTGACAGCCCCATGGGCAAACTCAGGGCCACCGCCATCACCATGCAGGTGAAAAAGCTGCCGATGGGCTGCTTGCCCAGGCGACGCAGGCTATCCGCCATGCTGGCGCGATGGCTTTCGATCCAGGCGCGGAACAGCGTGGCGAAGTCCGGGCCGTCATCGTCGTCGTGTTTTTTCTTGGCTGGCTGCGGATCGGCGGCCTTGGGGGCCACTCGCTCGGAAACCTTTGGACTGCGTGTCGCACTCATACCCCGGCCTCCCCGTCGCCGATCAATCGACCGCGCTGCAAGGTCAGCATGCGGTGGCGCATACGCGCAATCAGTGCCAGGTCGTGACTGGCGATCAGCACGCTGGTGCCCAGGCGGTTGATGTCTTCGAACACGCCCATGATTTCCGCCGCCAGACGCGGGTCGAGGTTACCGGTCGGTTCGTCCGCCAGCAGCAATGCCGGGCGGTGAACGATGGCGCGGGCGATGCCGACGCGCTGTTGCTGGCCGGTGGACAGATCGCCGGGATACAGATCGGCTTTATCCGACAACGCAACGCGCTCCAGGGCCGAATCCACGCGCTTGGCGACTTCGACCTTGGACAGGCCGAGAATCTGCAAAGGCAGTGCGACGTTGTTGAACACGGTGCGATCGAACAGCAACTGGTGGTTCTGGAACACCACGCCGATCTGCCGGCGCAGGAACGGAATCTGCGCATTGCTGATGGTGCTCAGGTCCTGCCCGGCGAGCAGCAGCTTGCCGCTGGTCGGGCGCTCCATGGCCAGCAGCAGCCGCAACAGGGTGCTTTTACCGGCGCCGGAATGGCCGGTGACAAACAGAAACTCGCCACGACGGACTCGAAAGCTCAGCTCATGCAAGCCGACGTGACCGTTCGGATAGCGCTTACCGACCTGTTCGAAACGAATCATGAACGCTCCCGCTCGGCAAACAGTGCCTGGACAAAGGGTTCAGCTTCAAAAGTGCGCAAATCGTCGATGCCTTCACCGACGCCGATATAGCGGATCGGCAAGCCGAACTGCTTGGCCAGGGCAAAAATCACCCCGCCCTTGGCGGTGCCGTCGAGTTTGGTCAGCGCCAGGCCCGTCAACTCGACGGTCTGGTTGAATTGCTTGGCCTGGTTGATGGCGTTCTGGCCGGTACCGGCGTCGAGCACCAGCAGCACCTCGTGCGGCGCGTCGGCGTCGAGCTTGCCGATCACCCGGCGAACTTTCTTCAGCTCTTCCATCAGGTTGTCTTTGGTGTGCAGACGACCAGCGGTGTCGGCGATCAGCACATCGATGCCACGGGCCTTGGCGGCCTGCACGGCGTCGAAGATCACCGAAGCCGAATCGGCGCCGGTGTGCTGGGCGATGACCGGGATCTTGTTGCGCTCGCCCCAGACCTGCAATTGCTCCACCGCCGCAGCGCGGAAGGTGTCGCCGGCGGCCAGCATGACTTTCTTGCCTTCCAGCTGCAGCTTCTTCGCCAGCTTGCCGATGGTGGTGGTCTTGCCGGCGCCGTTGACGCCGACGACCAGAATCACGAACGGCTTGTTCCGCGAATGGATTTTCAGCGGTTGCTCGACAGGCTTGAGCATTGCCGCCAGCTCGCCCTGCAAGGATTTGTACAGCGCATCGGAATCGGCGAGTTCTTTACGTGCGACCTTCTGGGTCAGGCGCTGGATGATCACCGAGGTGGCCTCGACACCAACGTCAGCGGTCAGCAGGCGGGTTTCGAGATCATCGAGCAGCTCGTCATCGATGGCTTTCTTGCCCAGGAACAGGCTGGCCATGCCTTCGCCGATGCTGGCGCTGGTCTTGGACAGGCCCTGCTTGAGGCGGGCAAAGAAACCGGTCTTGGCTTCTTCGACGCGCGGTGGCTCGGCCGGTTTTTCGACAGGCGCTTCGACGGGAGCGATAGGGGCAGCGGCTACGGGCGCAGGCGCTTGGACGACCGGCGCTGGCGGGGCCACGAAGGCAGGAACGACAGGCTCGGGAGCAACAAGAACAGGCTCGGCCTGGACAACCGGCGCTGCGACCGGCGCCTGGACAGGCTCAGGTGCAAACGCGCTCGGCGCGGGAATCGGCGGGGTAACGTGCGGCGCCTGTTCATCTTCCACCAGTGCCACCGGCTCTTCCGCCACCGGCAAGGTCAACCATGGCTCGGAAGCTGGCGTCAAAGGCTGTTCGACGGCAACGGCAGGCTCTGCCTCGACCACCGGCTGGAGCACCGGCTCTGCGATCGGCAATACCACCGGTGCCGGTTCTGCTGCTTCTACAACCGGCGCGGGAGCCGGCTCAGGGATTGGCTGTGGCTGTTCGACGACGGGTTCCTGCGGCTTTTTGCGCAGCCATCCGAACAGGCTTTTTTTCTCGCCAGCCGCAGCTGGGGTCTTCTTGTCGTCGTTGGAACCAAACATGGAGGACGGCTATCTCACGGTAGCGACGCGCCAAGGGGCGCCCCGGTAATAAATATTCGATGCAGAACAGACTGCGATTGATCGAGCTTGTTCACGCGCAACATTTTGTCGAGGTGCTGATCGGCGCCTCAAGGAATCGATTTCTCAATGGACTAAAGCAGCAAAATCGGCGAAAAAGCAGAAACCGGTTGATAAATATCCACCTTTCGTCGCAAACCCATTCAACCTGATCAAGCATAAAGGCCTGATAGGCGTGGCCGCCGCTAAAACGGATCAGTATCCTAGCACCCTCTCGCCCGCAGACGCTAAGACCAAGCGGGCAGCCCAACAGGTTTAAAAACGAATGAATGCTCTAGCCCGCCGCGCCGCAGGCCTGCTGCTCAGCACAGTTTGTCTGCCCCTCTCGGCCCTGGCTGCCGATCCGCAACCCACCCACGAATTTACCCTCGACAACGGCTTGAAGGTCGTCGTGCGCGAAGACCATCGCGCGCCGGTGGTGGTTTCCCAGGTCTGGTACAAGGTCGGGTCCAGCTACGAGACGCCGGGTCAGACCGGTTTGTCCCACGCCCTGGAACACATGATGTTCAAGGGCAGCGAGAAAGTCGGCCCCGGCGAAGCCTCGCTGATCCTGCGCGACCTCGGCGCCGAAGAGAACGCCTTCACCAGCGATGACTTCACCGCCTATTACCAGGTGCTGGCCCGCGACCGCCTGGGCGTGGCCTTCGAACTGGAAGCCGACCGCATGGCCAGCCTGCGCCTGCCGCCTGACGAGTTCGCCCGCGAGATCGAAGTGATCAAGGAAGAACGCCGCCTGCGCACCGACGATAAGCCGATGTCCAAGGCCTACGAGCGCTTCAAGGCCATGGCCTACCCCGCCAGCGGCTACCACACGCCGACCATCGGCTGGATGGCGGACCTGGACCGCATGAAAGTCGAAGAACTGCGTCACTGGTACGAATCCTGGTACGTGCCGAACAACGCCACGCTGGTGGTGGTCGGCGACGTGACCCCGGACGAAGTCAAAGCCCTGGCCCAACGCTACTTCGGCCCGATCGCCAGACGCGACGTGCCGCCGGCGAAGATCCCGCTGGAACTGGCCGAACCCGGCGAGCGCCAGATCACCCTGCACGTGAAGACCCAGTTGCCTAGCCTGATGCTGGCTTTCAACGTGCCTAGCATCGCCACCGCCGAGGACAAGCGCTCGGTAAACGCCCTGCGCCTGATCTCGGCCCTGCTCGACGGCGGCTACAGCGCGCGCATCCCGACGCAACTGGAACGCGGCGAGGAGCTGGTGTCCGGCGGCTCGTCGAGCTACGACGCCTACACCCGCGGCGACAGCCTGTTCACCCTGTCGGCCACGCCCAACAGCCAGAAGAAAAAGACCATGGCCCAGGCCGAAGCCGGTTTGTGGAAGCTGCTCGAACAGCTGAAAACCACCGCGCCGTCCGCCGAAGAACTCGAGCGTGTACGCGCCCAGGTCATCGCCGGCCTGGTTTACGAGCGTGACTCGATCACAAGCCAGGCCACCGCCATCGGCCAGCTGGAGACCGTCGGCCTGTCCTGGAAACTGATGGACACCGAACTCGCCGACCTGGAAAGCGTGACCCCGCAAGACATCCAGAACGCCGCCAAGCTGTATTTCACCCGCGAACGTCTCAGCGTCGCCCATGTACTGCCGGAGGAGACGCCTCATGAGTGATCACAAGAAACCGCGCCGCGCCCTGATCGGCCTGGTCGCCGTGGCCCTGATCGGCTCGGCTGCCTTCTACTTCACCAAGACCGGTGACACCGTCGCCAGCGAAGCCCTGGACAAGGCCAAGGCCAGCCAGAAGCTGCAATCGCTGGCCGAACTCAACGGCAAGGCGCCAAGCCACCGCAAGCTCGACGTGCAGACCTGGAACACCGCCGAAGACGCCAAGGTGCTGTTCGTCGAAGCCCGTGAGCTGCCGATGTTCGACATGCGCCTGATCTTCGCCGCCGGCAGCAGCCAGGACGGCGACGCTCCAGGCCTGGCCCTGCTGACCAACGCCATGCTCAACGAAGGCGTGGCCGGCAAGGATGTCAGCGCCATCGCCCAGGGTTTTGAAGGCCTGGGTGCCGACTTCGGCAACGGTGCCTACAAGGACATGGCGGTGGCGTCGCTGCGCAGTCTGAGTGCCGCGGACAAACGCGAACCGGCGCTCAAGCTGTTCGCTGAAGTCGTCGGCAAACCGACCTTCCCCGAAGACTCCTTCGCCCGCATCAAGAACCAGATGCTCGCCGGCTTCGAATACCAGAAGCAGAACCCCGGCAAACTGGCCAGCCTGGAGCTGATGAACCGGCTGTATGGCGATCATCCGTACGCCCACGCCAGCGATGGAACGGCCAAAAGCGTTCCGGTCATCACTCTGGCGCAACTGCGGGCGTTCCACCAGAAAGCCTATGCCGCCGGCAACGTGGTGATCGCGCTGGTTGGCGACCTGTCCCGTGCCGAGGCCGAAGCCATTGCCGCCCAGGTTTCCGCCGCGCTGCCAAAAGGCCCGGCCCTGGCGAAAATCGCGCAACCGGCCGAACCCAAGGCCAGCATCGGCCACATCGAGTTCCCGTCCAAGCAGACCAACCTGATGCTCGCGCAACTGGGCATCGACCGTGACGATCCGGATTACGCGGCGCTATCCATGGGCAACCAGATCCTTGGCGGCGGCGGTTTCGGTACGCGCCTGATGAGCGAAGTGCGCGAAAAGCGTGGCCTGGCTTATGGCGTGTATTCGGGCTTCACCCCGATGCAGGCGCGCGGCCCGTTCATGATCAACCTGCAGACCCGCGCCGAGATGAGCGAAGGCACCCTCAAGCTGGTGCAGGACGTGCTCGCCGACTACCTCAAGACCGGCCCGACCCAGAAAGAACTCGACGACGCCAAGCGTGAACTGGCCGGCAGCTTCCCGCTGTCCACCGCCAGTAACGCCGATATCGTCGGCCAGCTGGGTGCGATCGGCTTCTACAATCTGTCATTGAGTCATCTGGAAGACTTCATGCAGCAGTCGCAGAACCTGACCGTCGAACAGGTCAGAGATGCACTGAACAAACACTTGAGCACGGACAAAATGGTCATCGTCAGCGCTGGCCCGACCGTGCCGCAAAAGCCGTTACCGGCCCCATCTGATAAACCTGCCGAGCAACCGCTCGGGGTTCCGGAGCATTAATGGCTACTCGTGCGAAAAAACCTGCTCAAAACGTGCACAACGGTGTGAACCAGTTGCGCATCATCGGCGGCGAATGGCGCAGTCGCAAACTCAGCTTCCCTGACGCCCCGGGCCTGCGCCCGACGCCGGATCGGGTGCGTGAAACCCTGTTCAACTGGCTCGCGCCTTACGTGCCGGGTGCCAAGGTGTTCGACCCGTTCACCGGCAGCGGCGCACTGTTTCTTGAAGCCTTGTCCCGTGGCGCCGCCATGGGTCAGGCGCTGGATGCCAGCAGCCTCGCGGTATCCGCCCTGAAGGAGCACCTGGGCACCCTGCGCTGCACCACCGGCCAGGTGCAGACCGCCGACGCCCTGCGTTATCTGGAAACCCAGACCGCCACGGCTTATGACCTGGTGTTCCTCGACCCGCCGTTCAACCAGAACCTGCTGCCCGCCGTTTGCACGCTGCTCGAAGAGCGCCAGTGGCTGGCCGACGATGCCTGGATCTACACCGAAAGCGAAACCGCGCCGTCGACGCTTGGCCTGCCAGGCAACTGGCGCCTGCACCGGGAGCAAAAATCCGGGCGGGTCTATTATTCGTTGTGGCAACGTATGGCAGAGATCGCCGGCTGATCGGCCGGACTGTACAAGGCGCGCACCTCGATCCGGGTGCGCGTTGCTGCTTCGAGAATGACCGTGTCCCATCCGTCTGAACGCTTCACCCCCGCCTTCGGCCTCGGCAACCCGCACTTGCAGACCTTGTGGGGACCGCTGTGGCGCAAAACCACCCATATCGAGCGCGAACGCGAGCGCCTGTGGCTCGAAGACGGCGACTTCCTCGACCTCGACTGGCACGGCCCGCACAGCGCCGAAGCGCCTTTGGTGCTGGTGCTGCACGGGCTCACCGGCTCGTCGAACTCGCCTTATGTGGCCGGAATGCAGAAAGCCTTGGGCGATCTCGGCTGGGCCAGCGTCGCGCTGAACTGGCGCGGCTGTTCCGGCGAACCCAACCTGCTGCCCCGCAGCTACCATTCCGGCGCCAGCGAAGACCTGGCCGAAACCATCAGCCACCTGCGGGCCAAACGGCCACTGGCGCCGCTGTACGCGGTGGGTTATTCGCTGGGCGGCAACGTCCTGCTCAAGCACCTGGGCGAAACCGGCAGCGACAGTGGCGTGCTCGGCGCCGTGGCGGTATCGGTGCCGTTTCGCCTCGACGAATGCGCCGACCGCATCGGTCAGGGCTTTTCCAAGGTCTATCAGGCGCACTTCATGCGCGAGATGCTGGCCTACATCAAGAACAAGCAGCGCCAGTTCCAGCATGACGGTCGTGAAGATGGCCTGGCGGCATTGGCGGCCCTGGGCTCGCTGGAGAACATGCGCACCTTCTGGGATTTCGACGGCCGGGTGACGGCGCCGTTGAACGGTTTCCTCGATGCCAAGGACTACTATCGCCGGGCGTCGAGCCGCTACTTCCTGGGGGAAATCCGCACACCGACGCTGATCATTCAGTCCGCCGACGACCCATTCGTGTTTCCCCACAGCCTGCCGCAAGCCGAAGAGCTGTCGCCCTCCACGCAATTCGAATTGCAGGCAAGAGGCGGGCATGTGGGATTCGTCGACGGTTCGGTCAGGCAGCCGGGTTACTACCTTGAGCGGCGGATTCCGCAATGGCTCAGCTCTGTAGGTCTGACATAGGTCATGGACGTCAATCAGGGCGAGTCGATCCACTTCTGGCAAACCGCGCCATTGGCCGGGATCGAACTGCTGTCGGCGCGCTACATCGACCACCGCTTCGCGCCTCATGTGCACGACGGCTACGTGATCGGCATGATCATGGCTGGCGCCCAGCGTTACCGCTATCGCGGTGCCGAGCATCTGGCGGGCAGCGGCACCCTGGTGCTGATCAACCCCGATGAGCTGCACACCGGCCACAAGGGCACGGAAGACGGCTGGCTGTATCGGGCGTTTTATCCGGACAGCCAGCAGATCACCTCACTGCTGGCCGAACTTGAACTGCCGACCCATCACCTGCCGATGTTCGGCGCCACGCTCTACCGCGACCCGGACCTGGTGAGCGGCTTCTGCCAATTGCATCGGCTGCTGGAAAGCCCGGCCACCGCCCTGCAACAGCAGACCGCCTGGCGTGAACTGACGCTGTCACTGCTGCAGCGTCATGCGGCGGTTGGCGAAGCCGGCAAGCCGGGCAAGGAACACCGGGCGGTGACCCGGGCCAAGGAGCTGTTGCACGCACAACTGGCGGCGCCGCCCTCGCTGGAAGAACTGGCGGCGGCGGTCAATCTGTCGCCCTTCCATTTCGCCCGCGTATTCCGCCGCGCCACCGGCATGCCGCCCCACACCTGGTTGATGCAGCAGCGCATCGCCCGCGCGCGGACCTTGTTACAAGGAGGGTGTTTGCCGCTGGAAGTCGCCATGCAGCTGGGATTTGCCGACCAGAGTCACCTGAGCCGGCAGTTCAAGCAGGTGTACGGAGTGGGGCCGGGAGCCTATCGCAGCGCCCGGCTTTAGAAACGAAATCTTGAAAAATTACTCGCCCGTCGCGATCCCGCGCGCCGGATCATTGATCCACTCACTCCACGACCCCGCATACAACGCCCCCAACGGATAACCCGCCAGGCACAGCGCGAACAGGTTGTGGCAGGCCGTCACGCCGGAACCGCAGTACGCCACCAGATCATCCGGTGAACGCCCCGCCAGCTTCTGAGCGAAACGCTGCTTGAGCTGATCGGCCGGCAGGAAGTGCCCGTCGGCGCCCAGGTTATCGGTGAACGCCGCGCATTGCGCGCCGGGAATATGCCCGGCCACCGGGTCGATCGGCTCGACTTCACCCTTGAAACGCGGCAAGGCACGGGCGTCGATCAGGGTCAGTTCCGGTCGACTCAGGCGTTTCTGCAATTGCTTGGCACTGAGCAACAGCGAGTTGTCCGGGGTTCCGCTGAAGCTGCCGCGCTCGATCGTCGGCGCATCGAGACTCAACGGCAGACCTGCCGCATGCCAGGCCTTGAGCCCGCCATCGAGGATGAACACCCCCTCGCGCTTGCCCAGCCACGCCAGCACCCACCAGGCCCGCGCCGCGTAGGCACCGGGGCCGTCGTCGTACAAAACCACTTCGCTGTCGTTGTCGATGCCCCAGGCCTGCAGGCGCTCGATCAGCTCGGCCGGCTCCGGCAACGGGTGGCGGCCGGTCACTCCCTTGACCACCTTCCCGCTCAGATCCCGCTCCAGATCGGCAAAGCTCGCCCCGGCGATATGGCCTTCGGCATAGCTGCGCTGACCATAGTCCGGGTCTTCGAGGGCAAAACGACAATCGAGAATCACCAGCCCCGGCTGGTCCTTTTTCAGGTCCAACGCTTGCGGGCTGATCAACTGCGCAATGGGCATAACGGGCTCCTGTGAATAAACCGGGTCTGGATGCTACTTCACTTTTTAACGCGAGACTTCTTCCAGCGCCTGCGCCAGCGGCACGTAAAACTCTTCGAACAGCGCATTGACCTCATCGCGGGCCTGATCGGTCACGAACCCGGCCTCCAGCACCAGTACCTGATACACGCCGCGTTTGATCGCCTGCTCGCTGAGGTGGCTGGAGTTTTCCCGGGTGGTGCACAGAAAGCGCACCCAGGAGGTGAGGATGATCCAGGCATTGAGGGTCAGGGATTCTATCTGCACCTTGTCCATGGTCAGGATGCCGGCGGCGACGAAGCCTTTGTAGATGGCGCCGCCCTGAATCAGACAGCGCTGGGAGAAGCGCCGATACCGCGCGGCCAACTCGCTGTCGCTGTCGAGCAGGTGTTCGAGGTCGCGATGCAGGAACCGGTAGCGCCACATCGCCGAGAGCAGTTCCTTGAGGTAGAAGCGCTTGTCCTCGACCGTGGCCGCCCGCCCCTGAGGCGGACGCAGGAAGCTGTCCACCAGCGTTTCGTACTCGCTGAACAGCACGGCGATGATCGCCTGCTTGTTGGGGAAGTGGTAGTACAGGTTGCCCGGAGAAATCTCCATGTGGGCTGCAATGTGGTTGGTACTGATGCTGCGCTCGCCCTGTTGATTGAACAGCTCAAGGCTGTTCTGCACGATGCGCTCGCTGGTTTTTATTCGTGGGGCCATGGCTTGAGCTTAAATTCAGAGTGCGTTGACGGGCATCTTACGACCTATCCGGAAATGGATAAAACAAAGCTGCGCCAGTATGTCATTTGACTTTGTAGAGCATAGACTCTAAAAAGTGCTTCATTACAATAAATACGGAGCCGACCATGACTGCTGAAATTTCCTACCTGCAAGATCTGCAGCAACCGCTGGCGGAGCTCCAGGCACAGTTCGATGCGCAGCGCGCCGCCTATGCCGCCAACCCGATGCCGCCCGCCGCCCAGCGCCTGCAATGGCTGAAAGCACTGCGTGATCTGCTCGACAGCGAACGCCAGGCCTTGATCGATGCGATCAGCCAGGATTTCAGCAATCGCAGCGCCGATGAAACCCTGCTCGCCGAACTGATGCCAAGCCTGCACAACATTCACTACGCCAGCCGCCACCTCAAGCGCTGGATGCGCCCGTCAAAGCGCAAGGTCGGCGTGGCTTTTCAGCCGGCCTCGGCCAAGGTGGTTTACCAGCCGCTGGGCGTGGTCGGGGTGATCGTGCCGTGGAACTACCCGCTGTATCTCGCCATCGGTCCGCTGGTGGGCGCGCTGTCGGCGGGCAACCGGGTGATGCTCAAGCTCAGCGAATCGACTCCCGCCACGGGCTTGCTGATGAAGCAGTTGCTGGCGCGTATCTTCCCCGAAGACCTGGTGTGCGTGGTGCTGGGTGAGGCCGATATCGGCGTCGCATTCTCCAGGCTGCGTTTCGATCACCTGCTGTTCACCGGCGCCACCAGCATCGGTAAGCACGTGATGCGCGCGGCAGCCGAGAACCTGACCCCCGTCACCCTGGAACTGGGTGGCAAGTCCCCGGCCATCGTCTCCCGCGACGTGCCGCTCAAGGACGCCGCCGAACGCATCGCTTTTGGCAAGACCCTCAATGCGGGCCAGACCTGCGTCGCCCCGGACTACGTGCTAGTGCCGGACGAGCGCATCGGTGAGTTCGTCGAAGCGTATCGCCAGGCAGTTCGCGGCTTTTATCCGACACTGGCGGACAACCCGGACTACACCGCCATCATCAATGACCGACAACTGACGCGGCTCAACGGCTACCTCAGCGATGCGACCAGCAAGGGCGCGCTGCTGATTCCGCTGTTCGATCAGGGTCAGGGACGCCGCATGGGGCATAGCCTGCTGCTCAATGTCACCGACGAGATGACGGTGATGCAGGACGAAATCTTCGGCCCGCTGCTGCCGATCGTGCCGTACAGCGACCTCGATCAGGCTTTTGCCTACATCAACCAGCGCCCTCGCCCACTGGCGCTGTATTACTTCGGCTACGACAAGCGCGAACAGCAGCGCGTGCTGCACGAGACCCATTCCGGCGGCGTGTGCCTGAACGACACCCTGCTTCACGTCGCCCAGGACGACATGCCTTTCGGCGGCATCGGCGCTTCGGGCATGGGCCACTACCACGGTCACGAAGGTTTCCTGACCTTCAGCAAGGCCAAGGGCGTGCTGATTAAACAGCGCTTCAACGCGGCGAAACTGATTTATCCGCCCTACGGCAAATCCATTCAGAAGCTGATCCAGAAGCTGTTCATTCGCTAACGCTCGACGCCAACGGATAACAACAATGATGGACCAAAGCCTGTCCAATACTCCCGCGCTGTCACGGCGCGGCCTGCTCAAGTTCAGCCTGGGCGCCAGCGCCTTTCTTGCCACCGCCGGGTTGGGCGCGAGTCTGAGCGGTTGTTCGTCGAGCATTCCGGAAAGTGGTTTCGCGGCGTTGCGCGGCGGTGACCTGCTGTTCCTGCGCGCGCTGATCCCGGTGATGCTCGACGGCGCGGTGAGCGCCGAACACATGCCCGCCGCCGTCGACGGCACCTTGAAAAGCCTGGACTACAACCTCGATCACCTGTCGCCGGAAATGCTCAAGCTGACTCGGCAACTGTTCGATGTGCTGGGGATGGCCGTGACCCGCGGGCCGTTGACCGGGATCTGGGGCAGTTGGGAAAACGCTAGCGCCGACGCTATCCGACACTTCCTCGATCGCTGGGAAAACAGTTCGTTGAGTTTGTTGCGCATGGGGCATAGCTCGTTGGTGCAACTGGTGATGATGGCCTGGTATGGGCGCAGGGAGTCGTGGGTGCATTGCGGGTATCCCGGGCCTCCTACTGTTTAAGACCGAGTCGCTCTGTTCGCGGGCAAGCCTCGCTCCTACAGGGGTTTGTGTATTCCTTGTAGGAGCGAGGCTTGCCCGCGAAGACGTCAGCCGCCCCAACCACATATTCAAAGAATAAGAAGAGATCCCGAAGATGCCCGTACCCGACCCGTTCCGCGAAGGCATGGCCCGTGGCTGGAAAACCCATGACGGCTCACAACTCACAGAGGACCTGACCCTCGAAGCGGATGTGGCGATCATCGGCAGCGGCGCCGGCGGCGGGACCACGGCGGAAATCCTCAGTGCGGCCGGCTACAAAGTGCTGCTGATCGAAGAAGGCCCACTCAAGACCAGCAGCGATTTCAAGCTGCTCGAAGACCAGGCCTACGCCAGCCTTTATCAGGAAGGCATCGGCCGCATGAGCAAGGACGGCGCGATCACCATCCTCCAGGGCCGGGCCGTGGGCGGCACCACGCTGATCAATTGGACCTCGAGCTTTCGCACGCCGCAGCAGACCCTGGAACACTGGGCCAAAGAGCACGACGTCAAAGGCCACAGCCCCACGGACATGGCGCCGTGGTTCGAAAAAATGGAGCAGCGCCTGGGCGTCGCCCCCTGGCTGGTCCCGCCCAACGCCAACAACGACGTGATCCGCAAGGGCTGCGAACAGCTCGGCTACAACTGGCATGTCATCCCGCGCAATGTGCGTGGCTGCTGGAACCTGGGCTACTGCGGCATGGGTTGCCCAACCAACGCCAAGCAATCAATGATGGTCACGACCATTCCGGCCACGCTGGAAAAAGGCGGCGAGCTGCTTTACCTGGCCCGTGCCGAGAAACTGCTGATCGCCGGCGACAAGGTCACCGGACTGCAATGCATGGCCATGGATGCACGTTGCGTCGAGCCTACCGGTCGCAAAGTTACGGTCAAGGCACGCCACTACGTCCTGGCTGGCGGCGGGATCAACAGCCCGGCGCTATTGCTGCGCTCCGACGCGCCAGACCCGCACAAACGGCTGGGCAAACGGACGTTCCTGCATGTGGTGAACATGTCCGCCGGACAGTTCGACGAGGTGATCAACCCGTTCTACGGCGCGCCGCAGTCCATCTACTCCGATTACTTCCAGTGGAAGGACGGCACCACCGGCCCGATCGGCTACAAACTCGAGGTTCCACCGCTGCACCCGGCGCTGGCCGCGACGCTGCTCGGCGGTTTCGGCCAGGAGAACGCGCAGCACATGGCCAACCTGCCGCACACCCACGCCATGCTCGCCTTGCTGCGCGACGGCTTTCATCCGGACAGCCCCGGCGGCAGCGTCGAGCTGCGCGGCGACGGCTCGCCGGTACTCGATTACCAGGTTTCACCTTATGTCTGGGACGGTTTGCGCCGGGCTTTCCACAGCATGGCCGAGATCCAGTTCGCCGGTGGCGCCAGGGCGGTGATGCCGATGCACGCGGATGCCGGTTACGTGAAAACCCTGGGCGAGGCGCGCAAATTGATCGACGGGCTCAGCCTTGAGCTGTACCGCACAAAGCTTGGCAGCGCCCATGTGATGGGTGGCTGCGCCATGGGTGAGGACCCGAAGAACGCCGTGGCAGACAGCCTCGGCCGGCATCATCAGCTGGGCAACCTGTCGATTCACGACGGCTCGCTGTTCCCCACCAGCATTGGCGCAAACCCGCAATTGTCGGTCTACGGACTGACGGCGCAACTGGCGACTTCCCTGGCCGAACGTTTAAAAAACCCGTGAAAACGACGAACATTCCCATCGTCTATAGTGCTTTCTTACCCAACAGTCGACTTTCCCGACCGGTAAGGCTGCGATACCATCCGACTCCCCAACGCACTCCCGCCAGGACGCCGCGATGAACCGAGTGTTGTACCCAGGTACCTTCGACCCTATTACCAAGGGCCATGGCGATCTGGTCGAACGCGCCTCGCGCCTGTTCGATCACGTGATCATTGCCGTCGCCGCCAGTCCCAAGAAAAACCCGTTGTTCCCATTGGAACAGCGCGTTGAACTGGCCCGCGAGGTCACCAAACATCTGCCGAACGTTGAAGTCGTCGGCTTCTCGACCCTGCTGGCGCATTTCGCCAAGGAGCAGAACGCCAACGTGTTCCTGCGTGGTCTGCGCGCGGTGTCGGACTTCGAATACGAATTCCAGCTGGCCAACATGAACCGGCAACTGGCCCCGGACGTGGAAAGCCTGTTCCTCACGCCGTCCGAGCGTTATTCGTTCATTTCCTCGACGCTGGTCCGCGAAATCGCAGCCTTGGGCGGCGATATCACCAAGTTCGTCCACCCTGCGGTGGCGGACGCGCTGAAAGAACGCTTCAAGAAGTAATCCCGCAAATGCAGGGGCTGCCGGCTCGTAAAGCGCGGCAGCCGCTCGTCTGTCGCCGGCAAGCTGGCTCCCGCAGCGCCAATGCGGCACAATTGCGCGCATTGATTTATTGCGCCCGGGCCTGCCGCCCTGGCTGGAGTTAGCATGTCCCTGATCATCACCGACGATTGCATCAACTGCGACGTCTGCGAACCCGAATGCCCGAACGCCGCCATTTCCCAAGGCGAAGAGATCTACGTGATCGACCCGAACCTGTGTACACAGTGCGTCGGCCACTACGACGAACCGCAGTGCCAACAGGTCTGCCCGGTGGATTGCATCCCGCTGGACGAGGCTCATCCGGAGACTGAAGAGCAGTTGATGGAGAAGTACCGGAAGATTACCGGGAAGGCTTGATACATCTGGCGTCTGAAAAGGCGCCTTCG
>NZ_JAIQWX010000098.1 GCF_020164475.1 Pseudomonas sp. REP124 | reverse complement strand
GGGCAAGCCCCCTCGCCACAAAAGCCGGCAGCCACAAGGGACAGCACTCACAGAGTTCTGGTTAGCCGAAGAACCAGTAGCAGACCCCAATGGCGCCAAGCACCCCCGCCAGCTCCGCCAGCAACGCACACCCCACCGCATGCCGCGCACGCTGAATACCCACCGCACCGAAGTACACCGCCAACACATAAAAGGTAGTTTCGGTACTGCCCTGAATCGTCGCCGCCACCAGCGCCGGGAAGCTGTCCACGCCTGAAGTCTTCATGGTCTCGATCAGCATCGCCCGCGCGGCGCTGCCGGAGAACGGCTTGACCATCGCGGTCGGCAGCGCGTCGACGAAACGCGTATCCCAGCCGGCCCATTCCACCAGATGACGAATCCCGTCGAGGCCGAAATCCAGGGCACCGGACGCCCGGAGCACGCCCACGGCGCAGAGCATCGCCACCAGATACGGCAGCAGATTCTTCGCCACGTCGAAGCCTTCTTTGGCGCCTTCGACGAAGGCCTCGTAGACCTTCACCTTGCGCATCGCGCCGATAATCAGAAACAGCATGATCAGCCCGAACAGCGTCAGATTGCCGAGGATCGACGACAATCCGGCCAGCGCGGTCGCCGACATGGTGCCCAGCAGCGCCATGAAACCGCCCAGCAGCAGGGCGCCGGGAATCAGATAGGCCAGCACCACCGGGTCCCAGACTCGCAAGCGCTGCATGAAGGCCACGGCAAGAAAGCCAACGATGGTCGAGCAACTGGTGGCCAGCAGGATCGGCAGGAACACCAGGGTCGGGTCGGGCGCGCCTTGCTGGGCGCGGTACATGAAGATCGTCACCGGCAGCAGGGTCAGGGAGGAGGCGTTGAGCACCAGGAACAGGATCTGCGCGTTGCTGGCGATGGTGTCGCTGGGGTTCAGCTCTTGCAGCGCCTTCATGGCCTTCAAGCCGATCGGCGTGGCGGCATTGTCCAGGCCCAGGCCGTTGGCGGCGAAGTTTAGGGTGATCAGGCCGATGGCGGGGTGGCCGGGTGGGACCTCCGGCATCAGGCGCAGGAACAGCGGACCCAGGACCTTGGCCAGCCATTCGACGATCCCGGCTTTCTCGGCGATGCGCAGAAAGCCTAGCCAGAGGGTGAGGGTGCCGAACAGCAGCACCATCACTTCGACCGACAGCTTGGCCATGGCGAAGATGCTTTCCACCATCGCCGCGAAGATCCCGGCGTTACCGCCCACCAGCCATTGCACCAGCGCCGACACGGCGGCCACGATGAAGAAGCCAAGCCACAGGCCATTGAGCATCAGTCAAATCCCCCAAAAGATGCGCGAATGATAGCGGGGTGGCCAGAAACGACAAACCCCGGATTTCTCCGGGGTTTGTCGATATAACCCAATCACTGTGGCGCTCTTTGTGGCGAGGGGGCTTGCCCCCGTTGGACTGCGAAGCAGTCCCATCTTTTGGGGCCGCTTCGCAGCCCAGCGGGGGCAAGCCCCCTCGCCACATGATCTGTTTTCCACAAGGGTTTTGTGTCAGTTGCGGGAAGACTCAGCCGCCGGCAGCTTTTCCTTGCTGCGCCAGTGCGGCAGGGAGTTCCAGTAGCGCTGGCCCTTGGCCTCGTCGTACATGCCTTCCCAGCGCGCGATAACCAGTACCGCCAGGGCGTTGCCGATCACGTTCAGTGCGGTACGCGCCATGTCCATGATGCGGTCGACACCGGCGATGAACGCCAGGCCTTCCAGCGGGATGCCCACGCTGCCCAGGGTGGCGAGCAGGACCACGAAGGACACGCCCGGAACGCCGGCGATGCCTTTGGAGGTAACCATCAGAGTCAGCACCAGCAGCAGTTGCTGGCTGATCGACAGGTCGATGCCGTACAACTGGGCGATGAAGATGGCCGCGATGCTCTGGTACAGGGTCGAACCGTCGAGGTTGAAGGAATAACCGGTCGGTACCACGAAGCTGCAGATGGCTTTCGGCGCACCGTAGGCTTCCATCTTCTCGATCACGCGCGGCAGTACGGTTTCGGAGGAAGCGGTGGAGTAGGCCAGCACCAGCTCATCCTTGAAGATGCGCATCAGCTTGATCACCGAGAAGCCGAACAGGCGAGCGATCAGGCCCAGCACCATGAAGGCGAAGAAAGCGATGGCGAAGTAAACCAGGATCACCAGTTTCGCCAGCGGCAGCAGGGAAGCGAAGCCGAAGTTGGCCACGGTCACCGCGATCAGGGCGAAAACGCCGATCGGGGCGTAGTTCATGATCATGTGGGTGACCTTGAACATGGCTTCCGATACGCCCTGGAACATCGTTACCAGCGGCTCGCGCAACTCGGGCTTGAGGCTCGACAGACCGAGGCCGAACAGCACCGAGAAGAAAATGATCGGCAGCATTTCGCCGCGGGCAATGGCCGCGAAAATGTTGGACGGGATCAGATTGAGGATGGTTTCGATGAAGGCGTGTTCGTGCTGAACCTCAGCCGCCGTCGCCTTGTACTTGGAGATGTCCACAGTACCCAGGGTGCTCATGTCGATGCCCGAACCCGGGTGGAACACATTGGCGAGCACCAGCCCGACGACGATGGCGATGGTAGTGACGATCTCGAAGTAGATGATCGTCTTCAGGCCGATGCTGCCGAGTTTTTTCGCGTCACCGACGCCGGCAATGCCGACGATCAGCGAGGAGATCACGATCGGGATCACGATCATCTTGATCAGACGGATAAAGATATCGCCTGCCGGTTGCAGAACGTTGCTGATCCACCAGGCTTTCTCGGCACTGAAATGGTTGAGCAGCGCACCGATTGCAATCCCCAACACCAGACCGATGAGGATCTGCCAGGCGAGGCTAAGCTTTGCCTTCTTCATATCTTTACCCTTACTTCAGTTTGACTCGGACAGTGGCTCGAGCAGCTTCGCTTTTGGCGAAAAAGTCGAGTGCAACCGCCCCCGTATAAGGAGCCCCGGAGCGCTTGTTCTGGCTCTCTGGCAGGCGAAAAAAGGCGCAACTATTCCGATGCAAGGAAGCGACGTCTAATGCCGTAAATGACTACCCTATGCCGAATCGGCATGAGGTCTTTTAGCTGAAAGCGACGTCGCAATCGGTTCGAATACGACATTTCGGCAGACATAGGTGCCGTGAACCGGCCATTACAGCGCTAATTGAGTATTTTCTGATCAGGCGCGTGAGGCGTAAATTTCGGGAAAATCCTACAGCGGGCACGACAAAATTCCCGCGCGGTTACGCAGTCTTTTCTCGATATACGGTCGCAATGGAGAAGCTGGAAAAGAGATTTCCAGTAAATGCAGGAAGGGTGATGTCGGGGTTCAACAGCAAACCGATGGATAGCTCTAATCCAACGCTTTGCGTTTATAAGCTCTCCGCAAGTTCGTCGATTCACGAATGATCAACGAACTTGCGTCGCAGCTTTTCCTGACCTGGTCCTTTCGCAGGTACTCCCTGTACCCGTAGGTCACTCCGCCCCTGAAACAGGCAGAACGTCCCGACCCCCTGGTCATGCGCCTGCCTTCCTCGGGTGGGCGCACTGGGAAAGAAGCGTGGCGCCTCTTTCTTTGTCATGTATCCGGATTCCGTCCGGACGGCGGATAGATCAACTCAAGTCAAACAAGTTCATTCGTCAGCCGCGACGGCGACCAAAGAAGAAGGAAGCAATGAACATCACCAGGAACACGACAAAGAGAATCTTGGCGATACCCGTGGCGGTGCCCGCGATACCACCGAAGCCCAGTACGGCAGCGACGATGGCAATGATCAAGAATGTAATTGCCCAGCTCAACATGGTGATTCTCCTTACGCTTTTCTTTATTTAGAGGTGCTGCGTTTCTTTACTTAGAGGCCTGGCGTATGGAATGCGCCAGGTGTGTGAACCTAGAAAACCCAGCGTTCCTGACGAGGCGATTCATCCATCGTCTGGTGTTGGTCGACATCCATCATTCGCATCGAATGGGTGTCTTCCATGCCGCTTCTTGCGGCGCTGAAGTGGGTTTGGATCGGGTGCTGAAACGACACGCTTGGCCCTTCCTGCTGCTGGCTCTGTTCCCAGCGCAAAAATTGCTGACCGGCAATCAAGGTGATCAGCAGCGCCAATACGGCAAACAGACCTTGCTGTAGGTACAAGGGCGACAGCCGCAATTGGGTGGCACGTTGGCGATTCATCCTGAAGCTCCTCCCACTTTGGGTATTAGGTTGAGGGCGCTTTGTTATTGCCCTGCGATATTTGAGTTATTGCAGCCTGCGTGCCAGTTTTTTTCTAATAAAAAATCTATATAAATCAATAAGTTATATTGGTGTCGAATTGACCTTCGGACGCATCCTGCACGATGCGGCTTTTCGCGGTCGTGCGTAATGCACGATCACCTGCGCTGTCGTCGCAATATTTTTGAATTGCGAGCAGGGCGCTGCTGTCAGAAAAAGATGCGGTTGGGCGTTTGATAAGTGTCTATCTATTAAAGGCTCGTGGAATCGGGACCCAAACCGGCGTGGCGGGAGATGACTATCCTGTCGGCGCAGGAATGGATCAGAATGAACCATGCAACTTGCCCGATTTTTCCGGGACTAAACCAAGACCATTCATTAAGGAGCGTAGGAAAATGGAATCAGCCACGGAACATCAGGGCCGTATTCTTCTGGTGGATGATGAGTCCGCCATCCTGCGTACTTTCCGTTATTGCCTCGAAGACGAAGGCTATAGCGTGGCAACCGCCAACAGCGCCGCGCAGGCCGAGGTGCTGCTGCAACGTCAGGTGTTCGATCTGTGTTTCCTCGATTTGCGCCTGGGTGAGGACAACGGCCTCGACGTGCTGGCCCAAATGCGTGTTCAGGCGCCGTGGATGCGCGTGGTGATCGTCACCGCACACTCGGCGGTGGACACCGCTGTCGATGCCATTCAGGCCGGTGCCGCCGACTACCTGGTCAAGCCCTGCAGCCCGGATCAACTGCGGCTGGCCACGGCCAAACAACTGGAAGTGCGACAGTTATCGGCGCGCCTGGAAGCGCTGGAAGGCGAAGTGCGCAAACCCAAGGACGGTTTGGATTCCCACAGCCCGGCGATGAAGGTGGTGCTGGAAACCGCCCGCCAGGTCGCCAACACCGACGCCAACATTCTTATCCTCGGCGAGTCCGGCACTGGTAAAGGTGAGTTGTCCCAGGCCATTCACGGCTGGAGCAAACGCGCGAAGAAGTCCTGCATCACCATCAACTGCCCGTCGCTGACCGCCGAACTGATGGAAAGCGAACTGTTCGGCCATAGCCGTGGCGCGTTTACAGGCGCCAGCGAAAGTACCCTCGGACGGGTAAACCAGGCCGATGGCGGGACGCTGTTTCTTGACGAGATCGGCGATTTTCCGCTGGTTTTGCAACCAAAATTGTTGCGATTCATCCAGGACAAGGAATACGAGCGGGTCGGTGACCCGGTCACTCGCCGCGCCGACGTGCGCATCCTCGCGGCCACCAACCAGAACCTCGAAGACATGGTCCGCGATGGCCGTTTCCGTGAAGACCTGCTCTATCGCCTGAACGTCATCACCCTGCACCTGCCGCCGCTGCGCGAACGCCGGGAAGACATCCTGAACCTGGCCGATCGCTTCCTGGCGCGCTTCGTCAAGGAATATGCGCGCCCGGCCCGGGGTTTCAGTGAAGAGGCCCGCGAAGCGCTGTTGGGTTATCGCTGGCCAGGGAACATCCGTGAGCTGCGCAACGTGGTCGAGCGCGCGAGCATCATCTGTGCGCAGGAGAAGGTTGAGATCAGTCACCTGGGGATGGCAGAAACGCCGGTCAACAATGCACCGCGCATCGGCGCTGCCCTGAGCCTGGATGAACTGGAGAAAGCCCACATCGGTGCAGTCCTCGCCACTGCCGGCACGCTGGATCAGGCGGCCAAGACGTTAGGCATCGATGCATCGACGCTGTACCGCAAACGCAAACAGTACAACTTGTGAGACGCCGCCAATGAAACTGGCGATGAAGTTGCGGACCCGGCTGTTCCTGAGCATTTCCGCGCTGATCACCGTCGCGCTGCTCGGCCTGTTGCTCGGGCTGGTCAGCGTGATGCAGATGGCGGGCACCCAGGAAGCGCTGGTGCGCAATAACTTCGTCACCCTGGATATTGGTCTCAAATTGCGCCAGACGCTGGGCGATCAGTTACTCGTGATGCTCAGCGAAAAACCGGACTCTTCTGCCTTCGAGGCGTCCAAACAGCAATATTTGAAGTTGTTGGAAGAGGGCATTGCCCAAGAGCCGGAGAGCGAGGGCAACGGCTATGGATTCCAGAAAGCCAAGACCGACTACCTGAGTTTCATCAAGGCGTACGAAGCATCGCCCGATCCCACTCAGGTGCTCAGCGGCAACGACGAACTCACGAAAAGATTCAATGCGCTGCGCAACGGCCTGATTGCCGAGCACAAGCGTGCCCTGGATGGCATCAGCGATACCGAGCGCCGTGCCCGGGAGCGGGCCTTGCTGATCGCCGGTCTGCTGGGGCTGGTCGGGTTGGCGGTCTTGATCATCGGATTTGCCACCGCCCATGCCATCGCCCGGCGTTTCGGCGGACCCATCGAGGCACTGGCGCGGGCCGCAGACGATATCGGACAGGGCAATTTCGACGTCACGCTGCCGGTATCCTCGGCGTCTGAACTGAACCAACTGACCCGCCGCTTCGGCATCATGGCCGAGGCCTTGCGTGAGCATCAGGCCACCAATGTCGATGAACTGCTGGCCGGTCAGCAGCGCTTGCAGGCGGTGCTGGACAGCATCGACGACGGCTTGCTGATGATCGATCGCCAAGGGCGTCTGGAACACCTCAACCCGGTGGCCCAGCGTCAGTTGGGTTGGGAGGCCGATCGAGTCGGGCAGGCGCTGGATGTGGCCTTGCAGCGTCCCGAACTCGATGAGCAACTGCAGATGGTGCTGCGTGGCGGCACCCTGGAGCGTCCCCCGGAAGATTTGACCATCGAGGTCGATGGCGAAACCCGTGTCCTGACTTTCAGCCTGACGCCTGTTGTGCACACTCAAGGACAGGTGCTTGGCGCGGTAATGGTGCTGCATGACGTCACCGAGCAACGCGCCTTCGAACGGGTGCGCAGCGAGTTTGTGCTGCGCGCTTCCCATGAATTGCGCACGCCGGTCACCGGCATGCATATGGCGTTCGGCCTGTTCCGTGAGCGTGCGCGTTTCGACCCGGATTCCCGTGAAGCCGATCTGCTGGATACGGTGAACGAAGAAATGCAGCGCCTGATGCAATTGATCAACGACCTGCTGAACTTCTCGCGCTACCAGAACGGCCTGCAGAAGCTTAGCCTCGCGCCGTGTTCCATCGACGAATTGCTGGAGCAGGCGCAGACGCGCTTTACCGAAGATGCCGAACTCAAGGGCATCGAGCTGCTGGTGGAAGTGCAGGGCCCGCTGCCGCGTCTGCAGGCCGATCAGCCACAACTGGACCGGGTGCTCGATAACCTGATCGACAACGCTCTGCGCCATACCGCCGCCGGCGGTCTGATCCGCCTGCAGGCCCGACGCCATGGCGATCGGGTGATCATCAGCGTCGAAGATAACGGCGAGGGCATTGCATACGGGCAGCAGGGAAGGATCTTCGAGCCTTTCGTGCAGGTCGGCCGGAAGAAAGGCGGAGCCGGGCTCGGCCTGGCGCTGTGCAAGGAAATCGTGCAGTTGCACGGCGGGCGGATGGGGGTTTATTCGCGGCCGGGGCAGGGCACGCAGTTCTACATGGCGCTGACCGTGTAGCGCGTTTCAGGCTTCATCGTCCAGACGTCGGCTGGCAAACCGGCGGCCACGGGTAATCAGTTCGATGAACTGCACGGCGCTCAAGGCGTGGGCGAACAACCAGCCCTGACCGAACTTCACCCCTTCACTGCTCAGCAGTTCAGCCTGGGCTTCATGCTCGATGCCTTCGGCGATCACCTTCAAATGCAGCGACTGCGCCATATGAATGATGTGCGGCGCGACACCACTGCTGGCCGCGTCGTGCCCCAGCGCATCGATGAAAGCCTTGTCGATCTTCAGGCAATCCACCGGCAGGGTTTGCAGGTAAGCGAGGCTGCAATAGCCGGTACCGAAATCGTCGATCAGTACCTGATGGCCGACATCGCGCAGCGCCTGCAGGTTTTCCCGGGCCACCACCACGTCGATCAGCCCGCGCTCGGTGACCTCGAAGGCGATTTGCCGGGCGGCGACCCGATGCAGGGTCAGCAAGCGCGCCATGACCTGGCCGATGCGCGGCACCATCACATCGCACGCGGCCAGGTTGACCGAGATGTACAGCTGCGGATTGGCCCGTAACAGCTGCCCAAGCTGCTCAAGCAGGCGTTGCAGGACGAAGTCGGTCATCTGCCGGATCTGTCCGGTGTTCTCAGCCATCGGGATGAACAGGTCGGGACTGGTCAGGGTGCCGTCCGGTCGTCGCCAGCGCAGCAAGGCTTCGGCGCCGACGCAGTTGCGGCTGTCGAGATCGAAGATCGGCTGATACAGGACCTGCAATTCGCCGCGGCGGATGGCGCCGGTCAATTCAGCATCCAGGGACTGGCGCTGACGCACCAGCAGGAACACCAGGAACCCCACGCAGAAGGACAGACTCAGGCACACCGGCAGCAGCCACCACCACATCAGCGGAATGTGCGTGCTGCCGCGCGGGCTGATCAGCACCAACTGGTACTCCGGATTATCGGTGGGCATGCGATAGATCAGACGTTTCTGCGTGACTTGCAGGGCATCCCGGCTTTTCGGCGGCCAATGCTCGGACGGCGGCCATACTTGCGAGGCACCCAATACGGGGATCGCCCGGGTGCCGCGGTCCAGTACTACCAGCAGGCTGCTGCCGGGTGACAAGTCGACCATGTCGGTCAAATGCCCGCGAGAAGTGGCGACCCGAAAATTGCCGCGCCCGAGCATCAGGGCGGCGCGGTTTTCATCGGGTTCCAGGGTGGTGTTCAGCCAGTAGCTGTAGGTGGGGCCTTTGATGTCGGGTGGGCGTATCAGCGACAACCCTTCCTGGCGCGGTCGGTTGGAGCAGATGCGCGAGGAATCCATGTACGCGGCTTCGTAGACGAAGCGGTAGTTGAAGGTGACTTGCTGCAGGGTCGCGATCATCTCGTCATCGCAACCACGCAATGGTTGGGCTTCCAGATCGTCGAGGCTTTCGCGCAATTGTCCGAACAGTTGTTCAAGGCGGGCGAGAAATCGCTCGCCCTGGGCGTTCATTTCCTGGCTTTCATTCTGCTGGATCTGGTGCAGGGCGATGAAAAAACTGCCCGCCATCAATAGGGTTGCGCTCAGGACAGCCGCCATCATCGCCAGAAACCAGGGGCGATAGAACCAACTACGGAATGTCTCTCTGGCAGCAGGCATCGTGGAATATCCGGCGAATTACCAATGAGTTATAGCTGCTGATTTGACATGGCGCGCTGACCGTCGGGCGGCCGTCGCTATTTATTTTGTCTGATTCAACACCAGCAGCATGGCCGCTGTTTGCGCATCCGGCGTGCCGTCGAAGCGCGATGGCCGGAAATGCATCTGGAACGCTGCGATCACGTGGCGTGTGGCGACATCGAGTTCGCCGGTCTGCGCAATCTCGTAACCGAAGCGGGCCAGCTGCGCCTGATACCAACTGATGCTCGGCGGCTGCGCTTCAAATTGTAGCTGCTGGCGCGCCACTGCCTGCTCGTTGGGCCAGATGCCGAATCCTGCCGCCGCCAGACGCTTCCACGGAAACAGCGGTCCGGGATCGAGTTTGCGCAAGGGCGCGATGTCGCTGTGGCCGATGATGCTGCGCGGGCTGATGGGGTAGCGGGAAGTGATGTCCTTGAGCAGGACGATCAAGGATTCCACCTGCGCTTCGCTGTAGGGATACCAGAGGCGCCCAGTGGGGGTGTCCTTGAATCCCGGATTGACGATTTCGATGCCGATGGAGCTCGAGTTCAGCCAGGTCCGGCCTTGCCACTGGCTTTCTCCGGCGTGCCAGGCGCGCTGGTTTTCGTCCATCAGCTTGAAAATGGTCGCCTTCTTGTCGTCGCCGATCAGGTAATGGCTGCTGACTTCGCCATGGGTCAGCAATTGCAGCGAGCGTTCCTGGGAGGCGGAGGTGTAATGCAGCACCACGAACTGGATGCGACTGTCGTGATTGGCGGAAGGGTGACTGGTGTCGTAGCGAGGGCCGCTGGCGCAACCGGCCAGAAGCAGCAGTGACAGGATGATGAACGCGGAAAATTTCATGGCTGGGCAATACACGCAAGGCAGTAATGCAACAGTGTAACGTACTGCCTTGCGTGCGGCGGGCATTCACAAAGTTTTAAACATTTGCGGCGCTGCGCCTCAGCCCAGCTCCACGCGATTGCGTCCGGCATTTTTTGCGCGGTAGAGCGCCTGATCGGCTCTCTTGAGCACCAGATCGCTGCTTTCTCCGGATCTGAACGCCGTCAGCCCCATGGAAATGGTGACGGTGACCGGCTCGCCCTTGAAGTGAAAAGGGCAGGCTTCAATCGACGCGCGCAGCTGTTCCAGCAACTTCATCCCCGACGCCGGCACCGTCGACGGCATCAGCAGAACAAATTCCTCACCGCCAAACCGGGCAATGAAATCCGTCCCGCGCAGGCGCTTGCGCAGCACCGTGGCGATGATTTTCAGCACCTTGTCGCCGGCCAGGTGGCCGTAGTTATCGTTGATGCGCTTGAAGTGGTCGAGGTCGAGCATCGCCAGCAGCAAGGTATTGCCGTGCTGCTGCCACTGGCCGATTTCATGCTCCAGCCGCTCACTCCAGGCGGCGCGGTTGGGCAGGCCGGTGAGCGGGTCGATCAGGGCTTTCTGGCGCTGTTCTTCCAGATGCTCACGGAAGCCCAGGGCTTCCTGTTCCATGTGCGCCACCCGTTCGGCCAGGCCGTTGAGGCGGGCCGCGACTTCCTGCTCGCGTTCGTCGCGCTGCTGACGATGACGATCCATGGTGCCGAGCAAGCCTTCCAGATGGTTTTCCAGCACCACCTTGAGATCTTCCAGGTTGGACGCTTCATGCATGCTGCTTTGCATGCCGTCGACTTGCTCGCGAATCTGCGTGTCCATGGCCTGGGCGGCGGAGCGGTTGTCGGCATGGCCGGCGCTGGCGGCTTGCAGATTGCTCTGGAACGACTCGAGGCGTTCGTTCAGATGTTGCAGGTAGGTCTCGAACTCGTGCTGGCCGCTGCCCGCGATCGCCAGCATCAAGGTGGCCAGATCGTCGAGGATCGGCAGAAGTTCGTACCAGTTCAGGCCGTTTTGCAGACGGTAGCGCATCGACTCCGCTTGCGGGCGATGGCGCTCGGGGATCGCCAGGTCGTCGAGCAGACCTAGCAATGTCTCTTCGATGTGCTTGGCCACCGAGCTGTAGGACGGCTCGGGGGAGTCGGGCAGGGCATAGAGGACGTCAGGCGCGGGCGGTTGTTCAGGCTCGTCGGCTGGCTGCTCGGCGGGCAGCGGCTCGGCAGGCTCGATGTGAGTCAGCTCGTCGGGGTTGGTGGTCGGTTCGATCAGAGCCGGGGGAGTTTCGACGACGGTTTCAGCAACCTTGGATTCATCGGTCGCAGGTTCTGCTTCCGTCAGCGCGGCGGGCTCTGGTTGTGCCTCTGTCGACTCAATGGCTGGGGCAATTGAATCAATGGCTGGAGCAGCCGGCACAGGCGTGCTTTGTGGCTCGGCAGCCACAGCTGTCGGCTCCTGAGTTTCGAAGTGCAGCTCAACTTCAAGCGGCGCGCGTGACGTTTCCAGCGGATGGGCTGGAGGCTGCTCGGCGCTCGGAGTGGTTAGCGGCGCTGCTTCGTCGGCTTCACGGTGACCGAACAGCCGTTGCAGCAGGCTGGGGCGGTCGGGCTCCGGCGTCGCTTCCAGCTGACTCAGGGCCTTGCCCTGCAAGCCGCTGAGTTCACTGAGCAGCAACGGCATCTCGCGGGCCTGACTGACCCGGTTATCCAGTTGCTTGGCGAAATTTTTCAGCGGGCGGCTGACATCCCGAGGCAGGGGCAGGGTTTGCAGCTGGGTGACCAGCGCGGTCAGGGCGGCGCTGGTCTGGTTGATCCGGGTTTCCCGGCGCTGCTCGGAGTCGAGTACGGCTTTTTCCAGGCGCGGGATCAGGGCGGCGAGGCCCGCGTCCATGTCGTCGGTGCGCACGACTTCGCGCATTTCCTTCATGCATTGATCGACGGCGCGGTCAGTGCCTTCGGCCGCCAGGGTGCTGCGCACCAGTCCACGGCGCAGCAAGTCGAGGCGGGCATCCCAGCGACGTTCGAGCTTTTCCTGTTGTTCGATGCTTTTGAGGTATTTCTCTTTCCAGCGCTGGGCGTCGTCGCTCATTCAGGGGTTCCGCGAGGGGTAGGACTCAACGCGGGCAATGCATCGGCCGTGAGCGAACCCGGCAGACGAATCTCTACCGCGACCGGCAGGTGATCGGAAATGGGTTGGGCCAGCACCTCGACCTTTTCAAGCGTCAGGCTCGGGCTCAACAGAATGTGGTCCAGGCAGCGTTGCGGGCGCCAGCTGGGGAATGTCGCTTCCAGTTGCGGGGCCAACAGGCCGAGGTCGCGCAATGGAGAGTTCTGCAACAGGTCACTGGCGTGGGTGTTCATGTCGCCCATCAGCACCTGGTGTTTGTAGCCGCCAATCAATTCGCGGATGTAGGCCAGCTGCAGGCTGCGGGTCCGGGCACCGAGAGCCAGGTGCATCATCACCACCACCAAGGCATCCTCGCCTTCGCCGAAGCGCACCAGAATCGCCCCGCGACCCTTCGGCCCCGGCAACGGATGATCCTCGATCGCCCACGGCCGCAGGCGGCTCAGCACGCCATTGCTGTGCTGGGCGAAGCGTCCGAGATTGCGATTGAGTTGCTGATACCAGTAGGGGAAGGCGCCGAGCTGGGCCAGGTGTTCGACTTGATTGACGTAGCCCGTGCGCAGGCTGCCGCCGTCGGCTTCCTGCAGGGCGACCAGATCGAAGTCGCCGAGCAGGCTGCCGATTTTCTGCAGGTTGTCGGCACGCCCGGTGTGCGGCAACAGATGTTGCCAACCCCGGGTCAGGTAATGCCGAAAACGTTCGGTACTGATGCCGACCTGGATATTGAAACTGAGCAAACGCAGACGGCTGTCTTCAGGCAGGCCCGTCGATTGCAGATGATGCTCGTTGACCCGCGGATCATGCCGGCCAACGCTGCGTTCACTTCCCCAGCGGCGCATGGTGGGTAAAGCCTTTTAGTTGGAGGCCGCCTTGTTGGCTGCTCGCTCTTTGTCGATCAGTTTGTCGGCCAGTTGCAGGGCTTCTTGAGCGCCGCCGGCAGAGCCTACGTCAAAGCGGTATTTGCCGTTGACGATAAGGGTCGGGACACCAGTAATTTCATATTTCTTGGCCAGGTCAGTGGCCTTGACGATCTGGCCCTTGATGGCAAAGGAGTCAAAGGTAGCCAGGAACTTGTCCTTGTCGACGCCTTGAGTGGCCAGGAAGTCCGCCATGTCATTCTTGTCGGTCAGTTTCATGTGTTGCTTCTGGATGGCTTCGAACACCGCGGCGTGGACCTTGTGCTCCACACCCATGGCTTCCAGGGTCAGGAACATCTGGCCGTGTGCGTTCCAAGGACCGCCGAACATGGCAGGGATACGGACGAAGTTGACGTCAGAAGGCAGCTTCTCGACCCATGGGTTGATCACCGGCTCGAAGGCGTAGCAGTGCGGGCAGCCATACCAGAACAGCTCCACCACTTCGATCTTGCCTGGAACGGCAACCGGAACCGGATTGCTCAGTTCAACGTAAGGGGCGGCGGGGGTTTCGGCGGCCTGGGCGGTCATGCCGAACAGGCTGGCAGCGACCAGTGCGGCGCTGATGATCAGATTACGCATGCTTTACTCCTGAGCAAATTTTATCGACTCGCGCGACCTGTTTTCAGACAGGTCTGAGCGGGGCCGAGTTCTGTAGTGTAACGGCAGCGGCCACAAAAAAGGGCGGCCAAAGCCACCCTTTTTATACTTGCCACCACGGATTAATCGAGCGTTAACGTTGCAGGAGTTGCCTGCTTCGCGCCGCGCCCGATTCACCAGTCTTAGTGCAGGCCCTGAATGTAACTGGAGACTGCGGCGATGTCTTCATCGCTCATCTTCTTGGCAATACTTTGCATTGGTTTAGTGTCGCCGTCGTTGTTCCGGCCACCTTCTTCCTTGCGGAAATCGGTCAGTTGCTTGGCAACGTATTGAGCGTGCTGGCCGCCCAGGTGCGGGAAGCCGGCAGCGGCGTTGCCCGCGCCGTTTGGCGAGTGGCAACCGGTGCACGCCGGCATGCCCTTGGCCAGGTCACCGCCACGGAACAGTGCTTCGCCGCGAGCGACGATCTTCGGATCGGCGGCGCCGACGCTGCCCTTCTGGCTGGCGAAGTACGCGGCGAGGTCCGCCAGGTCCTGATCGCTCAGGTTGGTCAGCAGGCCGGTCATTTCCAGAACGGTGCGCTTGCCCGACTTGATGTCGTGCAGCTGCTTGGTCAGGTAACGTTCACCCTGGCCGGCCAGCTTTGGAAAGTTTGGCGCCATGCTGTTGCCATCCGGGCCATGGCAGGCGCCACATACGGCGGCTTTGGCCTGGCCTGCGGCGGCGTCACCAGGTTTGACTGGCTCACCTGCGGCATAGGCAGCGCCGGAGATCCCCACGGTCAACAGCAGACTCACGATCAGTTTGTTCATCAGCTAATCCAACTACGGCTAAGGGTTAAGAGTTATGGACCGGGTTTACTCGCTCATCCACTGGATGATGGCTCGGTAATCCTCGGCACTGCAGTCCATGCACAAACCACGCGGCGGCATCGCCTTGAAACCCTGGGTCACGTGTTGCACCAGCGTCTCCATACCTTTCGCCAACCTCGGCGTCCAAGCTTCCTGATCGCCCTTGCGGGGCGCCATGGGGAGTTGGCCGGAATGACAGGCACCACAAACACGGTTGTACACGGCTTCCGGATCCTGTGTAGCCTGAGCGCTGTAAAGCGGCATCAGAAGTCCGGCAGCCAGCAGCCATTTCGTCATAAAACGACCTTTTCAGGGTTGAGAGCGTTCTGCGTTCTAGTGCGCAATCAAGGTCTGTCGCTCTCGTGAACTTCGTCCTACGCTGGGACAAAGCGCACACAAAATCTGCGGCATTATATACTGGCGTCACTGAAACGGAAGCGACACCGCTTGCCGCGCCCATTCCAGGCGCCGCCCACATCGGAAATCCCATGCAACTCAAGAATCCCATCCTCGGTCTGTGCCAACAGTCCACCTTCATGCTCAGCGCCGCCAAAGTCGACCAATGTCCGGATGACGAAGGTTTTGAAGTCGCCTTCGCCGGGCGTTCCAACGCCGGCAAGTCCAGTGCTCTGAACACCCTGACCCATGCCAGCCTGGCGCGTACCTCGAAAACGCCGGGGCGCACGCAACTGTTGAATTTCTTCAAGCTAGACGATGAACGCCGTCTGGTCGACCTTCCGGGCTACGGTTACGCAAAAGTCCCTATTCCGCTCAAGCAGCACTGGCAGCGTCACCTTGAGGCGTACCTGGGCAGTCGCGAGAGTCTCAAGGGTCTGATTCTGATGATGGACATCCGTCACCCGATGACCGACTTCGACCGCCTGATGCTCGACTGGGCCATCGCCAGCGGTATGCCGATGCACATTCTGCTGACCAAGGCCGACAAGCTGACCTATGGCGCGGCCAAGAACACGCTGCTCAAGGTTCAGTCGGAGATTCGCAAGGGTTGGGGCGATGCCGTGACCATCCAGTTGTTCTCGGCGCCCAAGCGCATGGGGCTGGAAGAGGCCTACACTGTGTTGGCGGACTGGATGGAATTGGCGGACAAGGGCGCTGAGGCAGAGGCGCAGTAAGGTTCGGGAACTGTCTGCGGTGCGCCGCGGGCAGTTTTCTGCAGGCAAAAAAAACCCCGGACTTCTATGGGGAGGGGGAAGTTCCGGGGTTCAAGTTCTAGACCGCTAGGGCGGGGTCCAGATATCTGCCAACACTTAACACAACATAGGAGCATCGAAGGGCTTCACCAGCCATTCAGTATCTCTGAGTGGTGTTTCTTCAGATTAGTTCAGATTTTTTTTCAGCGCCTTTGGAAAAGTTCCGCAAACTTTCCGGATTGAGCGCTATTCGATTTTCATCCGCGGCACTATGCCGCAGCGGAACCCCCTGATTCCGGGCCTCGCAAGGGCATATACATTCCGTTGAGCTCGACGGGCGCCCCCTTGCGGGTACGCCCGTACCTCAAAACTAGCCGACAGACGGCTTAGTGAGCCTCATCCCAATTGTTGCCAACGCCGACTTCGACCAGTAATGGAACGTCCAGTTTGGCCGCGCCACTCATGTAACCGCGAATTTCCTCGCGAACCTGGTCGACCAAATCTTCACGCACCTCCAGCACCAATTCGTCGTGCACCTGCAGGATGACTTTGGCGTCGAGCCCGGAGGACGTCAGCCAGTTATCCACAGCCACCATGGCTTTCTTGATGATGTCGGCGGCCGTGCCCTGCATCGGCGCGTTGATCGCCGTACGCTCGGCGGCGGCGCGCTCCTGCGGCTTGTTGGAGTTGATCTCCGGCAGGTACAGGCGACGGCCGAAGAAGGTTTCCACATAACCCTGTTCCGCCGCCTGGGCGCGGGTGCGGTCCATGTACTGGCGCACACCCGGATAGCGGGCGAAATAGGTGTCGATGTAGGCCTTGGCGGTCTTGGTGTCGACGCCGATGTCCTTGCCGAGCTTCTGCGCGCCCATGCCGTAAATCAGGCCGAAGTTGATCGCTTTGGCGCTGCGACGCTGATCGGAAGTCACGTCTGCCAGTTCGACCTTGAACACTTCGGCGGCGGTGGCGGTGTGCACGTCCAGATCGTTGCGGAAGGCGTTCATCAGGCCTTCGTCCCGGGACAGGTGCGCCATGATCCGCAGTTCGATCTGCGAGTAGTCCGCTGCCAGCAGCTTGTAGCCGGTCGGTGCCACGAAGGCCTGGCGGATACGCCGTCCTTCAGCAGTGCGCACCGGAATGTTCTGCAGGTTCGGATCGCTGGAGGACAGACGCCCGGTGGACGCCACCGCCTGGTGATAGGAGGTGTGGATACGCCCGGTGCGCGGGTTGATCTGCTCCGGCAGGCGATCGGTGTAGGTGCTTTTCAACTTGCTCATGGAACGGTATTCCATCAGCACCTTGGGCAGTCGGTAGTCTTCCTCGGCCAGCTTGGCCAGCACTTCTTCAGCGGTGGACGGCTGGCCCTTGGCGGTTTTCTTCAGCACCGGCAGACCGAGTTTCTCGTAGAGAATCACGCCCAGTTGCTTGGGCGAGCCGAGGTTGAACTCTTCGCCGGCGATCTCGAAGGCTTCACGCTCCAGCGCGACCATCTTGTCGCCCAGTTCGATGCTCTGCACGCCGAGCAGCGCGGCATCGACGAACGCACCCTGGCGCTCGATGCGTGCCAGCACCGGCACCAGCGGGATTTCGATGTCGGTCAGCACGCTGGCCAGGCTCGGAATGGCGCTGAGCTTGTCGTACAGCGCTTCGTGCAGACGCAGAGTGATGTCGGCGTCTTCGGCGGCGTAGGGGCCGGCCTGCTCGAGGGCAATCTGATCGAACGTCAGCTGCTTCACACCTTTGCCGGCGATGTCCTGGAAGCTCACCGTGGTGTGATCCAGGTACTTCAGCGCCAGGCTGTCCATGTCGTGACGGGTGGCGGTGGAGTTGAGCACGTAGGATTCAAGCATGGTGTCGAAGGCGATGCCGCGCACGGTGATGCCGTTGGCCTGATCACCGCCGATGGCGCAGTTGGCCAGGATGTTCATGTCGAACTTGGCGTGCTGGCCGACCTTGAGCTTGTTCGGGTCTTCCAGAATCGGCTTGAGGGCGCGCAGGACAGTGTCGCGATCCAGCTGCTGGGGCACGCCGATGTAGGAATGGGTCAGCGGAACGTAGGCCGCTTCGTTGGCCTGCACGGCGAACGAAACGCCCACCAGTTGCGCCTGCTGCGCGTCGATGCCGGTGGTTTCGGTGTCGAAGGCGAACAGCTTGGCGTTGTTCAGCTTCTCCAGCCAGACGTCGAAGCGTGCCTGATCGAGGATGGTCTCGTAGCGGGTTTCAGCCGTCGGTGCCGGCGCCGACGCTGGCACTTCAGCCACGGCTTCGGCGGCGCTGAACAGGTCCACCACCGGTGCCGGCTCGGCGGCCGCGCTCAGTTCCACGCGCTTGGCATCGCGTTGCAGGTCGTTCAGCCAGCTCTTGAATTCGAGCAGGTTGTAGAGTTCGGTCAGCTTTGTCTGGTCTTCCGGGCCCATCTGCAGGTCATCGAGTTCGATGTCCAGCGGCACGTCGACCTTGATGGTCGCCAGCGCGTAGGACAGGAAGGCCATTTCCTTGTGCTCTTCAAGCTTGGCCGGCAGGGTTTTCGCCCCGCGAATCGGCAGGGTCGGGACGATATCCAGCTGCGCGTACAGCTCGGTCAGGCCACCGTTGACGCCCACCAGCAGGCCGGACGCGGTCTTCGGGCCGATGCCGGGAACGCCCGGGATGTTGTCGGAAGAGTCGCCCATGAGCGCCAGGTAATCGATGATCTGCTCGGGAGCGACACCGTATTTCTCCTTCACGCCCTCCACGTCCATGCTGCTACCGGTCATGGTGTTGACCAAGGTAATGTGGCCATCGACCAGCTGCGCCATGTCCTTGTCGCCGGTGGAGATGATCACCGGGCGGTCAGCCGCGGCGCTGCTGCGCGCCAGGGTGCCGATCACGTCGTCGGCTTCGACGCCTTCGACGCACAGCAGCGGGAAGCCCAGGGCCTTGACGCTGTCGTGCAGCGGCTGGATCTGCACGCGCATGTCGTCGGGCATGCTCGGGCGATTGGCCTTGTACTCGGCGTACATTTCATCGCGGAAGGTTCCGCCCTTGGCGTCGAACACCACGGCGAAGGGGCTGTCCGGGTACTGCTTGCGCAGACTCTTGAGCATGTTCAGCACACCTTTGACCGCTCCGGTCGGCAGACCTTTGGAGGTGGTCAGCGGTGGCAGTGCGAAGAAGGCGCGATACAGGTAAGAAGAACCGTCCACCAGGACGAGGGGGGCTTGGCTCATGAGCACGATCAACCTTTTCGGCGGGTCCGGCGCTAGAATAGCGGGACCGTTGACGACAAAGGGACAAGGTTATCATGCGCACACTAAATCGCCTGTTGCTGGCTGGGTTGTTTGCAATCACACCATTGGCGGTGATGGCGGCGGACGATGCGCCGTCACCGGAACCGGATGTAACCATTCGCACGGAAGGCGACAACACGATCAAGGAATACCGCCAGAATGGCTTCCTGTATGCCATTCAGGTCACGCCGAAGGGCGGCAAGCCGTACTTTCTGGTGCGCGCCGATGGATCGGACGGCAACTTCATCCGCTCGGATCAGCCGGATATGCTGATTCCGTCGTGGAAGATCTTTGAGTGGAAATAGTTTCCTAATTTCAATTGGCGCCGGCTCACGAGCGGCGCCCGTACTGGCAGCTTAAACATGTCTGTGTTCACCCCCCTGGCTCGGCCCGAGCTGGAAACCTTTCTCGCCCCTTATGGCCTTGGCCGCCTGCTTGATTTCCAGGGGATCGCCGCCGGTAGTGAAAACACCAACTTCTTTATCAGCATGGAGCAGGGCGAATTTGTCCTGACCCTGGTCGAGCGCGGCCCGGTCCAGGAGATGCCGTTCTTCATCGAATTGCTCGACGTCCTGCACGAAGCCGATCTGCCGGTGCCTTACGCACTACGCACCACCGACGGTGTGGCGTTGCGTGAGCTGGCCGGAAAGCCTGCGCTGCTGCAGCCGCGCCTGGCCGGCAAGCACATCAAGCAAGCCAATGCCCAGCACTGCACCCAGGTCGGCGAGTTGCTGGCGCACCTGCACCTGGCGACACAGGCCAACATGATCAAGCGCAAGACCGATCGCGGCCTGGACTGGATGTTGGAGGAGGGCACGCAGTTTCTCTCGCACCTCGAAGCCGAACAGAAAGAGCTGCTGCAAAAGGCGCTGGAAGAAATAACTATCCAGAAAGAGAAAATCCTCGCTCTGCCAAGGGCCAACATCCACGCGGACCTGTTCCGCGACAACGCGATGTTCGAAGGCACGCACCTGACCGGCCTGATCGACTTCTACAACGCCTGCTCGGGGCCGATGCTCTACGACGTGGCGATTGCTTTGAATGACTGGTGTTCGGATGACGATGGCCTTATCGACGGGCCACGGGCGCGGGCGCTTTTGGGTGCCTACGCGGCGCTGAGGCCATTCACCGCCGCCGAAGCCGAGCTGTGGCCGACCATGTTGCGGGTGGCTTGTGTGCGGTTCTGGTTGTCGCGATTGATCGCGGCGGAATCGTTCGCGGGGCAGGACGTGTTGATTCACGACCCGATGGAGTTTCAGTTGCGGTTGGCGCAGCGGCAGACCGTAAATACGCCTTTGCCGTTTGCCCTTTAAAAGCTTCGCGAGCAAGCCCGCTCCCACATTTTGATCTCCTGCGTACACAAATTCTGTGAACGACCGAAATCAAATGTGGGAGCGGGCTTGCTCGCGAATGGGGCACCGCGGTTTTTGAATTACAACGACTCCAGGCACCCCGCCAAATCATTCCCCAACTTTTCCAGCACCTGCTCATACCCCTGAGCCGTTGCCGGTGTGTAGCCGCCCAGCGCATCCAGCTCCGCCAGTTTCACCGGCAGCCCGGCTACCAGGGTTTCCGCCAGGCGCGGACGCAGGGGCGGTTCGCTGAAGACACAGGTCTTGCCTACTTCCTGCAACCGCGCGCGCATCGCCGCGACGTGCTGGGCGCCCGGTTGCACCTCCGCCGCGACGCTGAACACGCCGGTGTGCTTCAGGCCGTAGGCATCTTCGAAGTAGTCGAAGGCTTCGTGGAAGACGAAGTAGGGTTTTCCTTCAATGCCGGCCAGACGCTTTTTAAGGCGCAGGTCTAGGGCATCGAGGCGTTCATTGAAGGCTTGGACGTTGCTTTGATATCGGGCCGCGTTGGCAGGATCGGCTGCGCTGAGATCTTCGGCCATTTTTGCCGCGACCACCCGGGCGTTGACCGGCGACAGCCACAGATGCGCATCAAGGCTGCCCGGACGATGATCGTGGTCATGATCGTCGGCTTCTTCGGCGTGAGAGTGGTTATCTTCGGCGAAATGGCGCAACTTCATCCCCGGAAGGCTCTGTACGGCGACGCTCGGCAGCGAACGGCCGTTCAGCACCCGCGGCAGGAAGCCTTCCATGTCCGGCCCGATCCAGTACAGCAGATCCACCGACTGCACCTTGCGAACGTCGGAAGGCCGCAGCGCATAGTTATGCGGCGAAGCGCCGGGCGGCAGCAAAACCTCGGGAATCGCCACGCCGTCCTGCACGGCAGCGGCGATCAACTGCAACGGCTTGATGCTGGTGAGGACCCTGACCTCGGCTTGCGCCTGACCGATCAGCAGAAAACTTGCGATAAATGCGACAAAGTATGAAAAAAGTCGGGGCACGATGAACACTCGGAGAGGCGAGAACGGGTAACATAATAACGTCTCTCACCAAACTCGTCGCCGCTCATGACCAAAACTCCGCTTGCCAGCCGTCCCCACGACCACTCTCATTGCGTGCACAGCGCTCTGTCCGAGGCTGACGCCCTGTGCGAACGCAAGGGTCTGCGCCTGACCGCTTTGCGTCGCCGGGTGCTGGAACTGGTGTGGCAAAGCCACAAGCCGCTGGGCGCCTACGACATTCTGGCGGTACTCAGCGAGCAGGACGGCCGCCGCGCCGCGCCGCCAACGGTGTACCGCGCGCTGGATTTCCTCCTGGAAAACGGTCTGGTTCACCGGATCGCCTCGCTCAACGCCTTCATCGGCTGCAATCACCCGGCGCACGCGCATCAGGGGCAATTCCTGATCTGCCGCGATTGCCACGCCGCTATTGAACTCGAACAGAAATCCATCAGCGACGCGATCATCGCCAGCGCCGCCGAGGTCGGGTTCGTCGTCGAAGGTCAGACCGTCGAAGTGGTCGGTCTCTGCTCGGGTTGCCAGGGGGCTTGATGAGCGACAGCTTGATCCGTCTGCAGCAGGTCGCGGTCACGTTCGCCGGGCAGCCTGTGCTGGATAACATCGAATTGAGCGTCGAGCCCGGGCAGATTGTCACCCTGATCGGCCCCAACGGCGCCGGCAAGACCACGCTGGTGCGTGCCGTGCTGGGCCTGTTGAAACCCGACAGCGGCACGGTCTGGCGCAAGCCGAAACTGCGCGTGGGTTACATGCCGCAGAAACTGCATGTCGATCCGACCTTGCCGCTGTCGGTGCTGCGTTTCCTGCGCCTGGTGCCGGGTGTGGATCGGACGATGGCGCTGTCCGCGCTCAAGGAAGTGGGCGCCGAGCACGTCATCGACAGCCCGGTGCAAAGCGTCTCCGGCGGCGAAATGCAGCGCGTGCTGCTGGCCCGCGCGCTGTTGCGTGAGCCGGAACTGCTGGTGCTCGACGAGCCGGTACAAGGCGTCGACGTCGCCGGACAGGCCGAACTCTACAGCCTGATCACCCGTCTGCGTGACCGTCACGGCTGCGGGGTGTTGATGGTTTCCCACGATCTGCATCTGGTGATGAGCACCACCGACCAAGTGGTTTGCCTCAACCGACATGTCTGCTGCTCCGGCCATCCTGAACAGGTCAGCGGCGACCCGGCCTTCGTCGAACTGTTCGGCAAAAACGCGCCGAGTCTGGCGATCTATCACCACCATCACGACCATGCCCACGATCTGCATGGTTCGGTGGTCAAAGGGCCTGTTTCGGGCCAACCCCATGTTCACGGAGACAACTGCAAGCATGGCTGATTTTCTGCTTTACGCCCTGCTTGCAGGTCTGGCTTTGGCGGTGGTTGCGGGCCCCCTGGGTTCGTTCGTGGTCTGGCGGCGCATGGCCTATTTCGGCGACACCCTGTCCCACGCCGCGTTGCTCGGCGTAGCGCTGGGTTTCCTGCTGGATGTCAGCCCTACGGTCGCGGTCACCGTAGGCTGCCTGCTGCTGGCGGTGTTGCTGGTGACCTTGCAACAGCGCCAGCCGCTGGCTTCCGACACGCTTTTGGGAATTCTCGCACCGAGCACCCTCTCTCTCGGTCTGGTCGTACTAAGCTTCATGCACGAAGTGCGGATCGACCTGATGGCCTATCTGTTCGGCGACCTGCTGGCTATCAGTCCGACCGATCTGGCCTGGATCCTGGGCGGCAGCGCCGCGGTGCTGGCATTGTTGGTGGCGTTGTGGCGACCACTGCTTGCCATCACCGTGCATGAGGAACTGGCCAGGGTCGAAGGTCTGCCCGTGGCGGGATTGCGCATGGCGCTGATGTTGCTGATCGCCGTGGTGATCGCCGTGGCGATGAAAATCGTCGGTGTATTGCTGATCACTTCGTTGCTGATCATCCCGGCGGCTGCGGCACAACGTCACGCCCGATCGCCGGAGCAGATGGCACTGGGCGCGAGCCTGCTGGGCATACTCGCCGTGTGTGGCGGGCTGGCTTTGTCCTGGTTCAAGGACACTCCGGCCGGCCCGTCGATTGTTGTGACGGCCGCCGCACTGTTTCTGCTGAGTTTTGTTCTGCCCCGTCGAGGGGTGTAGACTTGCTCGCTTTTTGCGCAAATAGAGAGTCGCAGGAATGAAGCTGTTCACCTCCCGTTATGTGCTCCTTGTCGCATTTTCTCTGCTGCTGGGTGCATGCCAAAGCACGCCGCCGGCAGCCGAGACCCCGGACGCGCGGGCCACGGCTATTGCACAGCTTGAACAAAGCCTGGCCAGCAGCGAGCTGGCCACCGCGGAAGGGCAACTGGCCGCTTTGCAGGCCGAATCGCCCAATGATCAATCCCTGGAGCAATACCAGCGGCAATTGGCTGAAGCCTATTTGATGCGCAGCCAGATCGTGCTGCAAAAAGGCGACGTCAACGCTGCTGCTACTGCCTTGGCCCGCGCCCGCGCGCTGATGCCCAAGGCACCGGCGCTGACTGGCGGCGTCAACGGCGCTGTCGCTCAGGCGCGCAAGGCTGAACTGGAAAAGGCAGAAGCTGCTCTGAAAGCCGCCGAAGCCAAGCCGAAAGCCAAGGTCATCGACCCGACCGCCGAAAGCACCACCGTTGCGCTGAACATCAACGACATCAGCAAACTTCGCCGCCAACTAGATGCGATCGCCGCCGATGTGGTGAATTATCAGTGCGACGTGAGCATCCAGGCGCCGCGTACCGATGATTACCCATGGCTGGCCAATTTGCTGACCAAGCGGGTGAACAAGCTCGATCCGCAGTTCGATCTGAAGCTGGAGCGGCAGATTCTGCGCAGCGTGCCGGCGCAGATGGTCCTGACTCCGCGTAAATCCTAAGAGCTTCGCGGGCAAGCCTCGC
>NZ_JAIQWX010000097.1 GCF_020164475.1 Pseudomonas sp. REP124 | reverse complement strand
TGTCGGCCGACCTGACGCCTTCGCGGGCAAGCCACGCTCCCACAGGGTTCTGCGTTGTTCACCAATTCCCCGGCCAGCCTCCTACCGTCTGCGGAACAACGGTCGTGGCTCGATCACCGAGCGCCCGTATAGCACGCTCATCCCCGCCAGCCCTTTCAACGCATCCTCGGCGGATTTGTCTTCGCGTACCGCGAAGCTGTCGAAACCGCACTGACGCATGTGGCTGAGCTGATCGCGCAACACATCGCCGATGGCGCGCAGTTCGCCCGTCCAGCCCAGTCGGGTGCGCAGCAGGTAGGCCTGGCTGTAAGCGCGGCCGTCACGGAAGCTGGGGAAATCCAGGGCGATCAATGTCAGCTGCTCAAGCCACGGTTTGAGGCTTTCCACCTCATCGTCCGGCCCCAGCCATACCGCCTGTTGCTGCGGATTTTCCAGCCACTTGGCCAGCGGCAGAATCAATGCCGCACCAGACAGCGGCGCCTCCAGGTCCCTGACCAGCGTCCACGAATCCTCGGCATCAATCCGCGCCACGCCCGCCTCCAGCCGCAACAGATTGTTCATGCCGACACCTCCAGCGCTTTCGGATAAACCGACTCCTTGAACGGCTCAAGACCGATGCGCTGCACGGTATCGACGAACAGCTCTTCGCTTTCCCGATAACGCACAAATGTCTCGACAATGCACTCGATGACCTCGGGCACTTCGCTGGCGCTGAACGACGGGCCGATCACCTTGCCCAGCGCGCTGTTCTTGCCCTGGGCGCCGCCGAGGGTGATCTGGTACCACTCGCTGCCGTTCTTATCGACGCCCAGAATGCCGATGTTGCCGATGTGGTGGTGACCGCAGGCGTTCATGCAGCCGGAGATGTTGAGGCTGATGTCGCCCAGGTCGTGCAGGTAATCGAGGTCCTCGAATCGCGCGGCGATGCCTTGCGCAATGGGGATCGACTTGGCGTTGGCCAGCGCACAAAAATCGCCACCGGGACAGGCGATCATGTCGGTGAGCAGACCAACGTTGGCGCTGCCCAGATTGTGCTCGCAGGCCAGGCTCCATAGCGCGAACAGTTCCGCCTTGGGCACGTCCGGCAGCACCACGTTCTGTTCATGGGCGATGCGGATTTCACCGAAACCGAAGCGCTCGGACCAGTCGGCGATCGCCTCCATCTGCGCCGTGGTGACATCCCCCGGCGGCGAACTGAAACCCGGTTTGGTCGACAGCACGACGCTGACATAACCCGGCACCTTGTGCGCCTGCACGTTTCGCAACACCCAGCGGGCGAAGGCCGGGTTCTGCGCCATATGGGCGCCGAATTCCAGATCGATACTCGCCAGATCACGATACTCCGGGGCGACGAAAGCACTGGCGACCCGCTCGAATTCATCCAGGGTCAACTGCGCCGGGCCGTCCTTGAGGTACTGCCACTCCTCCTCCACTTCCCGGGCGAAAGCTTCGATGCCCAAGGCCTTGACCAGGATCTTGATCCGCGCCTTGTACTTGTTGTCGCGCCGGCCGTGGCGGTTGTACACCCGCAGCACCGCTTCGACGTAGGACAACAGGTGCTGCCACGGCAAGCCGTCGCGAATCTGCAAACCGAGGATCGGCGTGCGCCCCAGGCCGCCGCCGACGATCACCCGCAGCAGCATCTGCCCGTCTTCACCCGGATACAGGTAGAGGCCGATGTCATGCATCATGATCGCCGCGCGGTCCTGTTCGGCCGAGCAGATGGCGATCTTGAACTTGCGCGGCAGGAACAGGAATTCCGGGTTGATGGTCGACCACTGGCGCAGGATCTCGGCCAGCGGGCGCGGGTCGATCATTTCGTCCGCCGCGACCCCGGCGAAGGCTTCGGTGGTGATGTTGCGCACGCAGTTGCCGGAGGTCTGGATCGCGTGCATCTCGACTTCGGCCAGGCGTTCGAGAATCTCCGGCACCTGGGCCAGTTCGATCCAGTTGAACTGCATGTTCTGGCGGGTGGTGAAATGGCCGTAACCGCGATCGTAATCCCGGGCGATGCTCGCCAGCGTGCGCATCTGCCGTGCGCTCAGGGTGCCGTAGGGAATCGCCACCCGCAGCATGTAGGCGTGCTTTTGCAGGTACAGGCCGTTTTGCAGGCGCAGCGGCAGGAACTCTTCTTCGCTCAGCTCGCCGGCCATGTAGCGCGCGACCTGATCGCGAAACTGCGCAACCCGCTCGAACACCAGCGCCCGGTCATAGTCGTCGTACTGATACATCTGGCCACCTCATCAGGATTTGTTCCGCTTTCCTGTAGGAGCGAGCACGCTCGCGATGGAATCACAGACACCGCGGGGCAACAGGTTTCCCGCGTTATCGTTGACGGCCATCGCGAGCGTGCTCGCTCCTACAGGTTTTTGATGACTATGGGCTTGCGGCGCAGCGAGTTACAGACTCACTTAATTCTGAAAAAACCGTATCAGATGGCGTTTGAACGCACTGTGGCTGAGGTTCTGTCTGATCCGCACAAATGAGCTTTTCCTGAGCCTGTTTTGAAATGGCCGGTGTTTTTACAGTTGCCCGACTTTGCAATCGTGGAAGCATCGAGCATGAGCACAGCAACTCTCGGACAGGCTTATAACTACAAGGTCGTGCGCCAATTCATCATCGCAACAGTGTTCTGGGGCATCGTGGGAATGGCGATGGGCGTGTGGATCGCCTCGCAACTGGTATGGCCCGAAATGAACCTGGACCTGCCATGGACCAGCTTCGGCCGCCTGCGACCGCTGCACACGAGCCTGGTGATTTTCGGCTTCGCCGGCAGCGCGCAGTTCGCCGCCAGTTACTACGCGGTGCAGCGCACCTGTCAGGTGCGGCTGTTTTCCGACACCCTCGCCGCCTTCACCTTCTGGGGCTGGCAGTCGGTGATCGTGGTGATGCTGGTCAGCCTGCCGCTGGGCTACACCACGACCAAGGAATACGCCGAGATCGAGTTCTCGGGCGCGGTGTGGATGACGGTGGTCTGGGTGGCCTATGCCATCGTGTTTTTCACCACCGTGGTACGGCGCAAGACCAAGCACATCTACGTCGGCAACTGGTTCTTCGGCGCCTTCATCGTGGTGATCGCCATGCTGCACGTGGTCAACCACCTGTCGATTCCGGTGAGCTGGTTCAAGTCTTATCCGGTGTACTCCGGCGCCACCGACGCGATGGTGCAGTGGTGGTACGGGCACAACGCCGTGGGCTTTTTCCTGACCACCGGGTTTCTGGGGATGATGTATTACTTCGTGCCAAAACAAGCGAATCGGCCGGTGTATTCGTATCGCCTGTCGATCGTGCATTTCTGGGCGCTGATCACCCTGTACATCTGGGCCGGTCCCCACCACCTGCACTACACCGCATTGCCGGACTGGGCGCAGTCGCTGGGCATGGCCATGTCGCTGATCCTGCTGGCGCCGAGTTGGGGCGGGATGATCAACGGCATGATGACCCTCTCGGGCGCCTGGCATAAATTGCGCACCGACCCGATCCTGCGATTCCTGGTGCTGTCCCTGGCCTTCTACGGCATGTCGACCTTCGAAGGTCCGATGATGGCGATCAAGACGGTCAACGCCCTCTCCCACTACACCGACTGGACCATCGGCCACGTACATGCCGGCGCCCTGGGCTGGGTGGCGATGATCACCTTTGGCGCGACCTATCACATGGTGCCCAAGGTCTTTGGTCGCGAGCAGATGCACAGCACACCGCTGATCAACCTGCACTTCTGGCTGGCCACCATCGGCACCGTGCTGTACATCGCCTCGATGTGGGTCAACGGCATCACCCAGGGCCTGATGTGGCGCGCGATCAACGACGACGGCACGCTGACCTACTCCTTCGTCGAAGCCTTGCAGGCCAGCCATCCGGGGTTCGTGGTGCGCTTTGTCGGCGGCGTGTTCTTCCTCACCGGCATGCTGCTGATGGCCTGGAACGTGTGGCGCACGGTGCGGGCGGCGGACGTATCGATGGCCGAGCAGGAGGCGCGGATAGCCTGATGATGGAGATCATGTTGAATGTCTTGGGCGTGGCGTTTTTGTGGTTTGCCGTCGAGTATTGTCTGCGCCACCAGAGCGCTGAAAGCCTGGATGAGGCGAGCCTGATTCCGTTTGCCGATGACCCGGAGGTGGCGCGGCGGGTTGAGGTGGCGACGGGCAAGAGCATCAATGCCGTGGCGCCGGAAGAGCCCAAGGTAGGTTGGATCAATATGGAAGTTTGACGCTAATCCAATGTGGGAGCGGGCTTGCTCGCGAAGGCGGCGTTCCAGTCGACATTGATGTTGTCTGACACACCGCTTTCGCGAGCGAGCCCACTCCCACGGGGGGTTATCAGTTTGGCATGGAACGCAACCGCGCCATGCTCAACACATCAACCCACTTCCCGTCTCGCAAGCCGTAATCGCGCAGCACCCCTTCGGTCTCGAACCCGAATTTGCGGTACAGCCCAATGGCCGCTTCATTGTCGACATACACGGTCAGTTCGATGCGCCGCAGGTTCATCCAGTTGTCGGCAATGTCCAGCGCCGCCGCCAGCAGCTTCGACCCCACGCCCTTGCCCTGCCACGCCACCGCCACGCCCATGCCGAAGCTGCCGGCGTGGCTGCGACGGACGCGAACATACTGTTCCATGCTGATGTTGCCGATGACAGTACCCTGATGCACCGCCACCAGTTGCACCTTGCGCTCGTTGTCGGGGTCGATGCGCTTGCGCCACAGCTCCATGGAGGGAAACGGCATTTGCAGGGTCTGCCGGGCGAAAGCGGGTTCGTGGTACAGCGCGGTGATGCCTTCGAGGTGGGATTCGTTGAGGCGTTCGAGGGTGATGAGGGGCTCGGTTGCGGGCATGGGTGATTCGTCCTTGATGCGGGTGTGGCTGGTCACTCTAACCTGCTGATCTCCCGGATGGCGAGGTTCCTCCCCCTGTAGGAGCCGAGCTTGCTCGCGATGGACTCACAGACGCCGCGGGGCATCAGGTTTCCCGCATTATCGTTGACCACCATCGCGAGCAAGCTCGGCTCCTACAGTGGGTGGAACCAATCCCGCCGCTCGCGGAAGGTGTCGTGGATCATTTCCACCAGCATCTGCACCTGCGCCTCGCCCTGTGTCTCGGCATTCACTGCCATCCACACCTGCCGCTGCATCGGCTGACTGAACAGCTCCGGCAACCCGATCAGCCCGCGGTCAAAACGGCTCATGTAGCCGGGCAGCAGACCGATGCAGGCGCTGCAACGGATCATCTCCTGCATCAAGCCATAGGCATGCAACTGCACGACCCCGGCCAGACGCTGGTCGACCAGTGAATTCCACGGCCTGAAGCTTTCGATCTCGCGGTCCTGCTGCCACTGCACCAGCAAAAAGTCCGCTAGATCATCGAGGCTATCGGGACGCGAGGCCGCCCGGGAATAACGCTTGGCGATGTGCGGCAGGTAATCCACTCGCGCCAGACGCTCAGGCTCGGCGGTGGCGAAACTCGGGCCTGGCAGCGGCGCATCGGTGCCCGCCAGCCACACCACCACGTCGGCACTCACCGCTTGCAGGGCCAGTTCGCTGTCGAGTGTGATGATGTCCAGGCGCACACTGGCGTTGCGCCGCAGCAGTGCCACCAGGTCGCGACCAAGAATGTCGTGCAGGATCGATTCGGAGACGGCCAGGCGTACCTGAGGTTGTTCGATCACCGGCAGATCACGTTCATGCGCCAGTGCGATCAGTTGCGCCTGCAATTGCAACCCGTCGCGGCTCAGGGCCACGCCGTTGTCCGATGCGCTGAACAATGAACATTGCAGTTGCGCTTCGAGCTGGGCCAGTTGCTTGCGCAGCAGTGTCGCCTTGATGTTCAGGCGCCGGGCCGCCTGCATGTAGCAGCCGCAACGGGCGGTGACGCTGAAGCACTGCGCCGATAGCGTGTCGATGTCCGCGGCACGATCGCGCCAGGAACTGGAGGTGTTGGCGGTGGATGCGCGGTACGGCGCGATGTAGCGTTGGCCGGAAGGCTCCATGAATGACATTGATGACTCCCTGTCGATCTCTGGGAATACCATCGTGCGCATCGTTCATGAAACGGATATGACAGTCGCTCAGGTACTCGGGCTTTGCCGGAAGCTCACCGCCAGCCGGTTCCAGCTGTTGATAGTGGTGACGGCGATAGTCAGGTCCACCAGTTCGCCTTCGCTGAACTGCTCCCGCGCCTGTTCATAGACGTCGTCCGGCACGTGGTTTTCCGAAAGCAGCGTCACCGCTTCGGTCCAGGCCAGGGCAGCGCGCTCGCGGGGGTTGAAGAAGTTGCTGTCGCGCCAGACCACGATTGAATACAGGCGCCGGTCGGTTTCACCCAGGCGCCGGGCGTCCACCGAGTGCATGTCGGTGCAAAACGCACAACCGTTGAGCTGCGAGGCGCGAATTTTAATCAGGTGCAGCAATTGCGCTTCGATGCTCAAGCTGCTGGTAAGCGCTTCCATGGCGATCATCGCTTTCATCGCCTTGGGAGACGCGCTGTAGTAGTCCAGACGAGGGTTCATGGCAGGCCTATGCAAATCAGGTGAGATATTTGAAGAGTGGCACATGCGGCGGATGACGCCAGATCCAATTGTGCGAAAAAGCGGTTGACCACTTTACTGACCGTTGCGCTGAACTAATGCGTATCTCCACACCTGCTTCAAATACGAGCACCGCCTCTTTCTCAAGTTGAGCAATCCAACTTCGTAAACAACTATTGATCACCCCGATAATTGCGAAATTGGATATTCCTTGCCGAGCCAAACGCTACTTAAACTGGCGCCGTCAACCAGACACCCTCAACTCTAGCTCAAAGGTAAACATCATGAAAAATCTTGTTATCGTAGGCAGCCTGTTGTGCGCAGCTTTCTCCGGCCTGACCTTCGCCGAAGGTGGCAGCGATCGCCTGATCGAACGCGCAAACGCCCGTGCTCAAGAGCTTGCCGCCCAGAACGAACGCATCAAGCACGACAACAGTAGCACCGCCGAACGTACGCAAAGCCTTCCCGTCAAAGCCAGCTGAGCCTGGCAATGACTCGTGCCCCGGCTCATCCTTGCAAGATAAACAACTTGCAAGGATGAGTATCGGAACAGCGTTATTACAACCATAAAAAAAGCCCTGCAATAATCATTACAAGGCTGATGGTGGAGATACCAAAACTGTAAGAAACTTCAAACTTCGCTTTACCGATACCGGTGAAGTTGAACTGGGTGCCATCCTAACAATCAAGTGCCTTTCGGCCAACGGCCACTTCCTCGTTTTTTCGGCAGACCACTGTCGCACTAGTCCAATTCGGCGTTTTTTCCCTGCACAACTTCATTCCTGTAGGCCAATCCGGGTAATCTTTCGCAACGCACGCCGCGAACAGATCACCGCAGGAGCCTGTCGGTATGGAACTTCATGTTGTCATCAACGGCCGCAAGGATCTGGCGGGCCAGTTGTACAACCAACTGCGCAGCGCCATCGAATCGGGCCGCCTGGCAGCAGGGACGCAGCTCCCACCCAGCCGCTTGCTGGCCGAGCAACTGGGCATTTCGCGCAAGACCATTTCCGATACCTACGCCCAACTGACCTATGAAAACTTCCTCACCGGGGTAATCGGCAAAGGCACCTACGTCAATGCCCGGGCCTCGAAGGTCGAGCGCAAGCAGAACCCTTCGGAGCTGGCGGGATTTGAGGTGATCGAGTCCTGGCGCAATCTGCCGGTGTTTCTGCGCCACCCGACCCTGGAAGGCTCGTTGCGTTATGACTTCATCGGCGGCGCCACCGGCAAGGGTCAGTTCCCCCAGGACGACTGGCGCCGCTGCACGGCCCACGCCCTGCGCCAGATCGCCTCGTCCAAGGGTTTCTACAGCCTGGCCGAAGGTCTGCCGGCGCTGCGCAATGCCATCGCCCGGCACATCTCGTTCTCTCGCGGGGTCAACTGCCAGGACGAGGACGTTGTGGTGTGCAACGGCGCCCAACAGGCCCTGGACCTGATTTCCCGCGTACTCACCCGGCCCGGCAGCATCGTGGCCATGGAAGACCCCGGTTATCCGCCCGCCCGCCTGCTGTTCGGCACCCATGGCGCAACTGTGATCGGCGTTCCGGTGGACGCCGAGGGCATCCAGGTGGACAAGATTCCCCTGGGTACACGGCTGATCTACGTCACGCCTTCGCACCAGTTTCCCCTCGGTATGCCCATGAGCCAGGAACGGAGAGTGGCCCTGCTGGCCAAGGCCCACGAGTTGGGCGCGATCATCATCGAGGACGACTACGACAGCGAATTCCGCTACGAAGGCCGGCCCACGGACTCGCTGCAGAGCATGGATGAACGGGGGATCGTCGCCTACGTCGGCACCTTCTCCAAAACCCTGCTGCCGGAACTGCGCCTGGGTTACGCGATTCTGCCTCCGGCAATTCTCGAAGCGGTGGTGCGCGCCAAGCAGCTGACCGACCTGCACACCTCCACCCTGCCCCAGTGGGCGCTGGCCAAGTTCATCGCCGAAGGCTGCCTGCTCAAGCACATTCGCCGCTGCCACACCATTTATGCCGGCAGACGCGAGCGCATCCTGGCGCGCATGGCCGGCGATCTGTCGCCGTGGCTTGAAGCGGTGCCGACCCGGGCCGGTTTCCACATGGTGGTGTTGTGCAAAGTGCCGATCGACGTGCCGCTGGTGATCGAACTGGCGAAAAAGGTCGAAGTCGGGCTGTATGCAATCGACAGCTTCTACTATCAGTTGCCACCGCAGAACGGGTTTTTCCTGGGGTTTGGTTCCATCGAGACCCTGGACATCGATATTGCGCTGGACCGGCTGCGGGACATCCTGCAACAAGTCGCCTGACGGATTGGTATGCGACTTTATCCGGCGATTGGCTATTGGTAGTCCGGGGGTGCAGGCCTATCCTGCAAGGGTGAAATCTCTCAATGAGCAGGATTCGTCCGACCTGATTCAGGAGTGTGAGCCAATGTCCTACAAAGTGATCAATACCGTAAAGGTACAGGCCGTCTCCGGCCGCTCGGAAGAACTGGGTAAGCAACTGCAAAAGATTGTCGACACCCTGCGTGCTACACCGGGCTGTGATTCCTATATGGTCGACCGCTGCCCCGAGGACAGTAACCGCTGGACCGTCAGCGCCCACTGGCAATCGGAAGCGGCGATGCAATCGCATTTCAACAGCCCCGAGGCGCAAGGCTTCATCGACCTGATCGACTGCCAACTGGCCAATGCCGTGGACTTCAACAGCTTTCCCATTCGCTAAAACACCGCCTGTACCTGTAGGAGCGAGCACGCTCGCGATGGACGTCAACGATGACGCGGGATGTCTGGATGCCCGCGGTGTCTGGTCGTTCATCGCGAGCGTGCTCGCACCTACAGTTTTATCCGCCTGCCGGCAATTGGTCCCCTGACCTTCCTCAATATTGGCTGTTTGTTTGGTCCCCGCCGCGGACTAGATTTGTCCCTGACAACTCATCCCACGCAGGTAATGAACATGAACGTTTTGCGCTTCTGTGCCGCTTCCCTGGTTGCCCTGTCCTTGACCGTTTCCGCCTCGGCTTTCGCCCATGGCCCTTCGGAAAAGATCACGATCCTGCAGGATCAAATGCTCAAAAACGTACCGGGCAAAAAGGCACTGATGATTGAAGTGGACTACAAGCCCGGCCAGTCTTCGATTGCCCACAGGCACGACGGAACAGCGATGGCCTATGTGCTCGAAGGTGAAATCACTTCGCAAGTCAAAGGCGAAAAAGAAGTGACCTACAAGGCCGGCGAGTTCTGGTATGAGGCGGCGGGCTCCGAACATCTGGTATCGAAAAACGCCAGCAAGACCAAGCCTGCGAAGTTGCTGGTATTCATGGTCCTGTCGCCGGACGAAGAAGTACTTGTTCCTTTGAAAAACTGATCGCTGAACCGGCAGCCATAAATAAAAAGGCCTGATTCGACGATTCGGGCCTTTTTATATCCTGTGGCAATTAACCGACTTTCTTTACACCAAACAAAACTACCGCCGCCCTGACAACCATACGTAGGGGTTATTTCATTAAATAATTACCGGTTTAACCTTGAGTGACCGCCGATGAACTCGGCCCCCTCAATTGGCGACTGCTTGCCTGACTGCTTTTGCATAGGAGATACACCATGAAACTTGCCTTGATCAGTACGCTGGCAATAACGGCTCTGTTAACCGGTTGCTCGATCCCTACGGCACCTTCCGCGGTTTCCTCGCTGGACGGCATCTTCAGCGAGCCGGTGGGCCGCAGCAACGCAACCAGTATCCCGAATGGTAGCCAGGTTTCCCTGGGCGTGGTCTATAGCCGCAACACTCAGGCCAACCGCGCCTACCTGCAGGACTACCAGGCCAACGCCGGCACCGGTTTCGGCCAGAGCCTGCTGGTGCAGCCGATTTACGATGCCTACGTTGCCACCTCCAAGCCCGATATGGCGGTGGACTGGGTCAAGGCGTCTCTGCAACGGCAGTTCGGTTCGGTCACGGTGTATCCGGACATGCAGAGCCTGAAGGCGGCCAAACCGGATGTGATCGCCGTGGTGAATACCCGCAGTCAGCTCATTACCTCTCGCAGCTCCGACATTGAATCGGATGTCAGTGCGCACTTCTACGACAGCCACCTCAATTACATCGGCACCGCACACGGCCGTGACGCGATGGAACTGAGCCCGGTCTGGGCGGACTTCAAGCGCAGTGAAGACATCGTTGCCGACATTAACGAACAGCAAAACATGCAGGTCAGGGCGCTGCAGAAGTTCGACCAGTCATTGAACAGTTTGTTGAGGAATCCGACTGATAAAGTGTCGATGATTGATAACAATTCCGGGACGAAGTTGTATTGATACGAATGGACTCATCGCGAGCAGGCTCGCTCCCACAATGAGCCTGCATGCACTTTAGTCTTGTGCAATGCGATTAAAACTGTGGGAGCGGGCTTGCTCGCGAATGCGCTGTATCAGAAACATATAGGCTGACTGACACTCCGCATTCGCGAGCAAGCCCGCTCCCACAGGGGATAAGTAACTTCATAGCAATATCAGGCAATTGTTCCGCACTATCCACAAAGCTGAACTCCATTACTCTGGCCGCTCGCACGACGCGAACTCTCAAAGTCATGGAGATCATTATGAGTACAGACCAGAAAAGATCATTTATCGCACGCATCCGCTGCGACGACACGCCGATGAAGTTCTTCGGCCAGATGCTGGGCAACAACGCAACCCAGGCCAATCTGCTGACCACCGCCCATCGATATTCCGAGATCGGCAAAAGCATGGTGCGGGTGCACAAGATCAACAAGGCCGTGGGCCTGACCCGGTCGGACGAGATGATTGTGTATTTCTGCTGCTACGACGATTACTACAACATCCAGATCCGCAGCGAAGCCTATCTGGGCAAATACCTGAGCAAAAACCCTCACGGCCTGCTGGGCGCGTTCGTCGGTGCCGGTGGCAGCACCACCTCGTTCAACCTGCTGAACATGGATCAGGACATCATCACCCTCGATGACCTGAAAAAAGACGAAGCCAGGGTTTACCTCAAGGCCAGGAATGCCGACACGGTCAAACGCCACTTGATCGAAAGCCCAAAGGTGTATGCCTACACCGATCACGTTGGCGATCCCGTGACCTTCAATCTCAAGATCCTGGAGCGCGATGTACCCTACCCGACTGGTTCGACACCTTATCCGCTGTTCATCGACCCCAGGGAGCAACTGGACGGCATCTGATCGCGCGCAAAACAGCGCAAACAAAAAAGCCCCGCATCTCGCGATACGGGGCTTTTTCATTCAACGGCTTATCAGACCGCCGATTCCAGCTCCACTTTGGCAGGTGCCGCAGCAGGTGCCGGCGCCTGGCCGCTCAGGGCCAGATCCAGCAACTCGCGGTTGGCCACTGCGTACATGGCGTAGTCGGTACCGCTGGCGGCACGGATTTCCACCAGCATCGCGCGCCAGCGTTCGATCATGCTGGCGTGTTGCGCCATCCACGAATCCAGGCGTGCCTCAACCGAGGCTTCGCACAGATTCAGGACCGAGATGGTGATCGCACGCTGTTGCCAGTCGACATCATCGCGGAACGCTTCACGGGCCAGGGCCTGCCAGTTGTTTTCAACCGGCAAGGCGCTGATCTGTTGCAGGTACCAGGTGATATTCAGCTCTTCACCCACAGCGAAGAAGGCTTTCGCCACTTCAGCCGGATCCTGACCAGTCACGTCGGACGCCTCGATCACCGGCAGCAAGGTGTACAGGTGCGAGGTACCCGCAACCATGCGTGCCAGCAACTCCGGAACGCCCGCCTCGACGTAGGCCTCGTAGCGGGTCTTCCAGTTTTCCAGGGTCGGGCCGGTCAGCAGCTCGTTCAGACTCAGACCCAGCTCCTTCAGGTGCGGACCGAAGTGGGCGACGTCACGGGCAGCGTTCTGCTCATTGCGACGGCTGCGCAGGAACCAGCGCGTAGCGCGACGCCCCAGGCGCATCAGCTCGTCCATCAACTCCAGTTGCACGTCGGCGGAAACCTTGTAGTCCAGGGCTTCGATCTGACGGAACCAGTGCGGGAGGTGGAAGATGTCACGCACGATCACATACGCGCCGGCCACGTTCGCCGGGGTCATGCCGGTCGACTCCTTGAGTCGCTGAACGAAGGTGATGCCCATGTGGTTGACCAGATCGTTGGCGATCTGGGTGCTGACGATTTCGCGCTTCAGACGGTGACGACGCATGGCGTCGGAGAACTTGTTCACCAGCGTCGGCGGGAACGCGGTTTCCATGTCGCGGGTCAGGTAGTCGTCGTCCGGCACCAGGGAGCCCAGCAGCTGCTCCTTGAGGTCGATCTTGCTGTAGGAGATCAGCACCGACAGCTCCGGACGGGTCAAGCCGTGGCCGGCTGCGACGCGTTCGTTGATCTGCTCTTCCGACGGCAGGAACTCGATGCCGCGATCCAGCTTGCCGCGACCTTCCAGGTCGTTCATCAGACGCTTGTATTCAGCGATACGTGGCAGGGCACGACGAGCAGCCAGGGACAGCGCCTGGGTCTGCTTGTAGTTGTTGCCCAGCACCAGGCCACCGACTTCGTCAGTCATGCTCGCCAGCAACTCGTTGCGTTGCTTGTCGGTCATGTCGCCGGCCTGAACCACTTCGTTCAGCAGGATCTTGATGTTCACTTCGTGGTCGGAGCAGTCCACGCCACCGGCGTTGTCGATGAAGTCGGTGTTGGAACCGCCGCCATTGAGACCGAATTCGACGCGACCCAGTTGGGTCATGCCGAGGTTACCGCCCTCGCCCACTACTTTGCAGCGCAGTTCGTTGCCGTTCACGCGCAGCGCATCGTTGGCCTTGTCGCCGACATCGGCGTGGCTTTCGGTGCTGGCTTTGACGTAGGTACCGATACCACCGTTCCACAACAGATCCACCGGTGCCTTGAGCAAGGCATTGAGCAGTTCGGTCGGGGTCAGCTTGTCGGCCTTGATGTCGAAACGCTCTTGCATCTGCGGGGAGATCGCGATGCTCTTCGCGCTGCGCGAGAAGATACCGCCACCTTCGGACATGATGCTGGTATCGTAATCCGACCACGCCGAACGCGGCAGGTCGAACATGCGCTGACGCTCGGCGAAGCTGGTCGCCGGGTTCGGGTTCGGGTCGATGAAGATGTGCATGTGGTTGAAGGCGGCGACCAGTTGCAGCTTGTCGGACATCAGCAAGCCGTTACCGAACACGTCACCGGCCATGTCGCCGACGCCCACCACAGTGATGTTGTCTTCCTGGACATTGATGCCACGCTCACGGAAGTGGCGCTGTACGCCAACCCACGCGCCCTTGGCGGTGATGCCCATCTTCTTGTGGTCGTAACCGGCCGAACCGCCGGAGGCGAACGCGTCACCCAGCCAGAAGCCATAGTCGATGGCGATGCCGTTGGCAATGTCGGAGAAGGTCGCGGTGCCCTTGTCCGCCGCCACTACCAGGTACGGGTCGTCCTGGTCATGACGCACGACGTTGGCTGGCGGAACCAGCGCGCCGTCTTTCAGGTTGTCGGTGATGTCGAGCAAGCCCGAAATGAAGATGCGGTAGCAGGCGATGCCTTCGGCCGCGATCTCGTCCCGGCTGCCGCCCAGCGGCAGGCGACGTGGCAGGAAGCCACCCTTGGCGCCCACCGGCACGATCACCGAGTTCTTCACTTGCTGGGCTTTTACCAGGCCCAGCACTTCGGTGCGGAAGTCTTCTTCACGGTCGGACCAGCGCAGGCCGCCGCGAGCGACGTTGCCGAAGCGCAGATGCACGCCTTCGACGCGCGGCGAGTAAACGAAGATCTCGAACTTCGGAACCGGTTTTGGCAGTTCCGGGATCAGGTGCGGATTGAACTTGAAGCTGAAGTACGACTTGTTATGGCCGTTGGCGTCAGTCTGGTAGAAGTTGGTACGCAGGGTCGCCTTGATCAGGTCCAGGTAACGACGCAGGATGCGGTCTTCGTTGAGCACCTGAACGTCGTCCAGGGCGCTGAGAATCGCGTGTTCCAGGCGTTGCTGCATGTCGTCCAGATCGTCGCCGCTGAGCTTGCGCGCCAGGTAGAAGCGGGTCTTGAACAACCGGGTCAATTCGCGAGCGATGTCGGTGTGGTTGTTCAGGGTGCTGGCGATGTAGCCCAGGTCGAAACCCAGACGGATCTGCTTCAGGTAACGGGCGTAGGCACGCAGCAGCGCCACGTCGCGCCAAGGCAGGCCGGCGGTCAGTACCAGACGGTTGAATGCATCGTTTTCGGCATCGCCGCGCACGATGTGGACGAAGGCGTCCTGCAGGGTGTCGTTGAGTTGCTGGATGTCCAGGTCCAGGCCTTCGGCAGCGGTGAAGGCGAAGTCATGAATCCAGAACTCGCGGCCGTTGGTGTGACGCAGACGGTACGGAAATTCACCCAGCACGCGCAGGCCGAGGTTTTCCAGGATCGGCAGAACGTCGGACAGGGCCAGCGGGGTATCGGCGTGGTACAGCTTGCAGTGCAGCTCGCGCTGACCGGACACCTGACCCAGCGGCTGATAGAAGCTCATCACCAGCGGCTTCTTGTCGGTGAGGTTCAGCAGATGCTGCATGTCGACCACGGCCGAATGCGCGGCGAAACGCTCGCGGTAACCGGCCGGGAAGCCTTTCGGGAAGTCGGCCAGCACGTTGGTGCCCTGGGCTTCGCCGAAGGCTTCGACGGTCAGCGCGGAGTAGTCGTCCTGCCAGCTGCGGCAGGCCTGGATCACTTCGTTTTCCAACTGCTGCGGGTCGATGTCGATGCGGTTTTTCGGGTCGACGCGCAGGATCAGTTGCACGCGGGCCAGTACGGACTCGGAGAAGAAAGTCCAGAACTCGCAGTCCGAGGCTTTCAGGCGATCCATCAGCACTTGCTGGATCTTCTGGCGCACTTCGGTGGAATAGATGTCACGCGGCACGTAGGCCAGGCAGTAGCAGAAGCGGCCGTAAGGGTCCTTGCGCAGGAATACACGGATCTTGTTGCGTTCCTGGATCTGCACGATCGACATCACGGTGCTGAACAGCTCGTCCACCGGCGTCTGGAACAGATCGTCCCGCGGCAGCACTTCCAGAACCTGTGCCAGCTCCTTGCCCAGGTGGGCCTTGGACTGGAAGCCGGAGCGCTCTTCGATTTCCGCGACCTTGCGACGGATGTACGGGATCGCACGTACGCTTTCGCCGTACACCGACGAGGTGTACAGGCCCATGAAACGGCATTCCTTGACGACCTTGCCGTCGGCGTCGATTACCCGGATCGACACGTAGTCAGGGTAAGCCGGACGGTGAACGCGGCTCGGGTGCGCAGCCTTGGCGAAGGTCAGCAGTTTCGGCTCGCGCAGGTAGTTCACGGCGTAATCTTCGATGCGCGTGTCATCGTAGGTCAGGCCGGTACGCAGGGATTTGGTCAGACCCAGGAAGGAGCTCTGGTCGTACTCGATGTGGCCGCCATCGGCCTGATCGGTGACCACGAACTCTTCGTAGCCCAGGAAGGTGAAGTGGTTGCCCACCAGCCATTCCAGGAAGCCCTTGATTTCGTTCTTTTCTTCGGCATCGACGGCGAACGAGCTGTTGTCCAGGCTGCTCAGGATTTCCTGGACCTTGGCTTTCATCGGTTCGAAATCGGTCACCGCGGCGCGCACTTCGCTGAGCACTTGCTCCAGCTCTTTGGTCAGCACGTTCAATTCGGCGGTGTTGGCACAACGGTCGATTTCCAGGTACATCAACGACTCATGCAGCACGTCGTCGCCCTGGGTGCCCTTGGGCAGGATTTCCAGCAGCTCGCCCTTGGCACCGCGACGCACGCTCAGCACGGTGGTTTGCAGGGTGTGGATGCTGTAGCCGCGACGGTTCAGCTCGGTACGCACCGAATCCACCAGGAACGGCAGATCGTGGTGCAGCACTTCGACCGCGGTATGGGTCGACTGCCAGCCGTGGCGTTCGTAATCGGGGTTGTAGACACGCACTTGCGGTTGCGCGTGATCGAAGCGCTCGAGCAGGCGCCATGCAGAAAGAGTACAGCCAGCGAGGTCGGACAAACGACGCTGGGTCAGTTCGTCCAGGGAGATAATGCCGAAGAATTGTTCAGCGAACAGCGCCACTTGTGGCAGTGCCTGTTCACTGATGTGCTGCGCCAGTGCCGCTTGCAGTTGGTGCTGGAAGTCGGCTTTGCTGGCTGCGGTGAAGAACGCCATCTGTGGTACTCCGCTAGGGCTTGTTATTGATGGAAGCGTCGCGTGCAAAACCCCTTTTCGGGGCTACCCGTCACCCTGTTCCTGATTCTCGGGCAGAGGAAACAGGGTGACAGGTGGGTGAAGCTGGACGAGACACTCTGGTCACATTCACCTTCCGTGAATGGGCATCTGTAAAAACGACTGACCGCGTACGGCGCAATGTCTTTACAGGTGCACATCCGTTGCGCAGCTTAACGAGTGCGGCAAGGCCCATTCTTGCGATGCTGCGACATATTCGGTCATCGGCACGCAGGTTCGTCGCGGCGCATCGAACAACACTAGCAGCCGCGGGGAAAAACGGCGGATTTCCGTCCAGTTTTGCGGCACGTACGTACCAGAAATGACCAGCACCTCAGGGTTCGTTCACATAACGGCCCGGACACTTGGGCGAGCAGAAATTGCGCGGGGCTGGCAAAATCGCCTTTCTTTCGCCCTCATCATGCTCGCCGAGCCAGGAATTCCCCATGCAAATGACCACCGCCCTCTTGATCGTCAACCCGTGCGACGACGAAGAAGACAACATGGCCATGCTCTGCTGCCACAGCACCCAGGGCGAAATGTTCCTGATGACCCGCTATCCCGACGAGGACGAACTGGAAATCACCCTCGATGGCGAGCCTTCGACCCTGGACGGCGTAAAGGTGACCCTGAGCCCTACCCGCCTGCTCATCGAAATCGCCGCGACCGATGCAGATGTGCTCAATGGCCATGATTCGCTGGAGATCGTCCACAGCACCGATGCAAGTGATCTGGCGGAGGTTGAGGAGACCTTGCAGAACATCCTCAAGGGCACCGGGACCTACGTCAGCCAGTTGTAGTAGCCGTAGGAGCGAGGCTTGCCCGCGAAGGCGGAGTGTCAGGCGACATCGACGCTGGATTTGCCGGCCTCTTCGCGGGCAAGCCCGCTCCCACAGGGGTTGTGATTGCTCGGGCTTTTTTGTGCCAACGCCAGGCCCTGTAGGAGCGAGGCTTGCCCGCGAAGAGGCCACCAGAGACACCACTACCCTCAATTTCCCCCTTCATCCCGCACTTTCCCCAAAATGCCGTTAGTCGCCGCCCCCTGCGATGGATTAAAGTAACGCCCCCAGCCCCGGCGTTTTCCAAACGGCCTCGGGTACCTTTTTGCAGGAACAGTCATCGATGGAACATCGTGAAGCGCTTCTCGCGCTGCGAACCTTTCTTTCAACGCAGATTCTCGGCCAGGAAAAGCTCATCGAGCGCTTGCTCATCGCCCTGCTCGCCGACGGCCATATGCTGGTCGAGGGCGCTCCGGGTCTTGCCAAGACCAAGGCCATCAAAGAACTCGCCGAAGGCATCGAAGCCCAGTTCCATCGCATCCAGTTCACCCCCGACCTGTTGCCAGCCGACATCACCGGCACGGAAATCTATCGCCCGGAAACCGGCAGCTTCGTGTTCCAGCAAGGGCCGATCTTCCACAATCTGGTGCTGGCGGACGAAATCAACCGGGCGCCGGCCAAGGTTCAGTCGGCGTTACTCGAGGCCATGGCCGAGCGCCAGGTCAGTGTCGGGCGCAGCACTTACGAGCTGTCGCCGCTGTTTCTGGTGATGGCCACGCAAAACCCCATCGAGCAGGAAGGCACCTATCCCCTGCCGGAAGCCCAACTCGACCGTTTCCTGTTGCACGTAAAAATCGGTTTCCCGGACGCCGCCGTCGAACGCAAGATCCTGCAGCAGGCCCGTGGCGAAGCCTTGAACGGCGAAACCAAACCCGAGCGCCGGGTCAGCCAGCAGGCGATTTTCGCCGCGCGCAAGGAAATCCTCGGTCTGTACATGGCCGATGCCGTGGAGGAATACCTGGTGCAACTGGTCATGGCCACGCGCAACCCGGCCAAGTTCGACCCCGAAATGGCCGAGTGGATCGCCTATGGCGCGAGCCCCCGCGGCTCTATCGCCCTCGACCGTTGCGCCCGTGCCCACGCCTGGCTGGCCGGTCGCGACTTCGTCAGCCCCGAAGACATCCAGGCGGTGCTGTTCGATGTGTTGCGCCACCGCATCATTCTTTCCTTTGAAGCCGAAGCCGCCGGCATCGACCAGGACCGCGTGGTCCAGCGGATTCTCGACGTCGTAGCCGTCGCTTGACCCCGATGAACGCTCCCCTGCCGCCGGAACCCGGTATTCGCATCACCCTCGCCGAAATGATCGAGATGCGTCACCGCGTGCGTGAAGTGCAGCTGTTTTCGACACCGAGCCAGCGCAGCCCGCTGATCGGCCTGCACCACTCCAAGCTGCGCGGGCGTGGCGTGGACTTCGATCAGGTGCGGGTCTATCAGGCCGGCGACGACGTGCGCACCATCGACTGGCGCGTCACCGCACGGACCCAGGAGCCGCACACCAAGCTGTTCCACGAAGAACGCGAACGGCCGATCTTCATCATGGTCGAGCAGAGTCGCCGGCTGTTCTTCGGCTCGGGCTTGATGTTCAAATCGGTGCTCGCCGCCCAGGCCGCCAGCCTGATCGGCTGGGCCGCCCTGGGGCATAACGACCGGGTCGGCGGCCTGGTGTTCGGCGACAACGAGCACTACGAGATCAAGCCCCGGCGCAGCAAACAGAGCCTGCTGCAATTGCTTAACCGTCTGGTGCGGGTCAACCAGTCGCTGCACACCGAGAGCGAAGAGAACCGCGATGCATTCGGCATCGCCCTGCGCCGCGCCCGGGAAGTCTCGCGCCCCGGCAGCCTGGTGATCGTGATCTGCGACGAGCGCGCCCTGACCGAAAGCGCCGAGCAACAGCTGAGCCTGCTGTCCCGACATTGCGACCTGTTGTTGCTGCCGCTGTCCGATCCGCTGGATCACGCCCTGCCCGCCGCCGGCTTGCTGCGTTTTGCCGAACGCGGCGCACAACTGGAGCTCGACACCCTGAATTTCGAACTGCGCCAGACCTACCGCGCCCAGGCCGAAACGCGCATCGCCCGTTGGGAACTGCTGGCGCAAAAGCTGCGGGTGTTGATGATGCCGCTGAGCACCCAGAGCGAAATGGTCGAGCAATTGCGTGAGTACCTGAACCCGCAGAAACCGGGGAAAGGTCGATGAACGGACTGGAAAATCTTCAACCGCTGATTTCCCCGCCTCCGATTGGCTTCTGGCCGCCGGCGCCGGGCTGGTGGTTGCTGCTGTTGCTGATCCCCGTCATTGGTTTCGCCGCGTGGAAGCTGCGACATTTCATTCCGCAGAAGAAACGCATCGTGCGTGCCGAACAGCCGCTGGACCCGGCACGCATCGCCGCCCTGGCGGAACTGGCGCTGATGCCCAAGCCCTACGATGGCGCCCCCGCCGGTGCCTGGCTGCAGCAGCTCAACGGCCTGCTCAAGCGCCTGTGTCGCAACCATTACCCCAACAGCCAGAGCCATACACTCAATGGCCGCAAATGGCTGGCCTTCCTCGACAACCGCTGCCCGGCCGCCGGCCTGACCCGCTGGATGGTGCTGGTCGAAGGCGCCTACAAACCCGAATGCAAACTCGACGACAAGGCCATCGCTGGCCTGACCCAGGCGGTCGACACCTGGATTCGCAAACATGTTTGAGTTCGCCTGGCCGTGGATCTTCATCCTTTTGCCCCTGCCGTGGCTGATGCGCATCGCGTTGCCGGTGGCCGATAGCGGCGAGCCTGCACTCAAGGTCAGCTTCCTCAACGACCTCGAAGGGCTGGCCCGGCGCCGTGCCCGCGCCAACCTGCCGGCCTGGCGGCAACAGGCGCCGTTCCTGCTGTTGTGGCTGATGCTGCTGACCGCCGCCGCGCGCCCGCAATGGCTCGGCGAACCGCTGCCGATTGCCGCCAGCGGCCGTGACCTGCTGGTGGCAGTGGACGTGTCGGGTTCCATGGATTTCCCCGACATGCAGTGGCAGGACGAGGACGTCAGCCGCCTGGCGCTGGTCCAGCACCTGTTCGGCGATTTCCTCGAACACCGTGACGGCGACCGGGTCGGCCTGATCCTGTTCGGCAGCCAGGCCTATCTGCAGGCGCCTTTGACCTTCGACCGCCACACTGTGCGGGTCTGGCTCGATGAAGCGCGCATCGGCATCGCCGGCAAGAACACCGCCATCGGCGACGCCATCGGTCTGGCTCTCAAACGTCTGCGACTGCGCCCCGCCCAGAGCCGGGTACTGATCCTGGTCACCGACGGCGCCAACAATGGCGGCGAAATCGACCCGCTCACCGCCGCGCGCCTGGCCGCCCGGGAAGGCGTGAAGATCTACCCGATCGGCATCGGTGCCGATCCTGAGCAAAGTGGCACCCTGGGTTTCCTCGGCGTCAATCCGAGTCTGGACCTGGACGAGCCTTCCCTCAAGGCGATTGCCGAAGTTACCGGTGGCCAATACTTCCGCGCCCGCGACGGCGAAGAACTGCAAGCGATCAAGGACACCCTCGACCAGCTGGAACCGGTGACCCAACAACCGACCCAGGCGCGTCCGGCTCAGGCGCTGTATCAATGGCCGCTGGCAATGGCGCTGATCTTGAGCATGTTGCTGGTGGCCCGCGAGCTGTGGCCGGACAACCCGCTGCAACGCCTGATGACCAAGGATCTGTTTTTGCAAACGCAATTGCCTGACTGGCGCCAGCGACTCAAACGCCTGCGCCTGCGGAGACGCCGATGAGCGCGCTCTGGCCCTTCTGGTTCCGCCCCTGGTGGCTGCTGCTGTTGCCGCTGCTGGGCTGGCTGCTGTGGCAACTCTGGCATCGGCAGAAACGCGCCGGACGCTGGCAGATGATTCTGCCGCCGGCTTTTCATGGCGTGCTGCTCAGCGGTGGCAACGGTCGCGGCAGCAAACTGCCGTGGGTCGCGCTGGGAGTGGCATGGTTGCTGACCGTGCTCGCATTGCTGGGGCCGAGTTGGGAGCGTGTCGAGCAGCAAAGCCAGAAACCCGCCGACCCGCTGGTAGCGATCCTGGAATTGACCCCGGAAATGCTCGCCACCGATGTCCAGCCCAATCGCCTGGAACAGGCCCGGCGCAAGCTGCTGGACCTGTTGCAGGTTCGCAGCGATGCGCAGACCGCCATCGTCGTCTACGCCGGCAGCGCCCACACCCTGGTGCCGCTGTCGGACGACCTGTCCACCAGCCGCAACCTGCTGGACGCGCTCAAGCCGTCGTTGATGCCCGAAGCCGGTCATCGCGCCGACCTGGCGGTGATCAAGGCGCTGAACCTGCTGGACCAAGCCGCTCTGGGCGACGGCCGCATCCTGTTGATCGGCTCGTCCTTGAGCGAACTCGAACGCCAGGGCATCCGCCAGGCACTGAGCGGCAAATCTACCCAACTGCTGATGATCGGCGTCGGCACCGCCGAAGGCACGCCTATCACCCAGGAAGACGGCAGCTTCCTCAAGGACGAACAGGGCGCGATTCTGGTGCCGCATCTGGACGAGCCCGGCCTGAAAGCTTTCGTCAATGAGCTGGACGGGCGCTATCGCCACGCGCGCCTGAGCGACGCCGACCTGCGCGGCCTGGGCCTGCTCGACGGCCCGCGCAGCCTGCGCAACGACGGCCAGACCCTGCGCCTGGATACCTGGGCCGATCAGGGTTACTGGCTCCTGTTGCCGTTGTTGTTGCTGGCGGCCTGCGCCGGGCGCCGTGGCTGGCTGTTCTGCCTGCCGCTGCTGTTGGCCCTGCCGCAACAGGGTTATGCCTTCGACTTCCAGGACCTGTGGCTGCGCCCCGATCAGCGCGGCCTGCACCTGCTCAACCAGAAGCGCCCGGCCGAGGCCGCGCAGCATTTCGAAGATCATCAATGGCAAGGCGTGGCCCTTTACGAGGCCGGCGACTACAGCGCCGCCGCCCAGCGGTTCGCCGAGGGCAATGACGCCAACGCCCACTACAATCGAGGCAATGCCCTGGCCAGGAGTGGCGAGCTGGAAGCCGCGCTGGATGCCTACGAACAGGCCCTTGAACGTCAACCGGACCTACGCCCGGCGCTGACCAACAAGGCCCTGGTGGAAAATCTGCTCAAGCAGAAAGCCAATCCGCCGGCCAACGAACCGGACAAGACCGAGCAGCCCGAGACTTCCGAGCAGGAATCGCCGCCCGGTGCCGCCACCCAGCCGCAGGGTCCGGGAGAGCCGAAAAACGCCGAGGAGCAAGCCAGCGCCGAGGACGACCAATCCGCCACGACGCCGCCAAAGCCCGGAGCCAACGAAGTGCCGGGCAGCGAACTGGGTGACGAACAACACACCACGCCACCCATGCGCCCGGCCAGCGACAGCATCGAGGGCGAACAGCAGCAAGCGCTGGAGCAATGGCTGCGGCAGATCCCGGATAATCCGGGGGAATTGCTCAGGCGTAAATTCTGGTACGAACAGCAACAACATCAGGATCAGGGAAAAACTCGATGACCCGCTGCACCGCTTTCACCCTCACCCTGCTGTTTTGCGCCGTTCAGGCCCAGGCCGCCGAGCTGGTTTCCAGTGTCGATCGCACGCGCCTGAACTCCGGGGAGACGATCGAACTGACCCTGGAATCCAACGACGTCACCCAGTTCGGCAAGCCGGACCTGGCGCCGCTGGAGCCCTTGTTCGAAGTGCGCGGCACCCGCCAGGTCAACCAGTTGAACACCATTGACGGCGACAACCGCGCCACCACCCGCTGGATCGTCACCCTGCTGCCCAAGCAGAACGGCAGCGTGGTGATCCCGGCGCTGAGCCTGGGCGACGTGCAGAGCCAGCCGATCACCGTGCAAGTGGTCGAGAGTGAAGCCCAGGAAAACACCAACAAACTGGCACCGGTGTTCATCGATGCCAGCCTCGATCAGTCCAGCGTTTACGTGCAGGCCCAGGCCATCCTGACCCTGCGCATCTACCATTCGGTGTCGCTGTACGACGACAGCAGCCTGCCGCCTTTGCAGATTCCCGATGCGCGCATCGAACAGCTGGGCGAGTCGCGCACCTACGAAAAAGACATCAATGGCGTGCGCCATGGCGTGATTGAAATGCGCTACGCGATCTACCCGCAGCACAGCGGCGAACTGATCATTCCGGGGCAGGTCTTCAACGCCGCGCTGGTGGACGCGCAGCCTGCGCAGGACGCCGCTGCGCAGTCACCCAAGTCCGGCAAGCTGATGCGCGTCAGCTCCGCCGAACTGCTGCTCACGGTCAAGGCCAAACCCATCACCTACCCGGCCGACATGCCCTGGCTGCCGGCACGCAGTCTGACCCTGAGCGAGACCTGGAACCCGGAACCGGAGCATGTTCAGGTGGGCGATTCGCTGACCCGCAGCCTGACGGTGAAAGCCGAAGGCCTGGCCAGCTCGCAATTGCCGCCGCTGCCCGGTACAGAAGCCAATGGCTTGCGTCGTTATCCCGATCAGCCGGTGCTGGGCAATCAGAACAGTGATCGCGGGCTGGTCGGCAGCCGCGAGGACCGTGAAGCGCTGGTGCCGTCGCGCAGTGGCTCGATCGAGTTGCCCTCGGTGGAAGTGGTCTGGTGGAACACCTTCGAGGATCATCTGGAGCACAGCAGCCTGCCGGCCAGAAGCCTGCAGGTGGCGGCAAATCCGAGCCTGATGGTCGACACGCCGGCCGGTGTTTCCCCGGTCAATGCGGCGGCTGAAAACGAAGCCTTGTGGCGCTGGAAGCTCAGCAGCCTGATCCTCGCCTGCACCACCCTCCTCGGCTTCGGCCTGTGGTGGCGCGCGCGTTCGCAACCGGCGGTGCTGCGCGCCGTGCAAGCCGGCCCGAGCCCGCGCACGGTGCTCGACGAGCTCAAGCGCGCATGCCTGGCCAACGACCCCCACGCCACCCGCCAGGCCCTCGACGCCTGGGCCCGCCAGCAACCGGAAACCCTGGCCGACATGGCCGCGCGTTTCGTGCCGTTGTCCGATGCGCTGGATGGTTTGAATGGCGCGCTGTACAGCGAAGCCGGGCAGCATTGGCAGGGTGAGGAGCTGTGGCGGGTGATTCGTACCATTCCGATTGCCGAACGCACCCAGGATCCGACGGGTGATAACGGGTTGCCGCCGCTCTATCCCAAATAAATCCCCGATCCCCCGCTACCCCGTCGGTAAGACGA
>NZ_JAIQWX010000096.1 GCF_020164475.1 Pseudomonas sp. REP124 | reverse complement strand
GCCCGCCTGATGCTAATCTGCACCCCACTTGTCGAGCCGCAACCCGCCCAGGGTTCAGGGAAGACGACCACATTTCAGTAACGGACATTGATCGGGTCATTCATGAATAAATCAGCAGGCGTGCTTCTGGGAATCGTTGTGGCCATCGGCGCAGTCAGCGCCGGCGGCGCGTGGTACACCGGCACCAAAATCGAAAGCGTGATCAACACCTCCCTGGCCGACGCCAACCAGCAATTGCAGGCGGCGATGGTCGGCCATAAAGGCACCGCCAAAGTGGAACTGGTGTCGCTCGAGCGCCACGTTTTCAGCAGCACCGCGCACTACCGCCTGAAGGCCGAGGGTGAAATGTTCGGCGAGGCGCCGGTCGAGTTGCTGTTCGTCGACAAGCTCGAACACGGCCCGCTGCCGTTCTCGCGCCTGATGACGCTCAAGCTGCTGCCAGTCATGGCCACCAGTCACTACGAGCTGGAAAAAACGCCGCTGACCGAAAAGTGGTTCGCCGCCACCAAGGACGCCTCGCCGCTCAAGGGCGTGGTCAATATCGGCTACGACAACTCCACCAACGGTTCGCTGGAATTGCTGCCGGTGGAAACCGCACTGGATGACAAGTCCAGCGTGAAATTCTCCGGTCTCAAGGTCGACATTTCCGCCAGCGCCGAAGCGAAGAAGGTCAAGGCAGACGGTTACATGGACAGCCTCAAGCTGGTCACCGTCGCTGAAGATCAGGCACCGGTGCAGGTCGAGTTGAGCGGCCTGACCCTGGCCAGCAACCTGAACAAAAGCACCTACGGTTACTACACCGGCGAGAACACCCTCAGCCTGACCAACAGTAAAACCACCTTCAGCCCGAAACAGACGGTGCTGGGTTTCAAGAATTTTGAAATGAAGAACCAGACCCAGGAATCGGGCACCACCGCTTCGGGGCGTGCCGATTACAAGATCGACGAAGTAACGCTCAACGACAAAAAGGTCGGTTCGGTGCAGATGGCCTTGAGCCTGAAGAACCTCGATATTCCGTCGACCATGGCGTTGATGGAGATTTACCAGACCAAACTGCAGCCGTACGAGCAGGCGGTTGCCGAGGCCACTGAAGCCGGTCAGCCGGCACCGGAGCTGAACCTGACCGAAGCCGAAGAAGCAGTGCTCAAATCCAATCTGGAGAAGCTGCTGGCTGCCGGCCCGCAGGTCGCGCTGGAAAACCTGTCGCTCAAGACTACCAATGGCGAAAGCCGCGCCAACCTGGTGCTGGACCTGACCAAACCGCCATCGGTTGAAGTGCCTGCCGACCAGCTGGTTCGCCAGTTGATCGCCTTGCTGGATCTGAATCTGCAAGTGTCCAAGCCGATGCTCGTCGACATCCTCACCCTGCAATCGCAGCTGGATGGCCAGACTGATGCCAAGTTGATCGCCGATCAGGCGACTGCTTCGGCGGACATGTTCAGCAGCATGGCCGTGGGTTCGCAACTGGCGAAGCTCGATGGCAACAACGTCGTGAGCAAGCTGCATTACGCCAACAATGAGGTGGATTTCAACGGGCAGAAAATGACGGTTGAGCAGTTTGTTGGATTCTTGATGAGCAAGTTTGGTGGGACTGTGCAGGTTCAATAACCTGGCTTCACACCAACCCCTGTAGGAGCGAGCACGCTCGCGATGGACGTCAACGATAACGCTGGCTTCCTGACACCCAGCGGCGTCTGCGCCTCCATCGCGAGCATGCTCGCTCCTACAGGATCCGCGTCCCCATCCATTTCGTCACCCGGATCCGAGACTTGTGTAGGACGGTTCCGAACCTCGAAAACCCCGTTGTATTGCCTTTGGGCACTCGCCTATCGTTCGTCGTCGCCGACAGAGCGGCGATAGACCTTAGCCGGTCGTTTGAGTGGAATGCACGAGCGCCCGTATAATCGCGGCGCTTTTTGCTGCCTGACATATGTCTATGGTGGCTGTGCGTGGGACACCTACGGGTGTGCCGGGTTTCCTCTCACCGGTCGGCTAACCCCCGTACAGCTGCCACCTCATTCGATTAGCCGCGGAGAAGGGTGGGAGTTTCATCATTAAGAGGAAATTCAAACCATGTCCAAATACCGCCCACTCGAAAGCAACTTCAGCGTCGGCCCAACCCTCTACATCGACACCGAAGCTCGCGCATCCGACCTCCTCGAAACCGCCACCTACCGCATCAAAGCCGCGCGCAATCTGCTCAACAGCATCACCTGCCTGTGCATCAAAGACGCCCAAGGCCACGACCTCGAACACTTCGCCAACGCCGCCCACATCCTCATCCAGGACGGCTGCGAAGCCCTGAACGCCCTGGGCTGGAAGCTAGAAATAAAAGCCGGATAACACCGCTACCCCTGTAGGAGCGAGCACGCTCGCGATGGAGCTCCATACACCGCGGGAAATCAGACACCCCGCGTTATCGTTGGCGACCATCGCGAGCATGCTCGCTCCTACAGGATCTGTGTCACTCACTGATCAATCGCCAACCCGCATCTGCGGCCAGACGTTCCAGACCTAATCTCGATGCTCAGCCAAATCCCACTGCCAACGCGCGAAAGGTCCGGCTATAGTTTGCACGCCGACCACGGCCCCACCCCGCACAAGGTGCTCCGGAATGACCCGATTGACCTCATTGAAACCTTGGCTCGCGGCTTTGGCAGTCGCCTTTTGCGTGCAGATGCCAGCGCAGGCCGCCAAAGAGGCCTTCACCCTGAACATCCCGGGAGTGTCCGATGACCGCCTGTTCACCTCGGCCGCCGCCAGCGATGCCCAAGGTTGCGGCGGGCACAACGTGTCCCCGGCACTGGCCTGGAACGCCGGCCCTGCGGGCACTCAGAGCTACGCCATCGTCATGCACGACCCGGACGGCCAGAAAGGGCAGGGCGTCGATCACTGGGTGCATTACGGCATCAAGGCCAGCACCCGTCAGATCCCGGCCGGTGTCGGCGCCAAGTCCGCGCTCGAAGGCATGGGCGGCACTAACAGCAAAGGCACCACCAGCTACGTCGGCCCGTGCCCGCCGGTGGGCGACAGCGCGCATCACTACATCATCCAGCTCTACGCCCTGGACCTGGCGCCGGATGCCTTGCCTGCGGGCCTGACCCGTGCGCAGTTCCTGGAAAAAATCAAAGGCCACGTGCTACGCAACAGCAGCGTTGTGCGGCGTTATCACCGCTGAAAAATTTTTCACAGCGGCTTAACCCGAATCAAAAGGGCTGCCCGTCTCACAGGATGAATGGATCAATTTCATCCTGAGGTCAGCCCCCATGTCTCTTCCCCTGCATTTTCTCCGCCCGGCCGCCCAGGGTTTCGCCGCCGGGTTGCTGCTGGCCGTTGCCGGTTGCGGCGTTTCGTCCAAACCCGAATCCGTGGCGGTGTCTTCCGAGTCAAAAACCGAAGCCGTGGCGCAGGCGCCAGCACCGATGGCCGACGCCGCCGTGGTCGGTGGGGCGCTGGCCAAACGCAGTGTGCGCGTGGCGTCGATGGCGAATGTTGCGCCAATGCCGGCCGCTGAAGCTTATCCACAGGGCTATCGCGATGAGCAGCGGGAGCAATATCAAACCCTTGTGGATAACCCTATCCACAGCGTCGCCGAAGCACCGGTGTCGACCTTCAGCGCCGACGTCGACACCGGCGCCTACGCCAACGTCCGTCGCTTGCTCAACCAGGGGCGCCTGCCGCCGGAAGGGGCGGTGCGGCTGGAGGAAATGGTCAATTACTTTCCCTACGACTATGCCCTGCCGACCGATGGCTCGCCCTTCGGCGTGACCACCGAGCTGGCGGCTTCGCCGTGGAACCCGCACACCCGCCTGCTGCGCATCGGCATCAAGGCGAGCGATCGCGCGGTGGCGGAACTGGCCCCGGCGAACCTGGTGTTTCTGGTGGACGTGTCCGGCTCAATGGATCGCCGCGAGGGTTTGCCGCTGGTCAAAAGCACGCTGAAGTTGCTGGTCGATCAATTGCGCGAACAGGATCGCGTGTCGCTGGTGGTCTATGCCGGCGAATCCCGCATGGTGCTGGAGCCCACTTCCGGACGGGAGAAAGCGAAAATTCGTACAGCCATCGACCAGTTGACCGCAGGCGGCTCAACCGCCGGCGCTTCGGGCATCGAACTGGCTTATCAACAGGCGCAAAAAGCCTTTATCCCCAAGGGCATCAACCGCGTGCTGCTGGCCACAGACGGTGACTTCAATGTCGGCATCAGCGACTTCGACAGCCTCAAGCAGATGGCTGTGGATAAACGTAAAACCGGCGTTTCCCTGACCACCCTGGGTTTTGGTGTGGATAACTACAATGAACAGCTGATGGAACAACTGGCCGATGCTGGCGATGGCAACTATGCCTACATCGACAACCTGCGCGAGGCCCGCAAAGTGCTGGTGGATCAACTCGGCTCGACCCTCGCCACGGTGGCGAAAAACGTCAAGTTGCAGGTGGAGTTCAACCCGGCGCAGGTCAGCGAGTACCGGCTGCTGGGTTATGAAAACCGCGCGCTCAAGCGTGAGGATTTCAGCAACGACAAAGTCGATGCCGGTGAAATCGGTGCAGGACACACGGTGACGGCGTTGTACGAAATTGTCCCGGCGGGAGAGAAGGGTTGGCTGGAGCCGCTGCGCTACGGTAAGCCGGGCGCCACGGTTGCCGACAATAATGGAGAAATGGCGATGCTGCGTGTGCGTTACCAGCTGCCGGAAGGTGGGAAAAGTCGCCTGATCGAACGGCCGATTGTGAACGCGCCCGTGGGCAATCCCAGCGATGATTTGCGCTTTGCCGCGGCGGTGGCGGCGTTTTCCCAGCAGCTCAAGGATGGCCGCTACACCGGTGACTTCAGCTTCAAGGACACCGAAGCCCTGGCCCGTGGCGCACGGGGCGACGACCGCTTCGGCCTGCGCGGCGAGTTCGTGCAACTGGTGGAGCTGTCGCAGAGCCTGCGCACTACGACGGCATCGAACTCAACCGCCACTGAACAACGGATCGAATAGTGAGCCGACTCAAGGGCTTCATCAGCCAGCTGTTTGCATCCAGCAACAGCACCGAGGCCAGCAGCGACGAATTGCTGCTGGCACGTTATCGCGAGGGTGACGGCGCGGCGTTCGAGATTCTGTACGCCCGCCATCGCCAGGGATTGTTCCGCTTTCTGCTGGGGCTCAGCGGCAGCGCGGAGCGGGCCGAGGAGGTCTATCAGGAAACCTGGCTGAGCCTGATCCGCAGCGCCAGTCAGCCACAGGGCAGGGCGACTTTTCGTACGTGGCTGTACCAGATTGCCCGCAACCGCCTGATCGATCACTGGCGCAAGCACGGCATCCATCAGCCGCTGCACGACAGCTACGACGAACACACCCACGCCCAGGCTGACGACGCAGCCGACCCTGCGCAACTGCTGAGCCTGAGCCGCGACAGCCAGCGCCTCGACGCCGCCCTGCAAGCCTTGCCGGCCGATCAGCGCGAAGTGTTCCTGCTGCGCGCCTACAGCGATCTCGACCTGCCGCAAATCGCCACCCTCACCGAAACACCGCTGGAAACGGTCAAGAGCCGCCTGCGTTACGCCCAGCAAAAACTGCGTCGGCTGCTAGCCGAAGAGGTACTGACATGACTGACGCCAAGCGAGATCAGGTGCTCGAACACTACCGCGAACAGGCCACCGGCGAACCACCGTCCCACCTCGATGCCGCCATTTTGGCCGCCGCGCACAACCAATTGCCTGCGCCGAAACCGAGCCTGTGGCAACGCTGGATCCGCGCCTGCCAGCAACCACGCTGGCAAGTGGCATTCGCCAGCCTCGTCGGCGTCGCACTGATGCTGGCGCTGGTACAACGCACGCCCGAATCCGTACCACGCTACGACTTCGCCCCAGCCCCCAAAGCCGCCACGCCAATGGCCAAAAAAGAAGCCGAACCCGCCACCGCCCGCGCACTCAGCGCCCCAGCCGGAGCCATGCCCGCACCTGCAGCGCCAATGGCCGAATCCGCCGCCCCGGCACAAATCGAATCCTTCAGCGCCGACAGGGCCGACGAAGCCAAAGCCAGCAAACGCAAGGCCGCTCCCGTGAAATCCCTGGACGAACAACTGCACGAAGTCATCCACCTGCAAAAAGCCGGACAAACCCAAGCCGCCGACAAACTGCTCGCCGACCTGCAAAAACGCTTCCCCAAGGAAAACCTCGACGTCCGACTCAAGCAATTGCAGAAAAACTGATCGGCAAACCCCACGACCAATTGGCATCAAGGCCCGAAAGCGCGCACTATCGGGCCATAGCCGATGCGTTGGAGCATGCCGTGACAAAGAAAATCGACCGCATCGCCCAAATGCTCAACTGCCCGGAAAAGGGCGAAGAACTCAGGCGCGCGATTACCGAGAGCCGTAAGGATTTTCTGATGAATCAGCCGGAGGCGGCTGAGGATGAGGAGCTTGAAGAGGAGTTCTTCGAGGGGGATGAGGATGGCGAGTTTGAGTGGTGGACGGATTGAAAAAACACTCTCGTCCGGCCGCCGACCATCTACCGAACTCAGCCGATCTACAGCCGCAGGCTACTGACCTTCGTGACGCCATTTCGGCCAGCCGCTACGATCGACGCCCGGCCATTGCTGCCGATGCAGTATTTGCCGAGCTTGATGCATTGGTGAATGAAATAGCCGCCGAGAAAAACCATTCTGCAGGACTTGTCGCCCGGGATAATCCCGAACGGTTTTGAGTTTCAAACACCCACAAAAAAGCCCCAGACCCATCGGACCTGAGGCTTTTTCACATCGATTCATGGCGCACCAGGCGGGATTCGAACCCACGACCCCTGCCTTCGGAGGGCAGTACTCTATCCAGCTGAGCTACTGGTGCAGCGGGCGCCATGATACTCATATGCATGGCGGGCGTCCATGCTGCTGAATCGCCTGTGTTTTTTTAAAGCTGTAACGCGCGTTTGCTACGTTGATCAGAAAAACGCGGCAATAAAGGCTAATTCGTTCTTTTTTTCGAACGCCCTATTGTCCTTTACCCCCTTTGATCCTAGGATTCGTTTGAGATTTCAAACGCTCTTGTCTGGGTGCTGAACCGCACGAATTCAATACGTGCGCTATTTATGTGCTTCAGCCCGGTGAATGATTTCCCTGACGGCAGCCTACCCAGGCGCCTTTCTACAATCATAATTTGCTCCGCGCGTGCGCGGTGCTGTTAAGGAAAGCCGACATGCAGCTTAAAGACACCCAGTTGTTCCGCCAGCAAGCCTTCGTCAATGGCGCTTGGGTCGATGCGGACAGTGGTCTGACCATCAAGGTCAACAACCCGGCAACGGGCGAAATTCTGGGCACCGTGCCGAAAATGGGCGCTGCCGAAACCCGTCTGGCCATCGAAGCTGCTGACAAGGCGCTGCCGGCCTGGCGTGCACTGACCGCCAAAGAGCGTGCGGGCAAACTGCGTCGCTGGTTCGAACTGATGATCGAGAACCAGGAAGACCTGGCTCGTCTGATGACCCTCGAGCAGGGCAAGCCACTGGCCGAAGCCAAGGGCGAAATCGTTTACGCCGCTTCGTTCATCGAGTGGTTCGCCGAAGAAGCCAAGCGCATCTACGGTGATGTGATTCCGGGCCACCAGCCAGACAAGCGCCTGATCGTGATCAAGCAGCCGATCGGCGTGACCGCTGCCATCACCCCGTGGAACTTCCCTGCCGCGATGATCACCCGTAAAGCCGGCCCGGCCCTGGCCGCCGGTTGCACCATGGTGCTCAAGCCTGCTTCGCAAACTCCTTTCTCCGCCCTGGCCCTGGCCGAACTGGCTCAGCGTGCCGGTATCCCGGCTGGTGTGTTCAGCGTCGTGACCGGCAGCGCCGGCGACATCGGCAGCGAGCTGACCAGCAACCCGATCGTGCGCAAACTGTCGTTCACCGGTTCGACCGAAATCGGTCGTCAGCTGATGTCCGAATGCGCCAAGGACATCAAGAAAGTATCCCTGGAACTGGGCGGCAACGCTCCGTTCATCGTGTTCGACGACGCGGATCTGGATAAGGCCGTCGAAGGCGCGATCATCTCCAAATACCGCAACAACGGTCAGACCTGCGTCTGCGCCAACCGCCTGTACATTCAGGACGGCGTTTACGACGCGTTCGCCGAGAAGCTGAAAGTGGCCGTTGCCAAGCTGAAGATCGGTAACGGTCTGGAAGAAGGCACCACCACTGGCCCGCTGATCGACGAGAAGGCTGTGGCCAAGGTGCAAGAGCACATCGCCGACGCACTGAGCAAAGGCGCGACCGTACTGGCCGGTGGCAAGGCGATGGAAGGCAACTTCTTCGAGCCGACCATCCTGACCAACGTACCGACCAACGCAGCCGTGGCCAAGGAAGAAACCTTCGGTCCTCTGGCGCCGCTGTTCCGCTTCAAAGACGAAGCCGAAGTGATCGCGATGTCCAACGACACCGAGTTCGGTCTGGCCTCGTACTTCTACGCTCGCGACCTGGGCCGTGTGTTCCGTGTGGCTGAGGCTCTGGAATACGGCATGGTGGGCGTCAACACCGGTCTGATCTCCAACGAAGTCGCGCCGTTCGGCGGCATCAAGGCTTCGGGCCTGGGTCGTGAAGGCTCCAAGTACGGCATCGAAGATTACCTGGAAATCAAATACCTCTGCCTGGGCATCTAAGCTCGAAGGCAAGGATTGCTTCAAGCGCAAAGGGCACGAGAGCGCTGTCCCTTTGCGCCGCTTCAAACGGGAATTTTCTTTGTGGCCGGGAACGCAGTGGCAGTCGATCATCGCATGCTGCCACTGTTGACTCCCCGCCGCGTAATCCTTGAACCACGCCGCCCGATGAGCGGCGAATGAGGAATGTAATGAGCAAGACTAACGCTGATTTGATGGCCCGCCGTGTAGCCGCTGTTCCACGTGGTGTTGGCCAGATCCACCCGATCTTCGCCGAGTCCGCGAAGAACGCTACCGTGACTGACGTTGAAGGTCGTGAGTTCATCGACTTCGCCGGCGGTATCGCTGTACTGAACACCGGCCACGTGCACCCGAAAATCATCGCCGCCGTGACCGAACAGCTGAACAAGCTGACCCACACCTGCTTCCAGGTTCTGGCCTACGAGCCGTACGTGGAACTGTGCGAAAAAATCAACGCCAAGGTGCCAGGTGATTTCGCCAAGAAAACCCTGCTGGTCACCACCGGTTCCGAAGCTGTAGAAAACGCCGTTAAAATCGCCCGTGCCGCTACTGGCCGTGCCGGCGTGATCGCCTTCACCGGCGCATACCACGGTCGCACCATGATGACCCTGGGCCTGACCGGTAAAGTCGTGCCTTACTCGGCCGGCATGGGCCTGATGCCAGGCGGCGTGTTCCGCGCGCTGTACCCGAACGAACTGCACGGTGTGAGCATCGACGATTCGATCGCCAGCATCGAGCGTATCTTCAAGAACGACGCCGAGCCGCGTGATATCGCTGCCATCATCATCGAGCCGGTTCAGGGCGAAGGTGGTTTCTACGTCGCTCCGAAAGAGTTCATGAAGCGTCTGCGCGCTCTGTGCGACCAGCACGGCATCCTGCTGATCGCTGACGAAGTACAGACTGGCGCTGGCCGTACCGGCACCTTCTTCGCCATGGAACAGATGGGCGTTGCCGCCGACCTGACCACCTTCGCCAAATCCATCGCTGGCGGCTTCCCGCTGGCCGGTGTGTGCGGCAAGGCCGAACACATGGACGCCATCGCGCCAGGCGGCCTGGGCGGCACCTACGCCGGTAGCCCGATCGCTTGCGCCGCGGCCCTGGCCGTGATGGAAGTGTTCGAAGAAGAAAACCTGCTGGACCGCTGCAAGGCAGTCGGCGAGCGTCTGGTCACTGGCCTCAAAGCCATCCAGGCCAAGCACCCGGTGATCGGCGAAGTCCGTGCCCTGGGCGCGATGATCGCGGTTGAGCTGTTCGAAAACGGCGACAGCCACAAGCCGAACGCTGCAGCCGTGGCTTCCGTTGTGGCCAAGGCTCGCGACAAGGGTCTGATCCTGCTGTCCTGCGGCACCTACGGCAACGTTCTGCGCGTCCTGGTACCGCTGACCTCGCCGGACGAGCAACTGGACAAAGGTCTGGCGATCATCGAAGAGTGCTTCGCTGAGCTCTGATTACCCAGTGTGACCTGCCTCACAAAAAACCCGCTTCGGCGGGTTTTTTCATGGCTGCGCAAATGTCTGCGGCACTTTTGCGCTGTATCGAAAGGCCAGCATTGGCTAAGGTTTCCGCATTGCCAGGGAGAGCTGTATGACAGTTGTCATTTTACCCGCCGTTCCGAGAGTGCTGATCGCCGAGGCCGACCCCTGGTCCCGGGATCTGCTCAAGGAAGTGTTGTTGAACGTACGCTGCGATGCGCGTCTGGATTTGTGCGCCAACGGCCAGCAGGCGCTGGAGTTGCTGGCGGCCAATCCCTATGACCTGGTGATCGCCGACTGGGAGTTGCCGGGCGTGGATGGCCTGAATGTATTGCGCAGCGTTCGCCAGCGCAAACGCAATCCGCCGTTGCCGTTCATTCTGATGAGCAGCCGTAACGACAGCGCCAGCGTGCGCGAAGCCTTGCCACTGGCGCCCGCCGCGTACCTGACCAAGCCGCTGAACATGGAAGGCCTGACTCACCGCCTGCAGGATCTGCTGGTCAATGCCGGTGAAGAGGTCGCCTGCGAGGTGCCGTCGCTGGCGCCGGGCATGACCTTGTCGGTGTACCTGGAGCGGCGCCGAGAGCTGGCCGAAGGTGCGCCGTTGATGACTGACGTGCAGTTGGCGGTCAGTTGCAGCCTCAATCCCAATGGGCTCGATCTGTCGAAGCTGGAACACGAGATCCGCACCGACCCGCAGGTCACCGCGGTGCTGATCGCCGCTGCCAACAGCGCCGCGCAGCACAATGGCGGTGCGGTGCAGACCTTGTCCCAGGCGCTGCACAAACTGGGGACCGGGCAGAGCATGAACCTGATCCTCGGGCTTTCACTCAAGCGCAGCGCCCGGCTCAGCGATCCGGTTCTGGCGGACTATGCAGAGCGCAATTGGGGCCTGTCGCTGCACACCGCCGAATACGCCCGCACGCTGGCGCGCCTGCTCGATCTGGATCAGGCGCGCTGCTATTGCGCCGGCGTCCTGCATCGCCTCGGGGATCTGGCGCTGTTGCGCTGCCTGCAGGAGTGGAAGCAGGCCGGTGGCGAACTGGACGATCAGGAGGAGGTGGGCGATGCGCTCGCCGAATTCGGCGCGGCCTATGGTTCGGCCCTGCGTACTCGCTGGCGCTTGCCGCTGGAGCTGCGTGAGTTGATTGCGGCCTGTTATCAGCTCGGTGGCGGGGTTTATTCTCGTGAAGCGCTGGTGATGAACATGGCAGCGCAAATGGCGCGGCTGACGGAGCATGAAGGGGTCGAGGAACTGGCGAAAAGCCGGACGGCGCGGTTGCTCAAGATCGGGTTGCCGGAGCTGATGCGGATGCGCAAATAACGCAGACCCCTTGTAGGAGCTAGCTTGCTCGCGATGGTCGTCAACGATGACGTTGGGCATCTGACACCCAGCGGTGTTTTCGAATCCATCGCGAGCAAGCTCGGCTCCTACAGGATCGCGGCGTACACAAAGGAACATTGTGGGAGCGGGCTTGCTCGCGAAGGCGGTGTGTCAGTCGCTAGTCGGCGGCTGACAGGGCCTCTTCGCGAGCAAGCCCGCTCCCACATTGGTTTTGTGTTCACCGATTAACCGGTCACGATCCGGTTCTTGCCATCGCGCTTGGCCTGATACATCGCCGCATCCGCCCGGGCGAACAGGCTGTCCAGGCTTTCATCCGCATCGTTGAGGCTGGTCAGCCCCTGGCTCACGGTGATCCCGAACGTTTGCCCGTCGTGTTCGAAACTCAGCCGCTGGATCTCACGCTGCAAACGCTCAGCCACCTGCAACGCCATCTCCGGCGTGCAACCGGGAAACACCGCAGCAAACTCCTCGCCACCAATACGCCCGAACAGATCCCCACGACGCAAAGCCGCACGCCCACTGTCGGCGATGCGTTGCAGCACGTTGTCGCCTTCCTGGTGGCCGTAGGTGTCGTTGATCACTTTGAAGTCATCGATGTCCAGCATCAGGAACGACAGCGGCGTGCCGTGCTGCCGGGCCAGTTCGAACTCTTCGTGGGCGCCTTCGAAGAAGTGGCGGCGGTTGCTGCTGCGGGTCAGGGCGTCGGTGGTGGCCAGGCGTTGCAGCTCGGTTTCCATGCGCTTCTTGTCGGTGATGTCTTCGGCGATGCCGACGATAATCACCGGCTGCCCAGGCTCGGCCTGACGGTTGATGAAGCACTTGTCGCTGATCCAGCGCAGTTGGCCGTCGGCGTCGATGATCCGGTACTCGCGGTCTTCCACTTCGCCCTTGACCAGCACCTCGGCGAGGCTGCGTTCGGCGTATTCCAGATCGTCGGGGTAGATGCTGTCGCGCCACTGGTTGTAGTCGGCCAGCAGCGAGTCGGCGCTGTGGCCGAAGATCCGTTCATAGGCGGGGCTGACATACAGCACCTGTCGCGTTTCCCAATTGAACGCCCAAAGCACCGCGTTGACGCTCACCAGCAGGGTGTTGAGCAGCTGTTCGCGCTCGCTCAGACGCGCCACCTCGCCCTGGGCGTGCATCAGCGCCAGCAGGGTTTGCGCGGTTTCCGGCCACTGCGGTGAGGTGTGATCTTTCGGGTTTCTATCGATCATCGGCACAACTCTCAAAGGGCGTGCGCCGCTTGAGGTTCGAACGCGGCCGCAACGAAGCCCGCCTGAATGGCGAAGTGTCTTTGAGATAGGGGATACGGGATGAAGTTCCCGATGAGAGCGGCGAGGGAGAGGCCTCCCGCCGGGCGGTAAGGCTAAAAACCGGTGTGGGAGCGAGCCTGCTCGCGATTGCGGTCTTTCAATCAACACGGATGTTGAATGTCAGTCCCTCATCGCGAGCAGGCTCGCTCCCACAGTTTTTTCAGCGTCAGGCAGCGGGACGCAGAGAGTAAGTTTTCAACTGATCGGCAAAATCACGCAGCGACTGAATCCCGCTGGCCTCGGCCTCATGCACCCAATCCTTGATGGCGGCGAGCATGTCGTGGCCGTTGGAGCTGGTCTTGACCCAGATCTGCTGCAGGGCCAGGCGTTTTTCGTAAATCACTTTCAACGCATGGCTGTGTTCGAGCATGGTCTGGATGCGCACATGGTGCCGGTCGTCCAGCAGGCTGGTTTCACGCGAAAGCAGGCGCTTGGCGCGGCGGAACTGGTGGCGGACCGAGTGATCGACCTTGGCCAGCTCCTGCTTGACCAGCGGGCCGATCACCAACTTGCGGTATTGGGCCATGATCTGGAAGCGGTTGTTGAGGATCGCCATGGCAGTGTCCATGTCCAGGCTGCCCTTGCCTTCGACGCGGTGGGCAATCGGCGCCACGCGCTGCACCTTGGCCAGACGCAGGAAACTGAACACTTGAATCCAGGCCCAACCCAGGTCGAACTCCCACTTCTTCACCGACAGCTTGGCCGAGTTCGGGTAGGTGTGATGGTTGTTGTGCAGCTCTTCGCCGCCGATCAGGATGCCCCACGGCACCAGATTGGTCGCCGCATCGCGGCACTCGAAGTTGCGGTAGCCGATCGCGTGTCCCAGACCATTGACCACGCCGGCAGCCCACACCGGAATCCACATCATCTGGATGGCCCAGATGGTGATGCCGATGGTGCCGAACAGCATCAGGTCGATGACGGCCATGATCCCTACGCCCAGCAGCGGATAGCGGCTGTAGAGGTTGCGTTCGATCCAGTCTTCAGGGCAGTTCTTACCGTAGATGCGCAGGGTTTCGGCGTTTTCCGCCTCGGCGCGATACAGCTCGGCGCCTTTGCGCAGAACGGTCGAAAGGCCTTTGATGACCGGGCTGTGCGGGTCATCGACGGTTTCGCATTTAGCGTGATGCTTGCGGTGGATGGCCGTCCACTCGCGAGTGTTCTGAGCCGTGGTCAGCCACAGCCAGAAGCGGAAGAAATGTTTCAGGCCAGCATTGAGCTCAAGGGAGCGATGGGCTGAATAGCGGTGCAGATAGACCGTGACGGCGACAATTGTCACGTGGGTCATCAGCAGAGTGACTGCGACCAGTGACCAGGCCGACAAGCCGAGAAAACCTTCGTACCACATAGGTTATGGGGCCCTCGATAAAGAAAAAAACAGCCGTTGCATTATCCCCATGCGCACACATAAAACCAGTCGGCCTTTCAGATAAGAGTGGCCCTTTGCTTTATAATCCCGACTTTTTTGTAGGGACATGGACCGTCTTATGTCTGCCAGTTATCGCGCTGCCATGCGTGCAGCGTTGTTTTACCTGATGTTTTCCATGATCTGGCTGCAGCTCAGTGGCTATTTATTGAACAGGTTCTTCGATGATTCCGTCGAGGCATCGCGATGGCAACTGATCAACGGTTATGCCTGGCTGCTGTTCAGCGCAGGCTTTGTGTTCTTCGCTCGAGCGCGCCTGTTGCGTTGTTTGGGGATGGCTGCAGAGTCTCGTGATAATCAGGAAAATCGCGAGCGTTTGCGTCAGGCAGCAGCGGTGTTCGACTGCACTCGCGAAGGGGTGCTGGTCACCGATCGTGCGGGCCTGATCGTCCACGTCAATCCGGCCTTCATGCGCATTACCGGTTATCACCGCGAAGAGGTGCTGGGCCAGCGCCCGAACCTGTTCAAGTCCGGTCGTCACTCGACGGATTTCTATCAGAAGATGTTTGCCACCCTCGACAGCGAAGACGAGTGGAGCGGCGAAATCTGGAATCGCCGCAAAAATGGCGAAATATTTCCGCAATGGCAAACCATTCGCGTCATTCGCGACGACCAGGGTCAGCGCAGCCATTACGTCGCGGTGTTTTCCGATATCAGCGCGATCAAGCATTCCGAGCAGGAGCTGATGCACCTGGCGCATCACGACCCGCTGACTGACTTGCCCAATCGCCTGCTGCTCACCGACCGCCTTGAGCAGGCCTTGACCTCGGCGCAGCTGCAAAAGCGCGGTTGCGCGCTGCTGCTGATCGACCTGGATCATTTCAAAATGATCAACGACAGCCTCGGGCACACCATCGGCGATCAATTGCTCAAGGCGGTCGCCGAACGCCTGAGAGCCATGTTCGAGCCGGGCATCACCCTGGCGCGGCTGGGCGGCGACGAGTTCGCGGTGCTGGCCGAGAACTGTCCTCAGGTGGAGCAGGCGGCGGCATTGGCTCGGCGCGTGATCGATGGGCTCAAGGAAGCGTTCCCGATCGATGGGCATCAGCTGTTCATCAACACCAGCATCGGCATCAGCCTGTTCCCCGCCGATGCCTTGAGCGCCGAGCAGCTGTTGCGCAATGCCGATTCGGCGCTGTTCAAGGCCAAGAGCGCGGGCCGCAACGACTATGCGCTCTACACCGAAGAATTGACCGCTCATGCCCAGCAGCGGGTCGAGACCTCGTTTGAGTTGCGTCATGCGTTGGACCAGCAGCAACTGCGGGTTTACTACCAGCCGGTGCATGAGCTGCGTAGCGGCCGATTGATTGGCGTCGAAGCGCTGGTGCGCTGGGAGCATCCGCAGCGGGGCCTGGTGTCGCCGGCGGAGTTCATTCCGATTGCCGAGCGCACCGGGCTGATTGCCGAAATCGATGCCTGGGTGATGCAGCAGGCGTGTCGGCAGATGTGCCAGTGGCAGCAGGCGGGCAGGGGGCTAGCGTTTGTCGCGGTGAATATCTCGTCGCGACTGTTTGCCCGTCGTGAGCTGTATGAGCAGGTAGCTCAGGTGCTGCATGAGACGGGGCTTGATCCTGCCTGTCTGGAGCTGGAAGTGACGGAAAGCGCGGTGATGGAAGATCCGGAAGTGGCGCTGGAGCAGATGCATCGCCTGCGTGAGCTGGGCGTGCAACTGGCCATCGATGATTTCGGCACCGGCTATTCCTCGCTGTTGCGGCTCAAGCGGTTACCGGTGCAGAAGCTCAAGATCGATCAGGGTTTCGTCGCCGGGTTGCCTTGGGACGAAGACGATGCGGCCATCGTCCGGGTGATCATCGCCCTGGCGCAGAGCATGGGTATGCAGGTGCATGCCGAGGGGATCGAGCAGGCTGAGCAGGCGGCGTTTTTGCTCGAGCAGGGCAGTGAGTTGGGGCAGGGCTACTGGTTCGGGCGGCCGGTGCCGGCTGAGCAGTTGGATTGGACACTGCAGCGCCCTTAGCAACTGGCGAAGCCTGCTCTTCTGTAGGAGCGAGCATGCTCGCGATGGTGGTCAACGATAACGTTGGCTTTCTGAATGCCCGCGCAATCGTTCACGACCATCGCGAGCATGCTCGCTCCTACAGGGCGCGCGGGCGGTAACAAACTCAAGGCGCAGCAGCCTGCGATCTTTTGATCTTCAAACCCCTGCCACCACGCAAACCCCCGCCATCCAATAATTTCTTCTGGTTATATAAACATTCTTAAATAGTATTTTTAAGAATATCAGCGCCTCACTACTATGGATTCCACGCCGCAAGCAGTGCCGCCACTGCCAGGCAACCCCATAGTCGAAAGGAGCAGCACCATGAGCGCATCCCTACGTAGCGTTGACGGTCAGGACGAAGCAACCATCCTGCGTGAAATCCAGAGCGCGCTGCGCGATCTGCGTTTCGGTGCCGTGGAAATCACCGTGCACAACGCTCAGGTGGTGCAGATCGAACGCAAGGAAAAATTCCGCTTGCAGCAGCCGGGCAACAAGCCGGGTTGAGGCGAACGCAGAACCGACACCGCGATTCCAGAAATCCATAACAACTAGCCAACAAAATTAGAATTCCAGGAGCTTTCACCATGTCGTCGATTCGCCATTTCGCTTTGGCCGCCCTGGCCAGCGCCCTGTTTGCCGGTTCTGCGGTTGCCAAGGACTACGAACTGCTCAACGTGTCCTACGACCCGACTCGCGAGTTGTATCAGGATTACAACGCCGAATTCGTCAATTATTGGAAGAAAAGCAACCCTGGCGACAACGTGAAAATCCAGCAGTCCCACGGTGGTTCGGGCAAGCAGGGCCGTGCGGTGATCGATGGCCTGCGTGCCGACGTAGTGACCCTGGCGCTGGCCGGTGACATCGATGAAATCGCCAAGCTCGGCAAGACCCTGCCGGCCGACTGGCAGAAGCGTCTGCCGGAAGCGAGTACGCCTTACACCTCGACCATCGTGTTCCTGGTGCGCAAGGGCAACCCCAAGGGCATCAAGGACTGGGGCGACCTGGTCAAGAACGACGTCTCGGTGATCACTCCTAACCCGAAAACCTCCGGCGGCGCGCGCTGGAACTTCCTCGCGGCATGGGCTTATGGCCTGAAAGCCAACGGCGGTGACGAAGCCAAGGCCAAGGAATACGTACAGACCCTGTTCAAGCACGTGCCCATTCTGGACACCGGTGCCCGCGGCTCGACCATTACCTTCGTGAACAACGGTCAGGGCGACGTGCTGCTGGCCTGGGAAAACGAAGCCTTCCTGGCGCTGAAGGAAGATGGCGGCGCCGACAAGTTCGACATCGTCGTGCCTTCGCTGTCGATCCTCGCCGAGCCACCGGTGGCCGTGGTCGACAAGAACGCCGAGAAGAAGGGCAACGAGCAGATCGCCGAAGCCTACCTCAAGCACCTGTACAGCCCGGCCGGCCAGGAAATCGCGGCGAAAAACTTCTATCGTCCTCGTGACAAGGACATCGCCGCCAAATACGTCACCCAGTTCCCGAAACTGGAACTGGTGACCATCGACAAGGACTTCGGCGGCTGGAAAACCGCGCAGCCGAAATTCTTCAATGATGGTGGGGTGTTCGACCAGATCTATCAGGCGCAGTAATCTTAAATAGCCACTGGCCTGGATGCTCAGGCACACATCCTGTGGGAGCGAGCCTGCTCGCGATGGTGTATCAGCCGACATCGATGTAGCTGACAAATCATCGCGAGCAGGCTCGCTCTCACATAACCAAGGACTTTTATGTCGCGTCGTATCTCCCCCGTCATACCCGGCTTCGGGCTGACGCTGGGCTACACCTTGGTGTATCTCAGCCTGATTGTGCTCATACCCCTGGCGGCGATGTTCGTGCATGCCGCTCAACTCACCTGGGATCAGTTCTGGGCAATCATTTCGGCGCCACGGGTGCTGGCGGCTTTGAAGCTGAGCTTCGGCACCGCGCTCTGTGCCGCGATCATCAACGGCATCATCGGCACGCTGCTGGCCTGGGTGCTGGTGCGCTACACCTTCCCCGGTCGCAAAATCATCGACGCGATGATCGACCTGCCCTTCGCATTGCCCACCGCCGTGGCCGGTATCGCGCTGACCGCGCTTTACGCCCCCACCGGTCTGGTCGGTCAGTTCGCGACGGACCTGGGTTTCAAGATCGCCTACACCCCCCTGGGCATCACCCTCGCCCTGACTTTTGTGACACTTCCATTCGTGGTACGTACCGTACAGCCGGTATTGGCCGATATCCCCAAAGAAGTTGAAGAAGCGGCCGCGTGCCTGGGTGCCAAGCCGCTGCAGGTGTTCCGCCACATCCTGATTCCGGCCCTGCTGCCGGCCTGGTTGACCGGTTTCGCCCTGGCCTTTGCCCGTGGGGTCGGCGAGTACGGTTCGGTGATCTTCATCGCCGGCAATATGCCGATGAAAACCGAGATTCTGCCGCTGCTGATCATGGTCAAGCTCGACCAGTACGATTACACCGGCGCGACCTCCATTGGCGTACTGATGCTGGTGGTTTCCTTCATTCTGCTGCTGCTGATCAACCTGCTGCAGCGCCGCATCGAAACCCCATAAGGAGGCGCAGAACATGTCCCAATCGTCTATTGCTGCCGCTTCCTCGGCCAACGCCGCCCGCCGTGGCAGTCCGGTGGCACGGCGCGTCCTGATCGGCCTTGGCTGGCTGATCTTCGCGCTGTTCCTGCTGTTGCCGCTGTTCATCGTGGTGTCTCAGGGCTTGAAGAACGGCATCGGTGCGTTCTTCGTCGCGATCTTTGAACCCGACGCCCTGTCGGCGCTGAAACTCACGGTGATCGCCGTGCTGATTTCGGTGCCGCTGAACCTGGTGTTCGGCGTCAGCGCCGCCTGGTGCGTGAGCAAATACTCGTTCCGCGGCAAGAGCATGCTGGTGACCCTGATCGATCTGCCGTTCTCGGTTTCGCCGGTGATCGCAGGTCTGGTCTACGTGCTGATGTTCGGTGCACAGGGGTTGTTCGGCCCGTGGCTGTCGGATCACGACATCCAGATCGTCTTCGCCTTGCCGGGCATCGTGCTGGCGACGATTTTCGTCACCGTGCCGTTCGTGGCGCGCGAACTGATTCCGCTGATGCAAGAGCAAGGCACTCAGGAAGAAGAGGCCGCCCGCCTGTTGGGAGCCAATGGCTGGCAGATGTTCTGGCACGTCACGGTGCCCAACATCAAATGGGGCCTGATCTACGGCGTGGTGCTGTGTACCGCGCGGGCCATGGGTGAGTTCGGGGCGGTGTCGGTGGTGTCCGGGCACATTCGCGGGGTGACCAACACCTTGCCGTTGCACGTCGAGATCCTCTACAACGAATACAACCACGTGGCCGCGTTCGCCGTGGCGAGCCTGTTGCTGATCCTGGCGCTCTTCATCCTGCTGCTCAAGCAGTGGAGCGAAAACCGTATTAACCGCCTGCGCGCCAGCGCCGCGGAGGAATGATTCCATGTCAATCGAAGTGCGTAACGTCAGCAAGAATTTCAATGCGTTCAAGGCGCTGAACGACATCAGCCTGGACATCCACAGCGGCGAACTGGTGGCTTTGCTCGGCCCGTCGGGCTGCGGCAAGACCACTTTGCTGCGGATCATCGCGGGTCTGGAAACCCCGGATCAGGGCAACATCGTGTTCCACGGCGAAGACGTTTCCGGCCACGACGTGCGTGATCGCAACGTCGGTTTCGTGTTCCAGCACTACGCCCTGTTCCGCCACATGACGGTGTTCGACAACGTCGCGTTCGGCCTGCGCATGAAGCCGAAAAATCAGCGCCCGAGCGAAAGCCAGATCGCGACCAAGGTTCACGAACTGTTGAACATGGTGCAATTGGACTGGCTGTCGGATCGCTATCCGGAACAACTCTCCGGCGGTCAGCGCCAGCGTATCGCCCTGGCCCGTGCGCTGGCGGTGGAGCCCAAGGTGCTGCTGCTCGACGAGCCTTTCGGCGCCCTGGATGCGAAGGTGCGCAAAGAGCTGCGCCGCTGGCTGGCGCGGTTGCACGAAGACATCAACCTGACGTCGGTCTTCGTGACCCACGACCAGGAAGAAGCCATGGAAGTTGCCGACCGTATCGTGGTGATGAACAAGGGCGTGATCGAACAGATCGGCTCACCGGGCGACGTCTACGAAAACCCGGCCAGTGATTTCGTTTATCACTTCCTTGGGGATTCGAACCGTCTGCATCTGGGTGAAGACAACCACGTGCTTTTCCGTCCGCACGAAGTGTCGTTGTCCAAGCACGAGTTGGACGATCACCATGCGGCCGAAGTGCGGGACATTCGCCCCCTGGGTGCGACGACCCGGGTGACGCTGAAGGTGGAGGGTCAGAGTGATCTGATCGAGGCCGAAGTGGTGAAGGATCACGACAGCCTGATCGGGTTGGCCAAGGGTGAGACCCTGTTCTTCAAGCCCAAAGTCTGGCAGAAAGTCGCCAACCTTTAAAAGCAAAAGATCGCGAGCAGGCTCGCTCCCACAGTGGATCTATATGCACATAGATCCCTCTGTGGGAGCGTGCCTGCTCGCGATGGCGTCCTATGCCGCCGCGCGATTCGGATTCAACCGCACCCCACCCACACGCACCTCGATCTGCTCTTTGAGCCCCTGCCGCAACCCCAGCATGAACGCCACCTCGGCCACCACAAACAACGGCCCGACAATCAACCCGGTCACATCATCGACAAACGCCGGCTTGCGCCCTTCGTAGTGATGCCCGACAAACTGAATCGCCCAACCCACCACAAACATCCCGACACCGCTGCTCAGCCACACCAGCGTGCTCTGCTGCGCCAACACGTGCCCCGCCCATACGCACAGCCCAAGCAACACCGTCATCAACACCCCGAGGCGCAATTCCAGGCGCAGGTAAAACCACGCCGAAGCCAGCGACACCAGCACCGCCGGCGACAACCATCCCCCGCCCCATTGCGGACGCGACAACAACACCGCCACCGCCACCACGATCAGCGGAATTCCGATGAAGTGGCTGGCAATGTTGCGCGGGTCACGGTGGTAGGCGGCGTACTGACCGAGATGGTCAACGAGGCTTTTTTTCATTGTTATTCCTCCTGTAGGGTGGCTGATCATGCCTCGGGGCCGGTTAACGCTCTGTCAGCCAGGCGACAATCTCTAGGAGTTTTCATGGATATGCAGCTGTGGCGCGCGCGCCTGATGCGCGGTCAGTGGTTCAGCCATCTGCCTGTGTCCCTTCAGGATAGCCTGCTCAAGGCGGCGCGCTTGCGACAGCTGACCGCGGGCCAGCGGCTGTTCCAGCGCGGCGATCCACCTTGCGGGCTGTACGCGGTGCTCGAAGGCGCGGTACGCATCGGTTCAGTCAATGAGCAGGGCAAGGAGGCGCTGCTGAGCCTGGTGGAAGCGCCGCACTGGTTCGGCGAGATCTGCCTGTTCGACGGCCAGCCCCGCACCCACGACGCGTTCGCCATGGGCCCGTGCACGCTGCTGCACATCCCGCAGACCGCGCTGCTGGCACTGCTGGATGAACAGCCGGTGTACTGGCGGCAACTGGCGCTGCTGATGAGCCAGAAACTGCGCCTGACCTTCATCAATCTCGAACAGCTGAGCCTGATGCCCGCGCCGACCCGAGTGGCCCACCGCCTGCTAATGATCGCCGACGGCTACGGCCAACTCGACCAACCCCGCCGCGTCCTGCAACTGCCCCAGGAACAACTGGCCTCGATGCTCTCGCTGTCACGCCAGACCACCAACCAGATCCTCAAGGATTTGCAGGGGCAGGGGATTATCGGGCTCGGCTACGGCGAAATCGAAATCCTCGACTCCGCCCGATTGCGGGCACTGGCCACCTTCTAAAAGCCAGCGCAAAACCCAATGTGGGAGCGGGCTTGCTCGCGAAAGCGTCCGGTCAGCAACATCAATGTCGACTGACACACCGTATTCGCGAGCAAGCCCGCTCCCACAGTTTTGATCTTCGGTGAACACAGAATTTGCAGCTGACAGAAATCCCCCCTGTGGGAGCGGGCTTGCTCGCGAATGCGTCGGGTCAGCAACATCAATGTCGACTGACACACCGCATTCGCGAGCAAGCCCGCTCCCACAGTTTGATCTTCAGTGAACACAGAATTTGCAGCTGACAGAAATCCCCCTGTGGGAGCGGGCTTGCTCGCGAAAGCATCAGATCAGCAGCATTAATGTTGGCTGACACACCGCATTCGCGAGCAAGCCCGCTCCCACAGTTTTGATCTTCAGTGAACGCAGAATTCGCGGCTGACACAGATCCCCTGTGGGAGCGAGCCTGCTCGCGATGATTCATCAGCCCACACCGATACAGCTGACAGATCATCGCGAGCAGGCTCGCTCCCACAAGGTTCTGGGTGAGCTTCAGCCCAACCCATCCCGAAACTGCCCAGGCGTCATCCCCGTCCAGCGCTTGAACGCGCGGCTGAAGCTGCTGGTATCGGCGAAGCCGAGCAAATAACTGATCTCACTCAACGAGCATTGCGGATCGCGCAGGTGCAGCAGCGCCAGGTTTTCGCGGCTTTCGTTGAGAAGCGTATCGAACCGACAGCCCTCGTCCGCCAGGTGCCGTTGCAGGCTGCGCAGGCTCAGGTGCAGTGCCTTGGCAATGTGCTCGGCGCTCGGTTCGCCTTCGGGCAGTTGCTCCTCGATGGCATCGCGCACCTTGCGTTCCCAGGTCAGCGGTTTGAGTTGCGCCAGGGTGCGCTTGAGCACGGTTTCGTTGTGTTCGGCCAGTTCCGGGTTGGCGTCGTCCAGGTGGCTGTCGAAGTCGATCAGGGCAAATTCCAGGCGGTCCTCGCTGGCGCCAAAGTGCACCGGCGAGCGGAACACCTTGTGCCACTGGTGCGAGTCCGCCGGTTCCGGGCGGCGCAGGTAGACCGCCAGCGGCGCGTAGTCGCGACCCAGGCGATTGCGGCAGGTGCGCACGTAAATGGCGGTGAAGGCGTCGATGGCTTCGAAGGCCGGGGGGAGATTGCCCGGGAGGATTTTCAGGCGGAACAGGTAGCGGTCTTCGGCGCGAGTCAGCTCAAGCTCCAGCGCATCGCTGACCACCTGGTGATAACGCACGATGCGCTCGAACACCTCGCGCAAACTGCCGCTGGCCACCAGCGCATAACCGAGGGCGTGGAAGGTGGTCGGGCTGACGAAACGCGAGACGCGCAAACCGATCGCCGGATCGCCGCTGGCCTGCACCGCCAGCTCCCACAACCGCGTGGTGCCGGACAACGGATAGCGGGCGTTGGGGTCGTCCATCAGCTGCGGATCGAGCCCGGCCTGTCGGCACAGTGCGTTGCTGTCCAGACCCAGGGCATCGAGTTGCTTGCGCAGGGCGCGGGTCCAGCTGGCGAGGGAGGTCGGTTCAGTCATGCTGATTGGCGCTTCCGGTCAACAGGTTGGCGTTCACGGCTACCGCTGCACGAAGGCGCAGCGATCAAGATGCGAACCATCAATAACCAGAGGATGGAAGCATGGACCGTACTTCTGCAAGTCCCCAGCGACTGAATGCTGCACAGCGATCGGCGCATATTCGTGAAGTGGTGCTGGCCAAGGGCGTCGAGTTGCGCGAGCGCCACCCGATTCTCAAGCATCAGGACGCCCTCGGCGCCGGCATCCTGGCCTTCGCTCTGGCGGGGATGATCGGGTCGGCGGCGCTCTACATCAACGGGTATCTGGCGTGGTGGGCGTGCCTGCTGCTCAACGCGTTCTTCGCATCGCTGACCCACGAACTGGAACACGATCTGATCCACAGCATGTACTTTCGCAAGCAGCGGGTGCCGCACAACCTGATGATGGGCCTGGTCTGGCTGGCGCGGCCGAGCACCATCAACCCGTGGATTCGCCGGCATCTGCATCTGAACCACCACAAGGTGTCCGGCACCGAAACCGACATGGAAGAGCGGGCGATCACCAATGGCGAGCCCTGGGGCTTTGCGCGGCTGTTGATGGTCGGCGACAACATGATGTCGGCGTTCATCCGCATGCTGCGGGCGAAAACCTGGGCGCATAAATTCAGCATCATCAAGCGCGTGCTGAAGGTCTACGCACCGCTGGCGCTGCTGCATTGGGGCGCGTGGTATGTGTTTCTCGGCTTCCATACGGCCAATGGCGTCGCGTATCTGATGGGGGCGCCGATCGAATGGTCGGCGACCACGCTGTCAGTGATGAACGTGATCGACATCGCCGCCGTGGTGATTATCGGTCCCAACGTGCTGCGCACCTTCTGCCTGCATTTCATCAGCTCGAACATGCACTACTACGGCGATGTGGAACTGGGCAACGTGATCCAGCAAACCCAGGTGCTCAATGCCTGGTGGCTGTGGCCGCTGCAGGCGTTCTGCTTCAACTTCGGCAGCACCCACGGCATCCATCACTTCGTGGTGAAGGAGCCGTTTTACATCCGCCAGATGACGGCGTCGGCCGCACATAAAGTGATGCGCGATATGGGCGTGCGCTTCAACGACATGGGCACTTTCGCCCGGGCGAACCGGTTTACCCGCAAGGCAACCGTAGAGCCGCAGCAAGTCCAGGCAACAACGATCAGTTAAACCAAACACGAACCCTGTAGCAGCTGGCGAAGCCTGCGTCCGACTGCGAAGCAGTCGTAAAATCAGCCAGCCCGGTGTGTCAGGCAGACTGCGCATTCAGGGTTTACGACTGCTGCGCAGCCGGACGCAGGCTTCGCCAGCTGCTACAGGTTTGTGTGCCCGGAAACTCAAACGGAAAAATGACAGTCATCAAGTTGACCCAAAGAGTCGGTAAGGTTTGATGCATGTGGGCCGGGGAGGGTTTAGGGATATATGCGATTTGGGCCTAATAAAGTAATTAAATATTCCTTTATTAGATAACCGATATCGCCAATCATCCGCTCCACAGCTGTTGAACACCGCTGGCAGTTTTGAGTTTCCGGGGCCGTCTCCTTGGCAGGGTGCGGTCCCTTTTTTTTGCCTGAAGGAAACACCGCCTTACCCCCTGTGGGAGCGGGCTTGCTCGCGAATGCGGTGGATCAGGCGGCATTTGTGTTGAATGACAGATC
>NZ_JAIQWX010000095.1 GCF_020164475.1 Pseudomonas sp. REP124 | reverse complement strand
CGAGGCTTGCCCGCGAAGGCGTCGGAAGGCTTAACCCACAATCCCGCGAACAATGAAATACAGCACCGAAGGCCCCAACAGGCAGCCCAGCCCGGTATGGAAAGTCGCCGTCAACGCCCCATAAGGCACCAACCGCCGATCCGTCGCCGCCAGCCCCGCCGTCACCCCGCTCACGGTCCCCGCCAGACCGCCGAACACCATCGCCGAACGCGGATTGTCCAGGCCCATCCAGCGCGCTGCCATCGGCGTGCCGACCATCACCAGAATCGCCTTGATCAGGCCAGTGGCAATCGACAGCGCCATCACGTCAGACGTTGCACCAATCGCCGCCCCCGTCACCGGGCCGACGATGTAAGTCACCGCACCCGCGCCAATGGTGGTCATGCTGATCGCATCGCGATAACCGAACGCCCAGGCCATGCAGGCCCCGACAATGAACGGCAGCACCGTGCCCAGCAGCAGAGCGATCACGCCGATCATCCCGGCTTTCTTCGCCTCGGTAGCCTGCACTTCGAACGCCGTGGCGACGATGGCGAAGTCCCGCAGCATGGCGCCGCCCATCAGGCCGATGCCGGAGAACAGCGTCAGGTCCGCCAAACCTTTTTGCCCGCCCGTCAGGGTGCCGCCGACCCAGGCCAGGACCAGGCCGATGACGATGGCAATCGCCGAGCCGTGGATGCGCCCGAAGGTCAGGCGTTTCGACAGAATCACCGACACCCACATGATCACGCCGACGAAGGCGAATGCAGTGACCAGACCGTTATGTTCCAGACCTTTCTCGATGAGATCCCACATATCAGCGGCCTCCTGCTGGTGTGGCAGCTACCGATAACTCGGTCGGTTCCTCAGGCAACGGCTCACCTTTGTGAGTGCGGCTGATCAGGGCAATGGTGCAACCGCAGACCACCACCGAACCGATTGCCGCCAGCACCGCCACCGGACCGCCGTGCAGGGCCGTGACCACGTTCTGCTGCGCCGCCATGGCCACCACCACCGGAATGTACATGGCGCCCCAGAAGCCCACGCCCATCTCGCAATCCTTGGTCATGCCGCCGCGCTTTTGCATCCACAACCGTGCGCAGATCAGCAGGATCATCGCGATCCCGACCCCGCCGACGTTGGATTTTACGCCCAGCAACACGCCAAGCATGTCACCCATGATCACTCCTGCCAGCGTACAAATCGCCAACAGCGCCACACCGTAAATAATCATTGTCGTTGTCCTCAAAGTGCATCGTCGAATGTTGTTTTTGTTGTTCGAAGGCCTGAGTCGGTGGTCTAGGGTTGGCGGCTACCCTCCTCACGCAACAGCGCCTGCAGGGTATCGAGTCGCGCACCGTCGAAAGCCATGACGGTGCCTTGCTCGAACACCCGGCGCGCCAGCCCGGTCAGCACCGCACCGGGCGGCAGTTCGATGTGTAGACGTACGCCGCGCTCGTAAGCGCTTTGTACCGTGCCGCGCCAATCCACCACGCGGCACATGTTGAAAGCCAGGTCGTCGCGCAGGGCCTCGGGGTTGATGATCGGCCGTGCGCGGCTGCCACTCAGGTAGCCGATTTTCGGGGTTTGCAGCTTCACGCCGGCGAAGGCTTCGGCCAGGGTTTTCGCAGGTGCATCGAGCAGCGGACAGTGGGACGGCACACTCACCGCCAACCGTTTGGCCATGCCGGCGCCACGGCTTTTTGCGAGATCGGCCACCAGCTTCATCGCGTCGTCGCTGCCGGCGATCACCACCTGGTTATCGGCGTTGATGTTCGCCAGATAAACCGGTGAAGCATCGCTGTGAACCTGTGCCAGCAAAGCTTCCACTGTCGCCAGTTCCAGCCCGGTGATCGCAGTCATGCCATAGCCCTGAGGATAAGCCTGCTGCATCAGCTCACCGCGCAGGCTGACCAGATGCAGCGCATCGCTGAACCCCAGGGCTCCGGACACCACCGCTGCCGGATAGGCACCGATGGACAGGCCGGCGACGTAATCCACCGGCATCGACAGCTGCCGCGCCGCCGCCACACCGGCGATCAGCAGGCAGAGCTGCACCGCGCGGGTCGATTGCAACGCCTGGGCAGAATCCAACCGCGAGACGTCCTCACCGAGCACATCGCTGGCCTCGATCAGGGTTTCGCGGGACACGCGTTGAAGCATGCCTGGCTGCTGCGCACCCTGGCCCGGGAACACCAGCAAGCTGCTCACGCTGCTTGCTCCTGCGGGTTCCATGGATCAATCACCAAACAGGCCTGGCTGGCATTTTTCAGCAGCACGCGATTCGAAGCACCGGCCCACTCCCGCAAAGCCACAGCACCGAACGGCGTCTGCAATTGCATGTCCACCAGGCACTGCGCCGCATCGAGTTGAGCCACCAGCGCACGTGCGTGAACACGAGACAAAGGCTGCGGTGTACGCAGGATCAAATCCAGATCGCTGCCTTCATGCAACGCTTCAAAACCGCTGGCCAATTCGAACCCGGCGCTGCCACTGACACCCCACACCCAACCGCAACGGTCGAGCAGTGGACGCAGTTGTTTCAGCGCCCGCAGCGCCGGCAGATCTCGCGAGCTATCAACATGGCACAGCGCTTCAGGCTGCACCCGACGCGACACCGATCCAATCGCCATCGACGCCGCGTAGCGCTGCTCACGCAACCGACCACGCACACCGACCGCCACCTGCCCCGCCGCCGAAACCGCGCGCCGTACCACCACCGGCTGTCCTGCGCTGAGCGAGTCGATCACCCACGTAGGCGCGTCCGCTGGCAGCTGCTCAGGGGACATGCCCCAGAGCAGGTCGTGGGCCATGAGCGTGCTCACCACTGCTCTCTCAACAGTTGGCGAACGTGACTGGAGGCCGCGCGGTTGCTGGCGCCCAGACGACTGCTCAAGTCTCGGCCGTTGCCGGCAACATCGTTGATCGCCTGCGACAGGCATTCAGTCACGCGGCTCACGTCAGCGCCGGTTGGCGTTTCGATCTGCTCCACCGACAGGGTTTCCCAGAGCAGCCCAAGGCTGGCATAGCTGTCGATGTCATAGGCCATCGGCGGCACGCTGGCGGCCAGGGTTTCAAGTTCTTCGACACTGCGCAAAGTCACCCGCGCCGCCGATGCCTTGCCCATGGCATGCACCATCACGCCCGGATCACGCAGGGCGATCAGTCGGTTGGCCTGATAACCGTGGGCCAGAAACGCCCCGGACATCGCCTTGCCCACCAACAGGCCGATCACGGCATGACCCGCCAGACGGGCGCGTGCATAACTGTCAGCGGCAGCCGCCAGCGCCTGATGGATGCCGAGCGCTTCTTCGCGGCGGCCATAGGCCTGGCTCGGTACATCGACGATGGCGATCAGTGCGCGTTTATTCGGTTTGTCCTTGTCAGCCGTGATCACTTCATCCACCGCCTTGGCCAAGCCCCAGCCTTCAAGCAGGCCGACTTCGCCGTTGCGAGCGCGGGCGAAACGGTTGTCGGGATCGGCCACCACGGCGATAAAACGCACGGCTTGATCGCCCAGAATTCCATCGGCCACTTTCAATGAAGTCGGCAAGCCGTCGACCGCCTTGGCTTCGGCAGCCAGGGCGTTGAACCAGTGCAGGCCCCGGAGGGAATACGAACTCATGAGCGCGCTCCTTGATACAGGTCGCGAACCGTGGCCGGTTCGATTTGCGGTTCGGCGTTGAGCTGAGCCAGCCGTTGCAGAAAGAGATCGGCCTGAGCGCTGCGTTGCTGTGCCGGCAGGCCCTGCTTGAACAACTCGCTGACCTGCTGGCGTATATGCGCCACGTCGTCCTCGGCGTAACGATCCACCAGCCCGGTGGCGAAGCGCTGCTCGCCACCGGTCAGGCTCCAGATGAAGGGCCGGTCGCGGGAGTCGTATTCCTCAAGGCCGGCTTCCTGTTCGATCACCTGCGGACCGTTCAGGCCCAGACGCGCTTCCTGGGTCACTACCAGATAACTGCACAACCCGGCGGCAATCGACATGCCGCCGAAGCAACCGACGCTGCCGGCGATCACGCCGATTACCGGTTGGTACTGGCGCAGATCGACGATCGCTGCGTGGATATCGGCAATCGCCGCCAGCCCGAGGTTGGCTTCCTGCAAGCGCACACCACCGGTTTCCAGCAGCAATACGGCGCGGGTCGGGATGCCCTTGCGGTTATCTTCGGCGGCCAGTTCCAGCGCGCCGGCCATTTTCGCCCCGCCCACCTCGCCGAGACTGCCACCTTGGAACGCGCCTTCGATGGCAGCGATAACCACCGGCTGACCGTCGATGCTGCCCTTGGCGATCACCACGCCGTCATCGGCCTGCGGCACCACGCCCTGACGCGCCAACCACGGCGACATGACGCGCTGGAACGGGTCGATCAGTTCGCGAAAGGTGCCGGCGTCGAGCAGAGCTTTTGCCCGCTGCCGCGCACCGAGTTCGATGAAGCTGTGTTTGTTGAGCAACGCGGTGCTGTCAGCCATGAGCGATCTCCTCGAAGCCCTGTTCCAGGCGCAGGCGCACCACACCCGGGGTGGCGCCGAAATCGTGGATATCGATGTCCATCGCCGACGGCGTCTGGCCGTCGAACATCCGCGCGAACAGGTGCTGCCAGCGCTGCTCGCTGCCGTTGACCGAGGTCTGCACGGTGATGGTCAGCTTGCCCGGCTGGCCCGGCTGGATCAGCACTTCCAGATCGCCGGAGCCGACACAACCGACCAGCGTGCGTCCGCGCGGCGGCTGCCCGGCGGGGAATTCAAAGGATAAGGTTTCCATCAGAAAGCTCCCTGGATAAGGCTGTCGCCCGCGCCGATACGGTCGATGAACAGGCAGGCTGCGAGCAGATCGGCAGCGCCACCGGGCGAGGCATTCAAAGCGATTAATTGTTGGTCCAGCTCATGCAGCCGACGACGACCGGCGAGGCTGGCACTGCCGCCCGCATCCAGCACCGCCTGGGCGCCGCGCTGCATGGTGTGCAGGCCTTCTTCACCGGCGCGGTAGAGCACGCAGGTGTCGGCCAGTCGGGTCATGATCGCCAGCAGCGCATCGAGCCGGGCGTTCTGTTCGCCGTTGCCAGCGGTGCGGCTGCGCTTGAGTTGCGGCAGGGCCCGTTCGATCACCGACGGGAAACCCAGCTGCGCTTCTTCACGGGCACCGCGTGCGCCGTAGCGCTGGGCGACTTGTGCGCCGTGGCTGAGCGGGCGTGGCGCGTGGCGATCATCGAGCAGGGCCAGGCGAGCGGCGCGCAATGCGATGGAACCGGCAGCAGTGGATGTTGGTTCGAGGGCCACGGCGGCGACCAACAGGCCCAAGGCCCAGATCGCGCCACGGTGAGTGTTAACGCCGTCGGTGGTGGCGAGCATCGCCAGTTCGCCTTCACGACCAATCAGGCCGATGGCTTCGCGCAATGGCAGACCGATTTCGCCGATCTCGATGGCGGCCTCGGCCATTTCCTTGAACGCCGGCCACAGGGCCAGTGCCGAGGCGTGCATCAGGCCCAGGTGCAGATCGGTATGGGCGCCACTGCCGCGACGGTCGACCAGGGCCGGTTTCGGCGACAGGTCCGCTTCGTCGATCAGCGCGTCCACCGCCAGGTCCGCCAGGCGTTCGGCCAGGCTGACGGGTTTGGGTTGCAGGTTGAATGCGTGCATTTACCAGCTCCTGAACTTGGCGGGCGGGTTGTAGAGACCACCGGACCACTCCACCAGATCGGCCACGCTTTTCGCGGCGAGCAGTTCGCGGGTGGCGTCGGTGCGGCGGATACCGAGGTCTTCGGGCAAGGCGATCAGGCCTTCGCGGCGCATGCGCGCGGTGTCTTTCGGGTTGTGCCGCAAGCCGATGGCGGTCACCCCGGCGACGGCGGCGATCATCGCCTGACGCTCTTCCAGCGAGCGGGCCTTGTACAGGTAGGCGATGCCTTCTTCGGTCAGCAGGTGGGTGACGTCGTCGCCGTAGACCATGATCGGCGCCAGGGGCATGCCGCTCTTCTTCGCCACGTCGATGGCATCGAGGGTCTCGACGAAGGTCGGTTTGCCGCCTTCCTGGAAGGTCTCGACCATTTGCACCACCAGCTTCTTGCCGCGCTCGAGCATCGGTTCGGCGGCGTCGGTGTGGCGCATGTCGAGCCAGGCCGGCGTGCCGTGACGACGTCCGCGCGGGTCATGGCCCATGTTCGGCGCGCCCCCGAAACCGGCCAGGCGGCCACGGGTCACGGTGGAGGAATGACCGTCGCCATCGACTTGCAGGGTGGCGCCAATGAACAGGTCCACCGCGTATTGCCCGGCGAGCTGGCTGAACATCCGGTTGGAACGCAGAGAGCCGTCGCGCCCGGTGAAGAACACGTCGGGCCGGGCGGCGATGTAGTTTTCCATCCCCAGTTCAGTGCCGAAGCAGTGCACGCTTTCGACCCAACCGCTTTCGATGGCCGGGATCAGGGTCGGGTGCGGATTGAGGGTCCAGTTGCGGCAGATCTTGCCCTTCAGGCCCAGGGATTCGCCGTAGGTCGGCAGGATCAGTTCGATAGCGGCGGTGTTGAAACCGATGCCGTGATTGAGGGACTGGACGTTGTGTTTTTCGTAGATCCCGCGGATCGCCATCATCGCCATCAGCACGTGCACCGGCTTGATATGGCGCGGGTCGCGGGTGAACAGCGGTTCGATGTAGAACGGCTTGTCGGCCACCACCACGAAATCGACCCAGGACGCAGGAATGTCGACCCGCGGCAGATCGGTGACGTCGTCCACCAGCTGGTTGACCTGGACGATAACGATGCCGTCGCTGAAGGCGGCCGGTTCGATCAGCGCCGGGGTGTCTTCGGTGCTGGGGCCGGTGTAGATGTTGCCGGCGCGGTCGGCCATGAAACCGGCCGAGAGCACGACGTTGGGGATCAGGTCCACCACCAGCCGTGCGTAGAGTTCGATGTAGGTATGGATCGCGCCGATTTCCAGCAGCCCGTCTTCGAGCAACTGGCTGATGCGCAGGCTCTGGGTGCCGGCGAAGGAGAAGTCGAGCTTGCGGGCGATGCCGCGTTCGAACAGGTCCAGATGCTCGGCCCGCCCGACGCTGGGCATGATCATGTGCAGGTCGTGAAGCTTGGCCGGATCAGCCTTGACCAGCGAGCGGGACAGGAAATCCGCCTGCTTCTGGTTGTTGCCCTCCAGCACCACACGATCGCCCGGCAGGATCAGCGCTTCGAGCGCCGCCACAATGTTCTCGGTGGGCAGCACCACACCATCAGCCAGGCCCTTGACCAACTCCAGACGCCGCTGCTTCTCACTGCGCCGCCGCGTCCATCGCGAGTCGGGGGATATTGTTGTTGTCATGACCACTCCACGGGTTCGCTGTCGTGGGGTCACCTTAGGAGTGTTGGGTGGGGGGCATCAATCAAGCAGCGTGGTGGATCGTTACGGTCAGAGTAATGGTTGCCCGAACTGACGCCATCGCGGGCAGGCTCGCTCCCACAATTGGATCGGCGGCGATCCTTCTGTAGGAGCTGTCGAGTGAAACGAGGCTGCGATCTTTTGATTGTCAGGATCAAAAGATCGCAGCCTTCGGCGGCTCCTACAGTGGCGGGGTGTCAGGTAATGAAAATGTTGAAGCCACCAGCCTCTTCGCGGGCAAGCCCGCTCCCACAAGGTCTTCATCGAACCTGTAGGAGCGAGGCTTGCCCGCGAATAGGCCAGTGAAGACTGCAATCTGAATCAATACACAAGTCCCAAAACGGGACCGATCGGTCCTGTTTTGGGACTGTTTGGCTTTCAGAAAAACATCCCAATTTGACTGTCAGATCTGAGGCGAATTGGATGCCGCCTTCGCGGGCAAGCCTCGCTCCTACAGGGTTTCCGGTTGTTTGCAAATTTTGCATCCACCCACAATCACTGTGGGAGCGGGCTTGCCCGCGAAGAGGCCGGTAAGGTCGGAACACAAGCCAGCTCAGGCCCCCAACCCCGCCCCCACCAACAACTCCTCCATCCCCAACAAATCCGGCACCCGGGCCACTTGATCCGCCACCTGCACCGCCGCTTTTTCCAGCCGGCACAGCGGCACATCCACATAGCTCAACTGACTGTCGAGCTTGTACGACCGCGGAATCCCCTGAACCAACATCGCAATGAATTTCAGCTCCGGCCGCCCGCCCAGTGCATTGAGAATGACGATGCGCGCGCGGTCGCCGATGACGATTTTGTTGCCGCAGGCAGATTCGAAGCTCAGCAGCGGAATCTGCCGATTGCGCCAGGTGACCCGCCCCAGATACCAGGGCGGGGTGTCGAGGTCGAAGGCCGCAGGCTGGTAGTCGATCAGTTCGGCGACCGCGACGTTGGGCAGGATCAGGTTACGGTCGGCGAGCGGCAGCAGCAGCCCGGTGAGGTTGATGCTGCGCTGGTTGAGGCGCCGCTCATGCATGGGTTTTGCTCCACAGGGCAATGCTTTCGAGCAGGACCGATTCCTGGTACGGCTTGCCGAGGTAGTCGTTGACGCCGATGGCCATGGCCCTGTCGCGGTGTTTCTGGCCGGTGCGGGAGGTGATCATGATGATCGGCAGGTGCTGCAGGCGCTCATCGTTGCGCACCTGCGTCGCCACTTCGAAGCCGTCCATGCGCGGCATTTCGATGTCCAGCAACAGGATGTCCGGCATGTGCTCTTCGAGCAGCATCATCGCGTCGACCCCGTCCTTGGCCGTCAGCACGTTCATGCCATGGCGTTCGAGCAGGCGGCTGGTGACCTTGCGCACGGTGACCGAGTCGTCGACCACCATCACCAGCAACGGTTTCTGCGGTTCGAATTCGCTGTCCTGCACCGGCGGGCGTTGCGGTACGTGGGCCTGCATGGCGCGGATCGGCGCCAGCAGATCGAGAATCAGCACCACACGGCCATCCCCAAGAATCGTCGCCCCGGAAACCCCCTGCACCGCCGCGAACTGCGGGCCGAGGCTCTTGACCACGATCTCCCGGGTGCCGGCCATGGCGTCGACCTGCACCGCGACATGACGATCGTTGCACTGCACCAGCAGCACCGGCAACGGCAGGCTCTGGGCCGACAGTTTCGGCCGCGGATGGGTTTTCAGAAGATCGCCCAGATAGCACAACTCGTAGCGCTGCCCGGCGTATTCGTAAGCCGGCGGATCAAGGCGAAAATGCCCTTCGAGTTCATTGGGCAACACACGGACGATGCCGTCGATGGTGTTCAGCGGAATCGCATATTGATCCTCGCCGCACTGCACCATCAGCGCCCGGTTCACCGACACGGTGAACGGCAGGCGAATGCGGAAATGCACGCCCTGCCCCGGCACCGAATCGATGCTCATGCTGCCGCCCAGCTGCCGCACCTCTTCATGCACCACGTCCATGCCGACGCCGCGACCGGAGATCTGGGTGATTTTCTCGGCGGTGGAAAAGCCCGGCTGCATGATGAATTGCAGCACGTCACGGTCGCTGATGTCGCTGTGTTCTTCGATCAGGCCGCGCTTGATCGCCTTGCGCCGCACGGCGTCCATAGGCACGCCGGCACCGTCGTCGCGGATGTCGAAAATCATGTCGCCGCCTTCGCGCAGCAGATCGAGGGTGATCCGCCCCTGCGCCGGCTTGCCCGCCGCGGCGCGCACCTCGGCGGACTCAAGGCCATGGTCGACGGCATTGCGCAGCATGTGTTCCAGCGGCGCGGCCATGCGTTCGAGCACGTTGCGGTCCATCTCGCCTTCGGCGTTGCCGACGACGAATTCCACATCCTTGCCCAGCTCGCCCGCCACCTGCCGCACGATACGTTTCAGGCGCGGCAGCATGCGCTCGAACGGCACCATGCGCGTGCGCATCAGGCCTTCCTGCAATTCGGTGTTGATGCGGCCCTGCTGTTGCAGCAGGTTCTCCGCGTCCTGATTGCGCCGGTCGAGGGTTTCCTTGAGGTCGAGCAGGTCGGAGGCGGACTCGAACAAGGCCCGCGACAACTGCTGCAACTGCGAGTGACGGTCCATCTCCAGCGGGTCGAATTCTTCGTAGCCCAGGCGCTCGGCTTCCTGTTGTCGGCTGAGTATCCGGCCTTGGGTTTCGATGTCGAGGCGGCGCAGCTGATCACGCATCCGCTCGATGGTGGTTTCCATCTCGTTCAACGCCACTTGCGCATCGCTGACCTGCTGTTCGATGCGGCCGCGAAAGATCGACGTCTCGCCCGCCAGGTTGACCAGATCGTCGAGCAGCTCTGCCGAGACCTTGACCATGTCGGCATTGGGATCGGCCGGCTGCAACGGCGTTTCAGCCTTGACCGCGACGGGCTGCGCGACCGCTGGCGGCGTTTCGGGGGCCGGGGTTTGAGCAGCCGGCAACTCGGGAACCGAGGGATGGCTGAAGTTGCGGATCGCATCGAGCAAGTTGTCCGCCGGTGGCAACGGCTCTCCGGCGCGGACCGCATCGAGCATCTGCGCCAACCGATCGTGGCTGCGTTGCAGCAGCTCGAACAATGCGCCTGAGGGTTTCAGCAGGCCCGTGGACAAACCTTCGTAGAGAAATTCCAGCTCATGGGCCAGATCGCCGATCGGCGTGATTTCCACCATGCGCGCGCCTCCCTTGAGGGTGTGCAGGTCGCGCAGCAGGGTTTCCACTTCCTGGCGGTTCGAAGGCTCGGCCTGCCAGCGCGACAGCGCCGCGCCGGAGCTCTCGATGATGTCGAAACCTTCTTCGAGGAAGATCGAAACGATCTCGTCGTCCAGCGCCACATCGGTCGCGGTCTGTGCCAGATCGGCGGTGACGTCGCCCAGTTCGCGAATGCTCAGGGTGCGGCTGCCGTCGCTGCGAATCAGGCCCATGGCCGACGGGTCGAGGCTCTCGTTGAGCAAGCCTTGCAGGGCACGAACACGGTCCGGGCGCGGGCTGACTTCCTGGCCCGCCGCCAGTTCGTCGAGCATATCGATGAGCGCTTCGTGGGCACTTTGCGCTTCCCGGAAAAACACCTCGCTGACCGCCAGGCTACTCTCTTCCACGGCACCGTAGAGGTCGAGCAAGGCTTCGCACAGTTCATCCACCGGGTGCAGATCGGCCAGGTGCGCGCCTTCGCCCAGAGTGGTCAACTCGTCCAGCAGCGCACTGAGTTCCTGGCGCTCGCCGGGGTGCTGCTGCCAGCGCTGCAACAGGCTTTCGGCGTCCAGCAGGATGTCCATGCCCTGGGCCAGGAAGTTGTTGATCAACTGCGGATCACGCTTGATCCGCGGGCTGCTGCTGGGCGCGTCCTCAAGGCTTTGCAGCCGTTCGGCCAGCAACGACCTGGCCCGTTCGATCAGCTCGTGGGCGTGGGGAATCTCCGCCAGCGGATCCCTCTTGAGCTGACGCAAACCGAGGAGGAACAAGCCTTCGGCTTCCAGCAGCACTTCGACTTCATCCAGATCCAGGGCGATCTGGTGGGCCTTGTACTCGCGGGCCAGTTGCTCCAGTGGCACGGCCAGCTCGACGATCGGCAAGACACCGGCCATCGAAGCGCTGCCCTTAAGCGTGTGCAATGCCCGCAGCAAGGCATCGCTGGCCTGCAACGGCACATGCTCGGCGGCTTCGTCGAGGAAGCGATTGATCGCGCTCAAATGGGTTTCCGCTTCTTTGCGGAAGATCTCCAGCAACAGCGGATCGAGGGCCGAGACGTCTTGCGTGTCCTCATCGGACAATGGCTCATCGCCCTTGGCCAGTGCATGGGCGCGGGCGGCCATCTGATCGACATCGCTGCGCTGACGCTGGGCATGGGCGGCGTATTCGGCGACCAATTCCGGCAACACATTCAGTACATCGCCGATCAGTTGCTGGACCGTGGCGCCCGGCTCGACGCTGCCTTCGAGTACCCGGTTGAGCAGGTTTTCCACCGCCCAGGCCAGCTCGCCGATCACCAGCGCACGAACCATCCGACCGCTGCCCTTCAGAGTATGGAAGGCGCGGCGCAATTCGCTCAGAGCCGAGCGGTTGTCGGGGTTGATCGACCAGCGCGGCAGGTACTCGCGAAGGATTTCCAGCACCTCGTCGGTTTCTTCGAGGAACACTTCGCGCAATTCATCGTCCACCGGCTCTTCGCCTGCGGGCGGCGGCAACAGGCTGCCGGGCGTGGTCTTGGCCGGGGGATTGAGGGCCGATACAGGGCTGGCCAATACATCGGCCAGAGTCTGGGCGATGGCCGGAGCATCCAGTTCCTGCTGATATTGCAGGGACTGCGCTTCACTGGCGCTGAGCACATCGTCCAGCACCGGCACTTGTTGTTCACTGGGCTCTTCATCAGGAAAGAAGCCGAGGGTCGCCAGGCTTTGTTCGGCGATGTCGAGCAACTGTTCACCGGGCGCTTCCGGGTCGTCGTTGAGACGCTCGAGGTAGTACTCGAGGCTGGCGATGACGTCGGCCAGGCTGTCCAGTTCCTGCCAGTCCGGCTGGCCCCGCTCAAGCAACAGATGCTCGCGGATGAAGTGATTGCAGGTTTCCACCAGGCTGGCCGCGCGGCTCAGCGCAATCATCGCCAGCGCGCCGCGTACCTGAGTCAGCAAGGCCGGCAGCGGCTGCAAATGCTGACGGTCCCAGTCGGCGTCGATGTAGTCGACGATCATGTCCTTGGCCTGTTGCAGGCAGATGCGCGCTTCCTTGATCACGATCTGATGGATCTGCGTCAGGTCGGTGGTCGGCAGGGCGTCTTCTTCCTGGCTCTCGGGCTCGACGGTGCCGACCATGCCGGCCAGGGTCGCCTCGACGTAGAGCAAGGCTCCGGCGACGTCCATCAGGGTCGCGTCATCGGGGGCGCGCTGGCCCTGGACCAGGCTCAGCACCACCGCCAACTGGTCGATGATGACCTTGCGCGGCTGGCCGAAACCCAGCACCGCCAAGGTATCGGCGATCTGCCGCAGGGGCGCGAGAAGGCTGTCGAGGTCTGAAGTGTGCTGACGGTCACTGCGTACGAACAGGTCCAGGCGCTCCTTGACCCGCACCAGCTCCTCGCACAGGGCCGCGAGCACCGAACGCATGGCATCGCGGTCGGGACCGGCCAGGCGTGCGCGCTCTTCATCGACCATCGCGCTGTCCGGCAGCGCATCATCCAATCCGTAGCGTTCTTTCATGGTCAGCATCTGCCCGGTGGGGTGTTCGGCCTTGGCTATGTAGAACAGCAAACTCTTGAGCAGCTCCAGCGGCGCCGGCTGATTGATCGCGGCAATACCCTGTTCGAGCAGGCGCTTGAGTTCCTTGTCGGCGTCCTTGAACAGGCTGCGCAGCGCCGGGCTGTTGGCGATCACGCCGTCGCGCATGCCTTCGACCAGCGCCGAAGCCACTTGCCACAGCGGGCTCAGGGGCGCGTTGCCACACAGGTTTTCCAGGCGGGAAAAGACTTTGGTCAGATAGCCAAGGTTGGTGTCGCCGTCTTCCTCGCGCAGCAGACCTGCCAAGGCCATTTGCAGCATCTGCCGCAACTTGCGCAGCACATTGGGCAGATCAGCAGGTTCCAGCAGCGCCAGTTCCTCGGCGTTCAAGGGCGGCAAATCCGGCAGTTGCGGGCTGAACAGGCTGGTTTCCGAGAGCAGACTTTCACCCCGAGCGCTGCGCAGGTCGTTGATCAACGGCAGCACCACCAGCGGCAGATCGCGGCGCGCACTCTGGACCCGGTCAAGGTAGATCGGCAATTGCCCCAGGGCCTGGAGCATCAGGTGCAGCGCTTCGTCACGATGGCTGACGCGATCGTTCTGCAGGGCGACGATCAGATGCTCCATTTCTTCGGCGAGCAGGGCCGCGCCGTAGAACTCGACCATCTGCAAACTGCCGTGAACCTGATGGATGCACGCCAGGCAATCGCTCAGGGCGTGCGTCGCCTGCGGGTCATCAAGCAAGGTTTCGATCGCGTGATGAGCCTGCTTCAGCGTTTCGGCAATCTCGCCCTTGACCCATTCGAGGGCCACATAGTCGTGCCGATCACCCATAACCACTCCACATCCCACTTCATTCAAGGTTCAAGCGCCCATGGGCGGTTCAAGCGTTGTCCGTCACCGGCTCCTTGGTGGCCGGCAAGGTGAAACCGGACACCGAACGGCGCAGCTGGCTGGCCATTTTCGCCAGGTTGCCGATGCTCTCGGCAGTGGCGGTGGAGCCGGACGACGTCTGCGTGGTGATCTGCTGGATCACGTTCATGGTCAGGGAAATCTGGCCGGCAGACGACGTCTGTTGTTGTGCGGCGTTGGAAATGCTCTGGATCAGCGCCGCGAGGGTTTTGGATACGCCTTCGATTTCCTCCAGGGCCACACCGGCATCCTGCGCCAGACGCGCGCCGCGCACCACTTCGGTGGTGGTCTGCTCCATGGAAATCACCGCTTCGTTGGTGTCGGTCTGGATCGCCCGCACCAGCGTCTCGATCTGCCGGGTTGCCGCCGATGAACGTTCCGCCAACCGCTGTACTTCGTCGGCCACCACCGCAAAACCGCGCCCGGCGTCGCCGGCCATGGACGCCTGGATCGCCGCGTTGAGGGCCAGGATGTTGGTCTGATCGGCAATGTCATCGATCAGGCTGACAATGTCGCCGATTTCCTGGGACGACTCGCCCAGGCGCTTGATGCGCTTGGCAGTGTCCTGGATCTGCTCGCGAATGTTGTCCATGCCGTGGATGGTGTTGTGCACCACTTCGTTGCCCTTGTTGGCGATTTCCACGGAGCGCTCGGCTACCGCCGAGGATTCGGCGGCGTTGGCCGAGACCTGATCGATGGATTCGGCCATGTCGTTGATCGCGGTGGAGGCCTCGCTGATCTGCTGGGCCTGATGTTCGGAGGCCTGGGCCAGGTGCATGGCGGTGGCCTGGGTTTCCTGCACGGCGGCGGCGACCTGCCCGGCGGTGAGGTTGATGGTCGCCACCAGATCGCGCAGTTGGTCCACGGAATAGTTGATGGAGTCGGCGATGGTCCCGGTGAAGTCTTCGGTCACCGAGGCGGTCACGGTCAGGTCGCCGTCGGCCAGGTCCTCGATCTCATCGAGCAGGCGCATGATCGCGTTCTGGTTGCGTTCGTTCTTCTCGGCGGTTTCCCGCAACTGGCGGTTGGTTTCGCGGACCATGACCATGCCGATCAGGATAATCGACGCCAGCGCCGCCAGGCCCAGCACATAGCCGCCGATGGTGTCGGTGTCGCGCCCGCCGGCGAGGTTTTCGAAACCGCTGGCCAGGTGCGAGGCTTCGTCGAGCAGGGTTTGCGACAGGCTGAAAATGTTGGTGGCCGACTCGCGGACCTTGAACAGTTCGGGGGAGGTTTCGAGGATTTCATCCACGGAGCCGGAGACGAATTCGAACAGTTCGGAAATCTCCATCAGGCGCGCCCGCGCATCGCGATCTTCGACCTGGCTGACCCGCAATGCCACGTTGCCGTTCAGCATGCCGTTGAGCACCTGGCCGAAACGCGCGGCATCGCGACCGAAGGCGTCGGCGGCCTGCTGGGAGTTTTCATCGCCGGACAGCACCGTGTTCACTGCGCCAAGGATGCGCTCGGCCAGAAGCGACTGACGCTGGGCCATCGCCACTTGGGCCGCGGGAGCACCCCGTTGCAGGAGGATTTCCACGACTTTTTCGTATTCGACCTGCAACTGCGGCACGGTTTCGGCCAGGGTCGCGGCGACCTGATGCAGCGAGAGCACGGTCTGCTCGCTGGTGAGGATAGCGTCGGTGTTTTTCAGCAGGCGTTCCCAGTCCAGTTGCACCGCGCGCATTTCCGGGCGCACGGCTGGCGGCGCCGGCGGCAGGCCGGTGGCGGGGTCGCCTTTTTTCAGATAACTCCAGCGCTGGGCAAAGTCATTGCGCGCATCGCTGAGCAACTTGAACGCCGCGGCCTTGCCGGCGGCGGCTTCGGTGGCGTTCTTGGCAATGCGCTGGGACAGCACGCGCAGTTCGCCGGCGTGTCCGATGTACTGCTTGTCGTACGTGGCCTGGGTGTTGAGGTAGGCGAAGTTGGCGAACAGCAACATGATGAAAATGATCAACGCGATGAACAGCGCGATGATCTGTGAACGACTGCGCGACCCTTCCATTGGCTTGCCTGTTTTAGCTTTTATCATCGGTCTTCGCCTGACTGCTGATTTCTCTGACGCGATTACTCACCCGAAACGACGAACCCTTGTAGCAGCTGGCGAAGCCTGCGTCCGGCCGCGCAGCGGTCGTAAATCCTGATATCGCGGTACATCTGGAAAATTGCATAACCTGATTCTGCGAGGGCTTCGCCCTCGGACGCAGCCTTCGGCAGCTGCTACAGGAGGCCCTGCGTGTTCGTTATATCGCGATGTTCATGAACCCTTGTGACTGCGCCAGCGCAAAAGGGCTGAACACCTGCCAACTCTGCTCGCGCTCGAAGCGGCCCTGAATGAACGGCGCCATCGGGCCGTCCAGCGTATCCACCGGTTCCAGGCTATCCTGGGCAAAATGCTGCAGGCCGAAGACTTCATCGACCATCAGCCCGGCGAACACCTCCTGATGCTCCACCACCAACACCCGCCGCTGCCGGCGTGCTGTGGACAGTTCATGCCCCAGGAACCCACCCAGGTCCATGATCGGCAGCAAGCGTCCGCGCAGGTTGGCCACGCCCTTGACCCAGGACCTGACCCCCGGCACCTGGGTAAAACGCGGTTCGTGCAGCACTTCGCTGACTTCGCTCATGGGCGCGACGTAGCAGTGATCGCCCAGTCGAAAACCGATGCCGCTCCAGTGGTCCTGGCCGGTTGGCTGCGACGGCAATTCGGCCGCGAGCAGGCGACAGCGCTGGTCGATCTGCAGCAGCAACTCGAAAGCCGTCAGCGACTCGGTCATGACCGTGCGATCAACCGTTCAACACGTTATTCAGGGTTTTGAGCAGGGTTTCTTCGTCCACCGGCTTGGTCAGGTAATCCTTCGCGCCCTGGCGAGTGCCCCAGACCTTGTCGGTTTCCTGATCCTTGGTGGTGATGATGATCACCGGGATGTGCCCGGTTTCCGGGTCCTTGGTCAGCTGGCGAGTCGCCTGGAAGCCGTTCAGGCCCGGCATGACGATGTCCATCAGCACAGCATCGGGTTTTTCCAGGCGGGCCAGGGCCACGCCGTCCGCGCCGTTTTCGGCTTTCAGGACTTCATGACCGTGCTTTTCCAGCATGCCGGTCAGTTTGTACATTTCAGTCGGCGAGTCATCGACGATCAGAATACGTGCCATGGTCTTCCCCATTCTTGTCGACGCAGGGCCCGTTGGCCGAGCGTCACTGTAGGTGTCTTACTGCGGCAAAACGGCGGCGAAGCCCGGAACATGGGCCTGGATCGCGTTGAGCAGTTCTTCCTTGCTGAAAGGCTTGGTCAAAAATTGATCGGAACCGACGATGCGCCCCTTGGCCTTGTCGAACAGCCCGTCCTTAGACGACAGCATAATCACCGGCGTGGACTTGAAGGCACTGTTGTTCTTGATCAGGGCGCAGGTCTGATAGCCATCCAGGCGCGGCATCATGATGTCGACGAAGATGATGCCGGGATGGTTATCGGCAATCTTGGCCAGCGCATCGAAGCCGTCGATGGCCGTAATGACCTCACAACCGACGTTTTTGAGCAGCGTTTCGGCGGTGCGGCGAATAGTTTTCGAATCGTCGATCACCATGACCTTCAAGGCGCTGGAATGCTGTTCCATAAATGCTCTGCCGTCGCCTTTGCGAATCTATTTGTCCATTTCCGGTAACCGGAAGGCTCGAAGCCCTTGATACGCAAGGGCCAGTACCACTTGGCAGCCTTTTTAGCACAGTCTCCCATGCCAATCTATCGGCCGACCGGTGCGGTGGTTTTTCCTTGACCGGGAACACACTCGGCGCCACTCTGACGCCACTTTTTCGTGTCCTTTGGGCTGATGTTGTTCCCTGTGGGAGCGAGCCTGCTCGCGATGGAGTGTCAGTCGACACCCATGTAGCAGATACACCATCGCGAGCAGGCTCGCTCCCACAGTTGGACCTTTTTTGCCCTCCCTATCTGAGGAAAGACCCCATGGGCGTTCGCGTCGGGATTGTCATGGACCCTATCGCAAGCATCTCCTATAAAAAGGATAGCTCGCTGGCCATGCTGCTGGCTGCGCAGAAGCGCGGCTGGGAACTGTTCTATATGGAACAGCGCGACCTCTACCAGGCCGAAGGCCAGGCCCGGGCGCGCATGCGTCCGCTCAAGGTATTTGCCAACCCGGAGAAATGGTTCGAACTGGAAGCCGAGCAGGATGCCCTGCTGAGCGATCTGGACGTGATCCTGATGCGCAAGGATCCGCCGTTCGACATGGAGTTCGTCTATTCCACGTATCTGCTGGAACAGGCCGAAACCGCCGGCGTGCTGGTGGTCAACAAGCCGCAGAGCCTGCGCGACTGCAACGAAAAGCTGTTCGCCACGCTGTTCCCGCAGTGCACTCCGCCGACCATCGTTAGCCGTCGCGCCGATGTATTGCGTGATTTCGCCGCCAAGCACGGCGACGTGATCCTCAAGCCGCTGGACGGCATGGGTGGCACGTCGATCTTCCGTCACCGCGCCGGCGATCCGAACCTGTCGGTGATTCTGGAAACCCTGACTGCCCTGGGTAACCAGCAGATCATGGGCCAGGCCTACCTGCCGGCGATCAAGGATGGCGACAAGCGCATCCTGATGATCGACGGCGAGCCTGTGGATTACTGCCTGGCGCGCATCCCTGCCGCGGGCGAAACCCGTGGCAACCTCGCCGCCGGAGGCCGTGGCGAAGCCCGTCCGCTGAGCGAGAAAGATCGCTGGATCGCCGCCCAGGTCGGTCCGACCCTGCGCGAGAAAGGCCTGCTGTTCGTGGGCCTGGACGTGATCGGCGAGCACCTGACCGAAATCAACGTCACCAGCCCGACCTGCATCCGCGAAATCGACAACGCCTTCGGCACTGACATTGGCGGCATGCTGATGGATGCCATTGAGAAGAAGCTGCAAGCCAAAAAGGCCTGACAAACAGTTTGTCGCTTGCCACTTGAAGCTTGAAGCTAAAAACCAACATTGCGTTATCATGCCCGGCCTGTGAAAAACGCGATGTTGGTTTTTTTGCCATGACCCTCCCATCCGATCTGCCCGCCGAACTTGCCCATACGGGCGTGCGCGCGGCTGATCGTCTCGGTTTTACCCTGTTTCTGGCGGCGCTGGTGCATCTGGCGTTGCTGCTGGGCGTCGGTTTCACGATGGTCGAGCCCAAACAAATCAGTAAAACCCTGGAAATCACCCTCGCCACCTTCAAAAGCGAAAAGAAGCCGGAGAAAGCCGACTTCCTCGCCCAGGAGAACCAGCAAGGCAGCGGCACCCTGGATAAGAAGGCCATCCCCAAGACCACAGAGGTCGCGCCCTTCCAGGACAACAAGGTGCAGAAGGTCACCCCTCCGCCCGCGGCCAAGCCCGAGGTGCAGGAGACCGCACCCAAGGCGGCGGTGACCACCGTTGCGCCAAAGCCGAAAAAAGCCGCCACCAAGACCGAAGAACCCAAGCCGGTCACCAAACCCGCGGTGGCCGCGCCGACCTTCGACAGCGAGCAACTGTCCAGCGACATTGCCAGCCTGGAAGCGGAGCTGGCCAATGAACAGCAGCTGTACGCCAAGCGCCCGCGCATCCACCGCCTGAGCGCCGCCTCGACCATGCGCGACAAAGGTGCCTGGTACAAGGACGAATGGCGCAAGAAAGTCGAGCGCATCGGCAACCTCAACTATCCCGACGAAGCCCGGCGCAAACAGATCTACGGCAACCTGCGCCTGATGGTCTCGATCAACCGCGACGGCTCGCTGTATGAAGTGCTGGTGCTGGAGTCCTCCGGACAACCGCTGCTGGACCAGGCCGCCCAGCGCATCGTGCGCCTGGCCGCACCCTTTGCGCCGTTCACCGGCGACCTGTCGGACATCGACCGCCTGGAAATCATCCGGACCTGGAAATTTGCCCGCGGCGACCGCCTTTCCAGCAATTGACCCCCACACCAATCACCTTGTGGGAACGATCGGCCAACGCCCATCCCCTGTAGGAGCTAGCTTGCTCGCGATGGTCGTCAACGATAACGCTGGAAGCCTGACACCCCGCGGCGCTCTCAGGTTCATCGCGAGCAAGCTCGCTCCTACAGTTGGGTGGGGTTGAATTCGTTTTCAGGTGCATCCCCAGCTTGTCAGTTCGCCCCTCGAACGCCACACTAGCGGTCATGAAAAACGTCAGCCCCAGCTACCTCAAGCATCACTTCCTGATCGCCATGCCTCACATGGCCGACCCGAACTTTGCCCACACCTTGACGTATATCGTCGAGCACACGGCCAATGGCGCCATGGGGCTGGTGGTCAACCGTCCGCAAGACCTGAATCTGGCCGACATCCTTGAGCAACTGCGCCCCGATATCGAGCCGCCTGCCCTCTGCCAGCATGTACCGATCTTCATCGGCGGACCCGTGCAGACCGATCGCGGTTTTGTCCTGCATCCATCGGGACAGTCCTATCAGGCGACCGTTGATCTGGAAGGCGATCTGTCCCTGTCGACATCCCAGGACGTGCTGTTCGCCATCGCCGATGGCGTCGGCCCGGCGAAAAGCGTGATCGCCCTCGGTTACGCCGGCTGGGAAGCGGGGCAGTTGGAGTCCGAACTGTCGCAGAACGCCTGGCTGACCTGCCCGTTCGACGCCAACATCCTGTTCAACACCAGCAGCGAGCTGCGTCTGGAAGCGGCGGCCAAGCACCTTGGCGTCAACTTGAGCCTGCTTACCAGCCAGGCGGGGCACGCCTGATGGCCCTGCGGTTGATCCTGGGTTTTGATTACGGCACCAAACAGATCGGCGTAGCGGTCGGCCAGGTGATTACCGGCCAGGCCCGCGAGCTGTGCACCTTGAAGGCGCAGAACGGCATTCCCGACTGGGATCAGGTCGAAGCCCTCATTAAAGAGTGGAAGCCTGACGCCGTAGTGGTCGGCCTGCCGCTGAACATGGACGGCACGCCCAGCGACATGTGCGTGCGTGCGGAGAAATTCGCCCGTCGCCTCAACGGCCGTTTCAACCTGCCCTTCTATACCCACGATGAACGCCTGACCACCTACGAAGCCAAGGGCGAACGCCTGGCCCGGGGCGGACAGAAAGGCAGCTACCGCGACAACCCGGTCGACGCCATCGCCGCCGCCCTGCTGCTGCAAGGCTGGCTCGACGAAAACGGCGCGCTGTTCGAAACCTGATGCACTTAAACCCGAAGAGCCGCCTAGCGGCTCTTTTAGTGATACCCCGAGCCACTTCCAGCAGCACCGGCCTCGGGCCCAAGAAGGAGCAACCATGAGCCTGCCCAATCCCGCCGAACTGATCAGCCAGATGGCGATCAGCCTCAAGGCACACCTGGAACACCGTGGCATCAGCGAACCGCGCTACATCGGTATCCGTACCGGCGGCGTCTGGGTCGCCCAGGCCCTGCTCAAGGAGCTGGGCAGCGATGAGCCCCTCGGCACGCTCGACGTTTCCTTCTACCGCGACGACTTCAGCCAGAACGGCCTGCACCCGCAAGTGCGCCCCTCGGCACTGCCGTTCGAGATCGAAGGCCAGCATCTGGTGCTGATCGATGACGTGTTGATGAGCGGCCGGACCATCCGCGCCGCCATGAACGAACTCTTCGACTACGGCCGTCCGGCCAGCGTGACCCTGGTGTGCCTGCTCGATCTGGACGCCGGAGAACTGCCGATCCGCCCGAACGTGCTGGGTGCGACCCTGTCCCTGGCCACCCACGAGCGGGTGAAACTGTCCGGCCCTGAGCTTGAGCTCGAAATCCAGGACCTTGCCCTTTAATCCGCCCTATTGAGAGTCCCCCTCGCGATGACGCCTCCAGAAACCAAGCGCCCGCTGCAGCTCAATGATCAGGGCCAGCTGCGCCATTTCCTTTCGCTCGACGGTCTGCGCCGCGAGCTGCTGACGGAAATCCTCGACACCGCCGACTCCTTCCTCGAAGTCGGCGCCCGGGCGGTCAAGAAAGTACCGCTGCTGCGCGGCAAGACCGTGTGCAACGTGTTCTTCGAGAACTCCACTCGTACCCGCACCACCTTCGAACTGGCGGCCCAGCGCCTGTCGGCGGACGTGATCACCCTGAACGTGTCGACATCGTCGGCGAGCAAGGGGGAAACCCTGCTCGATACGCTGCGCAACCTGGAAGCCATGGCTGCCGACATGTTCGTCGTGCGCCACGGTGATTCCGGCGCCGCGCACTTCATCGCCGAACACGTGTGCCCGCAGGTGGCGATCATCAATGGCGGCGACGGCCGTCACGCCCACCCGACCCAGGGCATGCTCGACATGCTGACCATCCGCCGGCACAAGGGCAGTTTCGAAAACCTCTCGGTGGCCATCGTCGGCGACATCCTGCACTCGCGGGTCGCGCGCTCGAACATGCTGGCCCTGAAAACCCTCGGCTGCCCGGACATCCGCGTGATCGCGCCGAAAACCCTGCTGCCGATCGGCGTCGAGCAATACGGCGTGAAGGTTTACACCGACATGACCGAAGGCCTTAAGGACGTTGACGTGGTGATCATGCTGCGCCTGCAGCGTGAGCGCATGACCGGCGGCCTGCTGCCGAGCGAAGGCGAGTTCTACCGCCTGTTCGGCCTGACCACCGCGCGCCTGGCCGGCGCCAAGCCCGATTGCATCGTGATGCACCCGGGGCCGATCAACCGTGGCGTGGAGATTGAGTCGGCTGTGGCCGACGGTCCGCACTCGGTGATCCTCAACCAGGTGACCTACGGCATCGCGATTCGTATGGCCGTGCTGTCCATGGCCATGAGCGGGCAGACCGCGCAGCGTCAATTCGAGCAGGAGAACGTGCAGTGAAGCTCAGTATTCTTGGCGCCCGCGTCATCGATCCGGCCAGCGGCCTGGATCAGGTCACCGATATCCACATCGAAGCCTGCAAGATCGTCGCCCTTGGCGCCGCGCCAGCCGGTTTCGTCGCGGTCGACACCATCGACGCCAAAGGCCTGGTGGCCGCACCTGGCCTGGTCGACCTCAACGTCGCCCTGCGCGAACCGGGCTACAGCCGCAAGGGTTCGATCGTCAGCGAAACCCGCGCCGCAGCAGCCGGTGGCGTGACCAGCCTGTGCTGCCCGCCCAAGACCAAGCCGGTGCTGGACACCTCGGCCGTGGCCGAACTGATCCTCGACCGCGCCCGCGAAGCCGACAACACCAAGGTGTTCCCGATCGGCGCCTTGAGCAAAGGCCTGGACGGCGAACAGCTGGCCGAACTGGTCGCCCTGCGCGACGCCGGCTGCGTGGCCTTCGGCAACGGCCTGGAGAGCTTCCGCAACACCCGCACCCTCTGCCGGGCGCTTGACTACGCGGCTACTTTCGACCTGACGGTGATTTTCAACTCGCAGGATCACGATCTGGCCGATGGCGGCCTGGCCCACGAAGGCCCGACCGCGAGCTTCCTAGGCCTGCCGGGCATTCCGGAAACCGCCGAAACCGTGGCCCTGGCCCGGGATCTGCTGCTGGTTGAGCAGACCGGCGTGCGTGCACACTTCAGCCAGCTCACCAGTGCTCGCGGCGTCGCGCTGATCGCCCAGGCTCAGGCCCGTGGTTTGAAGGTCACCGCCGATGTGGCGCTGTACCAGCTGATCCTGACCGATGAAGCATTGATCGACTTCAGCAGCCTCTATCACGTCCAGCCGCCGCTGCGCACCCGCGCCGACCGCGACGGTCTGCGTGAAGCGGTGAAGTCCGGGGTGGTCTCGGCCATCTCCAGCCATCACCAGCCCCACGAACGCGACGCGAAACTGGCACCGTTCGGCGCCACCGAGCCGGGCATCAGCAGCGTTGAACTGCTGCTGCCGCTGGCGATGACGCTGGTTGAGGATGGCTTGCTGGATCTGCCGACGCTGCTGGCACGCCTGAGTGCCGGCCCTGCCGAAGCAATGCGCCTGCCGGCGGGCAAGCTGGCGGTGGGTGGTGCGGCGGATATCGTGCTGTTCGACCCGGCAGCCTCGACCGTCGCCGGTGAGACCTGGCTGTCCAAGGGCGAGAACTGCCCGTTCATCGGTCACAGCCTGCCGGGCGTAGTGCGTTATACCCTGGTGGATGGCCGGATCAGCCATCAGGCGTAACCACCGCCCACCGCAATCGCGAGCAGGCTCGCTCCCACAGGGGATTTGTGTCGTTCACAGATCCTGTGTGGGAGCGAGCCTGCTCGCGATGGGTTACTGAAAGGTCACCCGGCTCTGAGAGTTACGCAACGAAACCTGGTCATTCAGCGTCCAGAAGTCATACAGCACCCCCACGAAGAACAACCCGCCCGTCAGCAGGTAGATCAGACCGCTGATCCACTTGCCCTGATACATCCGGTGCACGCCGAACACCCCGAGAAACGTCAGCAGAATCCACGCCACGTTGTATTCGATGGGCCCGGCGGTGAAGCGCAGGTCCGCTTCACGGTCCATGGCCGGGATCAGGAACACGTCGATCAGCCAGCCTATGCCCAGCAAACCGAGGGTGAAAAACCAGATCGTCCCGGTCACCGGCTTGCCGTAATAAAAGCGGTGAGCCCCGGTAAAACCGAAAATCCACAGCAGATAACCGATCACTTTGCTGTGGGTGTCTTGCTGAACAGCGGACTGCTGATAGGGGTTCATGAATGACCTCAATTCACGCGATAGATAAATATTCTTTAAATCTTTGTGACTTTTTTACGAGTGGCCGACGGATGGCAGGTGCTACCTTGTGACCCGTGAAACCCTTGTACCACCTGACTCCTGTCCGACAATTGCGTCAATTTGACGCTTATTTGGTTCCGTTAGACCAAAGTGGAATCGACCAACGGCCTCGGGAATCAAAAAAAAGCTGTTATAAAGTTTCGCGCTAACCAATACGAGCCCTGCCTGATGCGTCCATTTTTTAAGACATGGCTAACCATTTGCCTATTATTGCCACTGGCCGCCCACGCCACCAATCGTGAGCAACGTCTTCCGAACGTTAATGGTTACACCCCAAAATCCCATGCTTCGGGTCCTTCGAGCAAAAGCAAGAAATCGGTCAAAACCGCTCCTCAACTGAGCAGCAGCAAAAGCGGCCTGGTTCCGCCAATGGCGACCAAGGAAAGCAGCAACGTGCTTAGCCGCGCTGTTAATGTCCTCGGTACTCCGTACCGTTGGGGCGGCAGCAGCCCGAGCAAAGGTTTCGACTGCAGCGGTCTGGTGAAATACGCGTTCAACGACGCCACCTTCGACCTGCCACGCACGTCCAACGCCATGGCCAGCGGTCACGGCGAGAAAGTCGAGCGCGCCGACCTCAAGCCCGGCGACCTGATTTTCTTCAACATCAAGAGCCGTCGAGTCAATCACGTTGCCATCTACCTGGGTAACGACCGCTTCATCCACGCACCTCGCCGTGGCAAGTCGGTGAGCATCGATACCTTGAAGAAGCCGTACTGGGAAAAACATTACGTTGTTGCCAAGCGGGTTCTGCCGAAAGAACAGAACGCACTGCGGGTTGTTCAGCGCTGATAGAGCTACCGGGGCCAGCCTCGGGATTTGCTTTGAACATGATGGCCTCATCGCGGGCA
>NZ_JAIQWX010000094.1 GCF_020164475.1 Pseudomonas sp. REP124 | reverse complement strand
GTCGGAGCTTTAGTGGGTGTTCTTTTCATGGTCAGTCTCGCGCAGTCCTGCAAGCTCGCCTGGCCAATTCACCTAACTTGGACACACGAGCTCGCCTGGTAATCTCAATTTGCCCCTGCCATTGAGTCTTGATGGTTGAGGAGGAGGGCGGAGGGCTTGCTCAGCGCATACGCGGAGATTTCCTCAAATGTAAGGCCTGTACCGCCCATGATCGACAAGATCTGCCCGATGTAGATTTCCCTTTCCTCGAATGGTTGGTTGGCAACCTGGAGGAATTCGGGATTACGTGCCAACTCATCAAGAATCAGGGGGTAATGTTCTGAAGCGAAGGCTGGGAACTGGGAGGCGTCTATCAGCATCGAAATAACGCGCTGCTTGGGATCTGCCATATCGACACTGTGACGAACAGCATTCGCAAGGTCGCGATGACGAGCGATGTAGCCTTTGGGAAATTTTTCTTCTCGCCATTTTTTTTCGAGAATTTGGATGACTTGACGATAGCCAGCCAGCTCCAGGGTGCACAGCGAAAGTTCGTCGTAAATTATCTCGGCGTTGGATGAGTTGGGCTGGTACTTTAGTGTCTGCTGTAGCCTAGGTTTGAGGTTTTCAGCACGGTTAGCAAGGTCGCGGACTTTTGCGTTAAGGCCAGGCAGGTGGTCGACACCGAAGACAGCGTAAGGGCAGATACCACAGGTACGAGCCTTCCGGGTGAAAGCCATCAGTTTTTTTGGGCACTCGCCATCAAGTGCGCACATGCAACAGTCTAGAAATTTGATGCGCTGAGTTTTTGTGCTGGCAATCAAATCCAGGCCAGTTTCCTCAGCGTCCAAAATATCAGGGATTACAGAGACAAGATGCTGGTCGCGCGCGGTCTCTTCACGATGCTGTGTCCAGCCTTTGACTAGGGCTGAGTCGGGCGATGACGGGGCGGGAGGCCGCCCGGTCAGAGCCGCGAATGCGTGCGCCGAAACCGCTTTGTTGGCGGAATCAATCAGTGCCAGCGTTTCTTGCTTAGTCGGAACTACGTAATGAGCGGACGTGTACTGCTGTGCGTGGCCGACTTGTCCTCCGATAATGGCGTAGTCGAGGTAGGCATAAATGCGGCGATGAGTAATCCACGTCGCACGCAACGCATGGGGAGTGTGTACTGCTGACCAATTCCCACTGGCTGTTTGCTCCACGAACTCATGGCAATTTTCAGGGGATACGAAGCTGTTGTACACCTCCTGAAAGCCCCGAAGTATCAACGTCCACTTGAGGGCGTATGATGCATCGGAAAACGGTGCGCCGTTTTCGAGCCACGGACTCCTGAAAAGGGGGTGGATTTTTTTATATTTATTAGTGCTATTGGGGTCTTTTTCGTAATAAACGCCCTTGTATTTTTTGCCGTATTCTTTTGTCTGGAAATGGCGCTCTTGAAGCAGCACGTCCATGACTTTGTAAGGCAAAGTCACAGGACGGCTATTGCCGTTTTTGTCCGTGTTGACATAGAGAATACAGCTGCTCAGACTCCCCCTCAGGGAATGATCATAATATTTATCGAAGCTGCGAACATCTAGCCATTGGCAATTTTGCAAGCGTAGGCCAGAAAACAGGGCCACCGTGAGCATCCTCACCTGAGACAACCATGGTACGTATACTTCCCCGTTGCTGGATTTGAACTTTTCATTCTTCCAAGAGTACGCGTTGATGACTTTTTTGAGGGGGATCTCCATGGCTTCAGAACTGCCATCAGGGTTCCACAGTTTGATGGAGTACGAAATTCCGTATTTCTCAATGTCAATCCAGACGCTGTTTTTCAGATCCAAGGTGTCTTGGAAACTCAATAAGCCTTTGATGCATTTGTGCTGGAGTTCGACTCCGACCGCATCGAGTGCCAACATGTAGGCTTCAACCATCATCATGGAGTTAATGGGCAAGGGAACCTTGTCACTTTTTCCCGACGGGCCACTTCCGGGTGAGTCCAGCTCTGGATGGACTGGGTTTTTGTATGGCCCGCTGATCAGTACTTTGCCGTTTGGCAGTAAGTCGCTACTGTTCGCTATCGCGATCTCAAAAAATCGCCATACAGAAAAGATGAAGTGTGCTTTGGTTTTAATGCTCCGCTTGAGGTCATAGAACTGCATCAGCGTGCGGGGAAGATCGACCTCGGAGTTATCTTCGTTGTTAGTGAGCTTGGTGTTTTTGCTCGTGCGATGCCAAAATATGGAGCGATGGAACTCCTCAATATTGGTCGGGAATTCGATACCGCTTTCTGGATGTTTGCTCAGCCATGCGGGCAGATACCTGCCCAGGTAGTCCATCAAGATATGAATATATCCAATCTCTTGCCGGCGAGTGGTCTTCGCGAGTTCTTCGATATGGCCAAAATGCAGATTTCCTGCTTTGATCCATGAGAGTAAATTTTCCTCAATGTGCGGGTTTTGTGGGGTGTTGTAATAACCCTCAATCCATTCGTATGTACCGTTGGTGGGTCGCCTGCGACCAGGCAGAACCGCGTACTCTTCGGGAGAGAGTACACTCTGCGCTTCCCAGCTTATTGTATTGCGGGCAAGTTTTTCCTCAGATTTTTTTTGGTTCCTCTTCTTGCGGCCATCCAGCCCTGAGTTATAGCGTGCCCTTCTCCATTTGAGGTTTTCGCTTTTTGATTGATTAGGGTCGATCGACCCCCAGTGTTTTGCAAACTCCGCATAAGATTTTCTGATTTCGGCGCTCGATTCTTCAATCCTTGTCGTGCTTAAGTGAGTATGATAGCCCTCAAGCAGTCGCGCTTGATCAGGGCTTACAATCGCCGGATATTTTTGGGCGAATAGGTGCAGCCAAGACAAATAAGAAAAGTGAAGGCATATACTGCCCTTCTTAGCTTTGCTTTTTATTTGGCGTTGTTTGTCAACAACTGCAGGAGCTGCCTCCCATAACTCTTCGAATATCACATCTTCAGGTTTTTTCCAGTTAACGCGATACTGAAATGTTCGACTGCAGCGCTTCTGATGCGACTCCTTAAGTCCAGTGATCTCGTGAATGAAACCCTCAGATCTGTCAATCATCTCGGGATACTTGGGCCATACACCACTCAGGTTGAAGCTATAGGGGAGGGTGGCGTTTCCCTTCGACCATAAGAGTACGAACATAGCCCGAATGGGGATGCGAAGTCCGCTTACATCTTTGGGAGGTGGCGTATGCTCGCCCGTAAGCTGCACGTACAAGGGCATTGCAAGATCGAGCTGTTTGTCCGGTACGAGGCAGAGCCTGTAGAGGGTCGTGAGTTCCAGATAGGTCAAAGCTCGACCTTTCCGATGCCTCAGGAAGATGGTTAAGGCCAGGCGATGTCTGGCTTGCATATCCTTCAGAAGCTCGGGATTGGCTTTCCCCGCAACCTTCTCGGCCTCCATGGCTTTCTGAGCCAGCTCCTCCAGGATTGCCGCAGCACTCTCAAGGACATCATCGCCGTGCAGGGTGATACTGTCGGTGGTGTTGATCACGCTTCTGGGCCCCGCTCAAGCAGTTCTTCGCTCAAACGCGCGTAGGCCAGTCCACGGTAGTGGTCAATGCTTTCGCCCTTGCCTTGGTGGTACACGAGTTCGTTGGCAGCATCGACGTCCACAAGGGTGTTGATGCCCAGATCTGCGGCATAGATCTCGGTACTCCGGAGGTCGGCGTGCCCCATCAGCAACTGGATTTCAGGTAGATCGAGGCCCGGCTTAGGTCGGCCTGGCACCATAACGTAGTTGCGCGCCCACACGCCGAAAAGGTGCCGGAAGTCGTGGGACGAGTAGTTTCCCTGGGGGGCGACGAACTTCAGTTTCTTCTGGGTGGCTTGAATGCGGCGGTTGATCGCCTTGTTGACGGTGTTCGAATTGAGCTCGCAGAGAGGTACACCGTAGGTTTCTTCATCAAGCGATAGCAGTAGCCATGGGCTGTCGGAGCAGGGGCGCACAGCCATGTAATCAGCCAGCTTCTGCCAGAAAATGGATTTGAACGGCTCGAACATCGTCACGACAGCAGTTTTGCGACCTTTGAACCCAAAGCTTTCCTTGTTCGTCGTATCACGCAGGCCATCAGGGTCTTCTACGCGAATGATCCTCTTGCGAACATCAACGTCCTCCAGGCGAACCCCAACCGCCTCGGAGAGCCTCAGGCTGCCAAGCCCCAAGCTCCAGATCAAACCGTCCAATGGCGTTGGGGCGTTCTCAAGCATGGGTAGGATATGTGGGAGGCCAATGTGTTTGGCCTTCCGATCTTTCTTGACCTTAGGGGCGCGCAGGCCGCCTCGGGCTACCTTTGCGCCGGCACCAAGGGTGGGTTTGACCTGCAGCGTGTGGGCATGGATTTGAGCTAATTCCTGAGGGCTGCGCAGCCTGGGATTGAGTTCCGGCAGCGCATTGGTTTGAGTCTGGGGAGGCAGGCCGGTCAGCACGGAGGTCAGTTCTGCCTGCTCAAAGGTGATTGTGCTGCAGACTTTCAGCATGCGATTTGCGCCTGCGATGTACTGCCCGGCAGACTTGGGGGAGATCTTTTTGCGGCCCGTTCGGATGAATGCCTGGCGGACGATCGGGTCTTTGGCCTGCGCACCGTCGATGAGATATGACGGGAAAAGGTGCATGGTTTTCGATGCAGTCGCAGGGTCGAGTCGGCCAGAGAGGGCGCCGGTTTCGTAGAGGAACTCGGTGAAGACCCGCCCACCTCTCTCCATCGCAATGGCCGCGTTGCGCGAGCAACTGATGCCAATCTCGCCCCAAAGGTGCTCGGTGAACTCATTGTAGAAATCCAACGGTGCACCTGTAGCTGTCTCGTAGAGCCTGGGTGGTTCGCACTTGATTCGCGTTAGGCTGTGCATCGCCTCGATGCTATTACCGGCAGTTGATTGCTTTTTCGGGGCCTTGGGGGGTGGATTCGAGCCCTGGCCAACCAAGGCAATCTTCGATTTACGCATATATTGACAACGCTCCTGATTCGTGGTGTAATCTGGGAAGCAGGATGGTATTGACTGTAAAGTAAAATTTGAAATGACAAAAAGTTCTTATTTTTAGGATTTTTATGTCTTTGTTTGTATTTTTATCGCCTTATCGTGCTACTCAGCACGGCCTTGAACCCCTCCCTTGCTCCCGCGAAGCCGCGTAATAAAGGGCTCACAGCCTCCCTTCGCCCCAGTAACCCGCCAACCCATGTCGTTGAGCAACCAGTGCGGTCTCATCATCAATTTCATGACTTTTTGTCCACTTTCGCGATGCGCTAGGGGTGAATCAGCTGCTGCCAACCCGACGAACAGCCTTATCGGGGGGTGATGTCACGATGGTCGGCTTCAGCGTTTTGCGGTAATTTGTACTGGCATGAAGCCATACCCACCGCAGGACGCACCTTCCCGGCAAGGGCTTTTAATCCCTGGTCGCATCCGTTCCTGCGCACTTATTTCGTGACAGGAACGACCATGTCAGGCGGCGAAACCGAAAAAATTGCGAGGCTCGCGGAGCTCGTTTCCAACGAGATCTTCAGCTTCTTCCGCTGGAAGAAAGAGGGGCCGGCGAACCTCAACTTCGGCTGTGTGAAGAAGGAAACACACGCGCCCTTGAAGAAGTCTGAGCACACGCACCCCACTGACGTGGTGTTCAAGTACGCAGACCCTTATCTGAACAAAGCCGTCTACCTTCATACCGACTTGAAGAGCTACGCGGTGGGCTCAATCACGCTGGACTCGATCAAGAAGGCCTTGAAATCCCTGGGCAAGACCATCGACTGTGCGCGTGCCTCGACGGAGTGGCAGACGCGCTACCACTTGGCCAAGCGTGAGAGGTATGAGGTTCGTGGGATGCTGTTCGTGTACAACCACGACGACGAGTACGACAAGAATTTCTACGATCACTTCAAGGACTACAAGGGCGAGAACCTGCACATCAAGGACTCTCAGCAGATTCATATCGTCGAGCCTTCACTGATCAATTACCTGAAGACGCTGCAGGTCGATGTGAATGCCCTCAGGGCGGCAGGGACATTTCCGAAGGACAACTACACCTTCTATTACCCTGATCTCGTTTTGCACAAGGCCAGTGGCGAGTACTGGGAGCGTGCAGCCACTGCTGAGCTCATCGCTTCGCCGTACATGATCATCCACCACAAGGAGGTGATCTCGTACTGCGAAAAGGCCATGGAGCTGACTGAAACGTATAGCGAAGGCTACCTGATCTACTATCGCCGCGATGGCAGCAGTGAGATCGAATTCCGGTACCTCTTTGACGCCCTGTCCAGGTTCCAGATCCTCAATGCCAACAAAGACTTGAAGATCCGGATCCGGGTCGCCAATCGTTACCATCACAGCAGCATCCTCAGCAATTTCAACGCTGCCATTAACAGCTACGTCACTGAGTGGGGCGAAGACGAGAATCGCAAGCGGAAACTGCAGGCGATCGAACTGGACATCGTGAATCACGCGATTCCGAACTATAAGCCCGAAGCGATCGGTTGGGAGCGAGACTGACATGAGAATGGGTAGCCTGTACTTCGCGTCCGACAAAGCGATCTATGACGCGCTCACGCAGCGAAGTCTGACGAGTGCTGAGCTCCGGAAGGTCTTCCTTTCCAGAGGAATCGTGATCTCCAACGAGTCAGACAAAAAATTCCTGGCCAATCGGTTCAGTGCCCTGTTCCATGACTACTACGACTATCGGAATCTGTCGCTCCTGGTAGGTGGTCGTGACAGTCGAGAGAAAACCACAAACGTGGTCGTCACTACGGCGGTTACAAAAGATCAGCTGACCGACGCGTTGACCTCCGTCAAAGAGTGGCTTGTGGATGACCAGCACGAGCAGGCTGAAGTAGCCATCCATGGCGATCAGCTCAAGCTCACCGTCAAATACCAGAAGCTTGATCTGAGCCAGGCTGAGTTCCGCCAGGTCGTCGAGAAGACGGCGGAGGTCATCCTTGAGAAGCAGGGCAGCGGCTGGAAAATCACTGGCCCAATGAACGAGAAATTCAAGGACATCACCGATCAGTTGTATTCCCAGATCGAGATTGTCACTGACAATGATGTGTCGACCCGCACCATCTCCCTGGAGGCAATCCCGGACGCCGGCATCAGGACAAATTTCCTTCGCAGCTTGATCCGCAACCTCAAGGACATGGAGGTGGTCGATGTTGTCGACGTCTCCACATTCAACCCTAAAGATCGCGATGATGATGACCTGGATCTCAGTGATGAGGCGTTGGTGATCGAGGATGCAGTTGAGTTTGACTCAGACGATGAGGGTGAGGAAGCGGATGGTGGCGATCCGGAAGCCGAGCTGGCCAGGCCGCAGCCTGAAGTCAGGGTTCACAAGATTATCCGCATCGACAAGGCATCGCTGAAGGGCAAGGGTGTTTTGGAGTCCAAGCAGCTCATGGAGCTGGAGGGCCACGGCTTCTACATGTGGAAGATTCGATGGACAGCCCGCGAAAAGCCCTTAGGTTCAGGAATCGTTCAGTTCGAGGCTCAATTTGGCAATCAGGCCAAGTACTGTGATTTTTCCTACATCGTCAAAGGTGTCTACAACTACAACAACGGCAAATACGCCAAGAACCCCGTACGCGCCGAGCCGGTACTTGAGCAGAAGCTCAAGATCCGCTTGGAGGAAGCGGCGCAGAAGACACTGGACGACATCGAAAGGAGCTTAATGGCATGAAGTCAAAGCGGCTGAAACTCTGGGTTCTGACCGCTCGTATCGACTTTCAGACCCTTGTTCATGGCCTTCGGCAGCAGCCGTTCAACGACGAGAATCGGCTCGGCGTCGAGATTCTTGAAATCCTGGATGGCAAGGCCACCTTTCGGTACCACGAGCAGCGGGATATCACGCAGTCGTTCACGAACCCCCTTGGTGAGACGGTTGAATCGAGTTACTCGACGTTCATCACCTTTGACATGGTGTTCGAATCGCTGGGGGCGGATCGTTTTTCGATTTGCATGAGTTCGCCGCCCAAGGATATGAAGCCGTTCGTTGAGCTTATCCGGGCGGCAGCCGGGACAACATTCGCCCTGGAGATCGTGAAGCCAGATATCTCGTCGGTCTACCAGCAGTTGAAGGCTAACAAGCGCCTCACAAGGGTCATGGCCAAGCGCATCGTGTCCGGCGCGGTCACCTTTGATATCGAAAGCAGCTACCGGGTGGATATCGCCTCGACCGGTAATGCGATGACGAAATTGCTGGAGATCACAGGTGGGCGCCCGGCGCCCATCGACAAGATCAAAATCGTCTATATGTACGAGTCAGCGCCTGTGCAGGTGGAGTTGTCGCGATCGGGGGCGATTGCGGTTTCTCTGGATGATGATGAACACCTCCAACTGCTGACGAGCCTGTTGATTCGCTAGCCAGGCTGGGAGCGATTGAGGGGGCTGGCTCGCTCTGGATACCTTCCTTGATTGCGCACGTAGCTACATCTGCGTGTGGTGGTGGTAGCTTCGCGATCATGCAGGGCTTTGCCACCGTAACCATGTCCCGCATCCAGTTGATTCTGAGTGCGCCCAATGTCATTGGGGCTGTAAACCATTTTTTTGGCCTGTAAACCTTTGCAGTTAACGCTTCAAGAAAATGGTTAACAAGCTTTGAAATGTCGGTTCTTAACCACTCGCCCACATGCATACGGCGCCAGGTGCAGGACATCCGCTCAACCTTTTTGTTCTGACGGCCGGAGGCCGCTGGTAGGATTGCCACCACTCATCAAACATGGAGTTATAGCGGTGGCCGAGAGCGAAGGCAAGTGGTGGATCAGGGGGCATGGTTGAGGATTGGAGTAGGTGTGGTCAGCATTACACCTTGTCGAGAAAGAGTCGATTTTGGCTCTTGGTGACCAAACTAACAGTAGCTAATGAGAGCGCCAAATCGGCCTGTTTATAGTCCGCTATTGTTTATGAATGCATGATTTTTGAGAAGGATTTAGTGCTAATGGATTTAGTCGATAACCATGTTAAGCGCTCTGTCGCTACTGACATCCGTTGCGAGGACGGGCTTTCATGGTTTGAGAAGTGGCTAGACACCGATGAAGGGCTGATTTCGTACTGGGAGAGAGGTCGTAAGAAAGCTACCAAATACCCTGCACTCGCTTCTAAGTGCTTGGCGGGAGTTTTGCCTATTTTGAATGGGCCAGCTGGCTGTGACAGGCAATTAAGCCAGGACGGCGAGACTTTGAGATACCTCGCTGAATGGCAGGGGCTTCGAGGTGAGAACTTGGACGTAAAACTAGATTCCAAGGTTGTTTTGGTTTGTAGTGGCAGTGGGGTTCGAGTTGAATTCAAGCATGTCCCATATCGTGCTGGGGTAGCGAAAGAGCTACCTCTCGTTGATCTTTATAATCCCCACTATGAGATTTGGGCGACCCGACAAGCCTCTGAGCAGGAGCGGTTGGAGATCTTCGAACGTACTGGGGTTTGCACTCTCGAAATTAAGGACAAAATAACTAAAAAAATAAGTAGTGCGCTTGAGGCTGCTATACATATCGCAGAGGGTGGGCTTGGGGTGGGGGAATTCACGAATCTCCTTGATGGAAGGCTGCGTAAAAGTTCGAGTTTTTTATTATGGCGCATAGTAATGCCGGCTAGAACTCCGCCGGCGTTGACGAAATACAAGAGTGCATATGCTAAATATAGCTTGTGCAACACTGATTTCGAGATTCACGCTATCGGAGCTGTATTGGCTAGCGGGCAGTATCTGTTTCACGCCGGGACTTGGCCTGGCGGCGACAAAGATGAGTTCACTACTCGGCGCCCTCTATCTGCAACCTTTTGCCCGCAAGTTGCTCTGGCTAACGCGATCCATAGGTATAAAGCGTTTGAGTCTGGAAAGATAGATATTCTCGTTTTACGCGCATCCGCTCCTAAGACGAATGTTTTTGCATACAAAATAAATCGTGGATCACATGCTCATGAAAAAGAGGTGCTGTTTGCCTGCGGGGCTAAACTGAATATTATTAGCAGGCGACTGATTTCAGATGGTTGCAAGGTCTATGATTCAAACTCTAATTTCAAAGAGGTTCCTATCTTTGTCCTAGAGGTGGATATTAGCTGATTGCGAACCTAAAGGCCTGGAAGCAGAGCATGGCGCCGAGGTCGTTGAATCCTGGCGTCAGTAAGCACAGCATCTTGAAGAGATGATAGCCCTTAAAGGGATCCTCATGTTGTAAGTGTATGGTGCTAGAATCTCACGGCTCGTTGCTAAGGATCGGGGATCCGAACTACACCATCAAAAAGACCCCGGCTGGTGGTCTTTTAGTTAACGGTCACATTCCGTGCCTCGCTTGTTTGTGAGCTATTTAGCTCTCCTTTATTACGTCGCGACGGCTACGAAATGGATTTTTTCTGGTGAGTTCATATCTAGCTGGATACTGAGAAAGCAGGAATCTACTCGTCATTCTTTAGATCAACGAAGCTTTCGAAATACCAATCGGCAGAAATGCCCTGGTGATCAAGTACTGAATAGAGGCTAGCAAATACCATTTCGCCCTCATGGATATTGTTGGTGCGAATTTTTTCAATGTCATTCTCAGTTAAATCTACGATAACATATTGTCCTGAGGGGATATGTTGGAGAGTAATTTCATTTGGTGTTATATCTAGATCAATCTCGTCAATTCGGAAAAGGCCTGTTTGAGAAACTATATCTCCAGGATCTGATATTGCAATATCGATATCCAGTTCTCTGTCCATGAAGTATCGCAGCTTCATGGTGAATTCTTCTTGATTAAGTGTGTCGCCAAAGGATGTCTTTGATGCCTGTTGTTTTGCAAAATCCTCGATGACTTTTGTAATTACTTCACCTGGCTTGTACGTGGTTTTGGACGCGGGAAATAATTTTTTGTAGATGGATTTCAGGCTGTTGATGCTAGCGAGAGCATCTGCGCCAAGGGCTTTTTGATCGCGAGCCTTGAAGTCTTCATTGAAATGAAGGCAGTCGTTGCGTAGTTTTCTGATTGCGTCGAATGCTCTATAAGTATCTTCTGATAATGCGCTTCGAGACTTTAGCTTTTTAAGTCTCTCATATTGAGTGATATCCAAGAGGTCATTTTGGTTGGCTTTCGCTGCGAAATACTTGCAAAGGTCTTCGCTAGCGATGCCGGATAGGGCTATCGTGCTATAGAAGGCTCCCAGCGAATAGGTCAGCTCTGCTTCCTTAATTAGTCTGATGAAATCTCCTGTTTCTTCAACGATTCCGATGTTCTCGATCTGCCACTTTCGGTCGGCAATACTTCCTAGTTCATTTTGAATCCAAGTTAGCAGCGAGTGTTTGTAAGCTGACTTGTCTCTTTCAATGAGTTGCTCGATGTCACTTGTGTCGGCGTCTCGGTAGTCAAATTTCGTGCAGTCGAAATAGCGCATTAGTTTCTCTACTCAGGAATATGGCAAAGGTTTGGTCAAGACATCGTGTTTTGCGCGGTAGCATTTGCCTCCGCCTTCTCCATGGCTTCCTTAAAGTCTTGGAGAATACGTTTGGATCGATCAACCATATCTTGACTAACAATCGGGTCTGCACCATGAATGATGGCATTCCTGAGAGTTATAAGATCTTTGATGTCAGCAAATAGCGAGTGTTGTATCTTGCGTTCTCTCCAAAGCAACTCCGCGAGCCTTGCGTTTGGTACCTTCTTGAAGCTTTTGGAGCTTTGAATATTTTGAATTATGGGTTGAAATATAATAGTCGCCTGTTTTAGCAAACCTTCGACTTCATTGTACGTGCGAATAAATTCCTCCAGGCTACCATCAACTCTATCCGAGCTTTGGATTGGGTCAATTTCATTCTGAATTTCTTGGCTGGCGGCTTCAACGTTGTGGGGTGTAACAACGTCAAGTACGAACAATGAGATGGCTATGAATGAAATGGCGAAACAGGATTGTGCAAAATTTAAGAGAATTGTCAGCGTGAAGATGCTGGATGTACTCTGGTGCGCTATGACTAGGTTTGTAAGTAGTATTGTTAACCCTACAAGGATTGTAACGACAAATAGTTGTCTAAGATACCTTCTTTCGACCTTTTCAATTGAATTGGCTCTCGTTTCATCATTTCGCGCTTCTCGTAATAATTCACTTCTGAAAAATAGGTAGCCTGTTATTGTCAGTCCATAAATGGCGGCTAATACTTGTGCTGACGTTGAATATAAATACATTATTTGGTTCTCGCTAAGCTTGAACCAGGGGTTTGTAAGTCCCAAAGCACTTGAAACCACACTCAGAATTAACAACGCTAGGGCGATTCCGATTGTTACAGAAGAGCTAGATAATGAATGCAGGCGCATATTGCACATCCTAGATTTGCTGTCCTCTTCCATCGACTACTTCAACGAAGTGTTAGCGAAGAGGTGTCCTTTGATAAGGAATTATGCCATCAGGCGTGGGGGGGGGTACACCGCACCTAGTGCAGCAGCGGGATGAGAGCACTGGCTTTGGGTCTGAGTTGGCCCATGGTATCTAGTATCTGGCCGGGTAATCGCTCTATCGAATGAGGGAGCGCAGCTTGGGAAGGGCCTCTCGTCTTGATCCGCATGGCCGAGGCATAAGCGATGCATGGGGGGGGCGTCGCTTTCCCCGGTAGAGGCTAAGCGTCGAGAAAACTTACTCTAGGAGTCTCGTCGAGATGCGGTTACCCGCGCCACGGCACTACCTTTAGGTTCTCTCCGCTCCGGAACAACAATGAAGCACAAGCGTTTTCACTAGGTATGTACGCCAATCTGCTTCTTTGTAGTTGCCAAGCAATGGTGATCTGGGGGCAGGGGGTGGCACATCGTGGTCTCGGCGGGTTAGCCTCCGACGGGCTGCATAGAGATAGCCAGTGGAAGATTTTCAAGAGCTAGAGCGCGCTAGGGTTAGCGCGCCCAACCGTTGGTGGGCAGACTGAGCGACGCTACTTGGGCGAAGGGGGGATCGCTGCCCGCCAACGGGCTTCCAATTCGAGGGGTTAACATGGATATTTCGAAGGCTCGACTCGACAGTTTGGTGAGCCGCCTTTCCGAGGGGCTGAACGTTGAGATCAAAACGTGGATTGATCCCAAGGCAGATGAGAGCATCGCCAAGATCACCAAAGCGGTTATAGCCCTGTACAACCGCAATGGCGGCTATCTGATTATAGGTTTCGACAACACAACCCTAGAGCCAGATCAGCAGGGGGCCCCGGAGGACGTGAAGGCAGCGTTTCACGTCGACGTGATCCAGGGCATCGTTTCAAAGTATTCGTCGATCTCAATCGAGATACAGGTAGGCTTCGTTGAGCTCCAGGGGCTGCTGTACCCGGTGATAGCTGTGCCTCAAGGGGTGACCGTACCTGCAGCTGCAAAGAGAGATCTGCTTAGCCAGAATGGCAAACCTCTAGTCCGAGAAGATACGGTCTACTTTCGCACACTCGGTTCCAATGGTACGCCCAGCACTTCTGCAATCAAGGCAACTGACTGGCGCGACCTTCTCGAGATCTGCTTCGATAATCGAGAGGCTGATATTGGCCGATTTCTCAGACGCCAGCTGGGTAACGCGGGGGCGAATATCTTCAGTTCGGCGCTCAAAATTCCAACCCTTGAAGATCGCGCGCGGTCGATCCTTCAGGAAGGAGCACGTGCTCGTGAACTGTCAATCGAGGCACGCAAGCTGGATCCTTCTGCAAAAGCACTTTTGCAAAAGGGGAGTTGGGAGGTTGGCTTAGTTTTCGATCCACCCAAGGACATCGAGGATTCCACCAAGGACTTCTTGGCAAAGGTTGACTCAGCTAACCCTGAGTACACCGGATGGCCTGCCTGGCTTGTTTCTACAAATTTCCACAACAAGGCTGATCGTCCCTATAAGCGGGAGACCGCATGGGAATCCTTAGTTCTGGGTTCTGGCTCCGAGCACCTCGATTTCTACCGTATGCATGCACGAGGGCAGTTCTATCAGTCACGGATATTACGGGACGATATGACGACGAAGGTGGATCCAGGTACTGCCCTAGATCCGCGCTTAGCAGTGTATTTTGTGGCTGAAGTCATTGCGGTGGGCCTTCGTTTCGTGGAAGCACTGGATTTCGACGCTGATGCCACGCTCGGCTTCATATTTCGCTGGAATGGCTTGCGCGGACGCCATATTGATCACTGGCTAGATAACGGCTTCTCTTCGCCACGTGGGGAAACCCGTGATGACATCATCGAAAGCTATGTCGAGTTGCCGGCCGATACTCCAGCTAGCAGTATTGCTCCATACGTTCAGCGCGCTACCTCAAGGTTGCTCGGAAGTTTTGCTGGTTTTGAGCTGAAATCCGATGTGATTGAGGTTGAGGTTAACCGGTTGCTGAAGCGGAAATGAGAAGAAGTCGTGGCTTTATTCACGTAGAAATTTGAGCGCATGGATCTGAGGGTCTGCATTACGCCGAAGCGGCGTGGCGGGCTTTGAGGGATGCTATTCCTAACGCATGATGTTGGATGAGCTTCGTGTAGCGTCGATGATGAATGTTGGCCGTTCCAGGCATCAGTTGGTGGATACTTGCTTGATCGACCTGGAGGGCTGCTACTGAGACTAAGTTGTTGTCCTCATCGATCACGCAGGCTCTGCGTTGATCTGTAGTCAGTTCGCTGCGCTCTACGGTGTCAAACAGCTTTTGATGGTCTTTCAGAGTCTGTTGGATGTAGTCTCGCGCGATTTGGTGAGCCAGTCTTCAGGTGGCCTAATTCAGCTCGCACATTCGAGTTATCACGGCCTAGTGTTCGTCCACCATCGCGCCTTCAGGTGGGACAGGAGGCTTGGTGCTTCCCCAGGCGATGACCCATTGTCTGAATGGCTGCCATTTCGATGTACGAAGGTAACGCGCTTCCTTGAGAGACTGCTCGAACTCGTCAAGGCGCGTCTGGGCTTCGGTGATCCTAGGCATGTATCAAGCCCTAACCAGTGCCTTCCAGGCAGCGTCCCGTCGCTCAGCTTTCTCAAAGAGGAGACGCGAGATGCCTATTCTAGGGGGGGGACGGTGATCATGTTCAGGAACCACAGAGCCGCCCTCTCCGTATGTTCGTTGATCGCAGTCCAATCAACGTTTTCCTCTTGCTTGCTGGAGCGTATCTCTAGGCCCGTATCGGAAATGGTGTCAGGGCGCGTGCTGATGATGGAAACCATGAGCCCGCCACGGGGGAGTCGGATCTGTGATCATTTGAATCAGCGCCGGCATGTTCTAGATGCTCAGTGCATTTCCTTTTCGTTAGCAATAACGGGGCGTGCTGCTTCAGCATGGACTTGTATGCTGGGAGATACGACGCCATTTGGGGATGGCATTGTAATATGCCAGTACTGATGGCTACAGCCCATTCGAACAGTCACCGCCTACAAAGGATTGGCCCCACATGAGTGGGCTAGAGCCTTGAGCACATTCACCTAGTTATCTGTGGTGGGGGGGCGATCCCATAGAAAGCCTACCGTCGAGCGGCTCATCCCGAGCAGCCTGGCGGTTTCGGCTTTAGTCAATCCAGCATTCTTGCTCTCAAGCACTTGCTGCAGTTTCAGAGGATCGGCTGGGCGCGCGGCGGGGCGCTTCACAATCCCTTTACCGGTCAACTGCGCTGCGATATCGCTCGGGCTGATCTTCGCTTCTATCGACTTCAGCTGGTCTGCAGCTTCTGTCAGCACGGTTGAAGTAGGGACGTTGTCCCGTGTCGCAATGACAAGGGAGAGCAAAGCAACCGGGCTCAGGTTAAGGGCGGCTGCGAGCTCAGTGAATTTGTCCAAGGTTGGAGAGCTGGCCGCATTTTCTATCTTTGCGGCGTAGGTGCGCGAGATAGCATGGCCCAGCCCTTCCTGGGTCAGCCCCAAGCTCCCTCGGACTGTCCGTATAACTGCTGCAAGCGCCGGCCTTATCAACGCAGATCCCCTTAAAACTGAGGATGTAGCCACGACGCTGTGTACAGTTACACAGCATATAGTGTATAAAACCGATCATGCGCGTCGCTGTGGATGCCTTGTGACGTCCACGTCATTGATGGCTTGCGAGAGGTGTCATTAGGCTGGCACGCCTCCAAGCCTGTGCTTCCTTGGAAGACAGCGTGGGAGCGGCGTTCAATAAACCGTTAAACCGTCAGTTGCTTACGCTATGTCGTTGCAATCCTATGGAGGGTGAAGGTTTGAAAGTCAGGATCTACTCAGACCTGCACCGTGAATTTCACCCCTGGAATCCCCCCGATTGTTCAGGCGTTGACCTAGTGATATTGGCTGGAGACGTCGACAAAAAGACTCGCGGTGTCCATTGGGCCAATGAGACGTTTGACTGCAACGTCGTCTACATCATGGGTAATCACGAGCTGTACGGCGGTCATCTCGATCGCACGCTTCAGAAGATGCTGAATGCCGCTGCGCCGCACGTGCATGTTCTGGAAAACCAGATCCTGGAGTTGGCTGGCGTCAGGGTGCTCGGCACGATGAGCTGGACAGATTTCACTAGCACTGGCGATCAGGTTGCCGCTAGCAACATGGCGAAAGAGTGGATGACAGATTTCAAACAGATCAGGACTGATAGTAACTACCGTCGCATCCGTCCAGATGATCTGGTCAGCCGAAATCAGCTGGCTAAGGCGTGGCTGACTGAGCAATTGAATCAACCCTACGAGGGCAAGACGGTTGTCGTGACCCATCATTGCCCGTCCTCGGTTGTGGCCGGAACTCAAAATGAAGGGCATCTCAATGCCGCTTATACCAACGAGTGGACAAGCCTGATCGAGAAAAGTGACATATGGGTATTCGGCCATACCCACCATGCTGTTGATGTAACACTTGCCGGCTGCCGATTGATTTCAAATCCGCGAGGCTACCCAAATGAGCCTACGGCTTTCGATCCGTTTTTTGAGATTGAGGTCTGATGTCGAGTTCAGTGTTGAAGTATGAGTTCAGGGCCCAGGAAGGTGGCTCGGTTCCTAATCAAATCGTTCCCATCGAGGTCGTACAGGCGCGAAAACTGGATTGGGGTGTGACAGTAGATGCTTACTTGGTCGGGGCGGCCAGGGTGGGGGAACGCTTTGCGGCAAGTGTTTTTCACGATTTATCTGGCGTTAATGAAAATGCCATGACTGTAGTTACTCCCCCTCTGCAGGAGGTTGAGCGCAGATGCGGATTCAAATTAATGCGAAGTGTAAGTGGTGCGGACTACTTTGTTATTGCAAGTGAGCTGAGTGCCTAAATGCCTTAAGTACAGGTTATATGTGCGTGCTTGAGTTCGATAAGCGCCGTTGGCATTCTAGCGATTGCACAATGATCAGTTTTGAGAGTGCTTCCTTTTCTGCCTAAAAGCGGTGGGGTAGGTGGCCTGTGTTCAATTGAATTAAGGACGTTCTATGTCTGACCTCAAGAAAATTAAAGTAGTAGTAAAGAATTATGATGTGCAGGGCTCGGGTGACCTGGATGCACTTTATAGCCGGGTTAGGCTTGAGGATGAACAAGGTCAGACGTTTTACTTCAAGCAGGTAGTCATGCCGAAATACTTGAAGCAGCATGGCGCGATGGCAATGAATGTGCCACGGACATGGTTTTACAAGCATGTCTCCAAGAAATCAATTGTGGTTATCGCATTTGAAAATGCCAGCGGGAAGGTTGAATATGATCTTGGTGATCTGCAGTTGATTGCTAGGTCAACAGTTATGAAAGGAATTTTGATGACGGTCGCAGCGATCCCAATGGGTGTTATTGTTGCAACGGCAACTTATGGGGCGGGGCTGTTGCTCATTCCTATGGGATTCTGGGTCGGATACCGGAATATCTTCAAGCTGCCTGCGATGCTCAGTCGGAAAAGAATTCTCAGTGACTTTTCTGTCCATGGCATTATAGTTCGCTAGTTTGTTTGGCTAGAGGCTGAGCCCTGGTGCTGCACAGCAGCCTGCGTCAGATACGGCATGGCAACAGTCGGCGCAAAACGTCAAGCAACCGCTGACTACCAGGATCACTGAGGGGCGTCGTTGATGACGTCAGATGTTCGAGCAGAGGGAGATACCGCTTCGCAGTCCTGGCAGGGTAGCATCGCGAATGGCGGCGATACGAGAGGTGTGGTGGCCATGCCGCAGTGTTAGGCAGGATGACCAACCCTTGTCGTGGCGTTAAAGCGTCTCAGGTATGTTCCTGAGACGCCGCTCTAATAGACTCAATCTTGGTGTCATAACGTTTGAAAAAATCTTGGACGGAGGTGAACCAAGTGCCGTACCAGCCTTCGTAATTCTCCGCGATCGGATATTTGTGTTTGTAGTCAAAAATGTCGTCGAACCAATGCGCGCCCCCACCCTTTGTTTTCTGCATGAACAGTGCAGGGTGTGTTTGTCCAGAGAGAATGTTGGCATATTCTTCGGGGCCTATCACCCTTCCAAAAATCCGCTCTCGGTAGTCGTCAGCCAACTGCTTAAGCATGTCGTAGACTTCGGGGATCTGGTGATGGTCTCCCCACCAGGCAGCAAAATTAAGATCGAAGGCGATGCTGTAGATCTTCCAGTTTTTCGAATGCAGGTGTGCAAGTATCACAAGCTGTTGCGTCGTGCCGTTGATGAGCACATGTACCGACGCGGGTGATGCATCCCTCAACCACTGCATTTGCTCCCAGTGGTAGGTTGAGATGGACTCGATCGCAAACATGCCCCTCTCGCCATGAGTCAGCCACTCATTGCTAACACCTGTCGTATTACAAGCGCTTGCAATTTCAATGTCATTCATCTGGATCGTACCGGACTCCAGATACGCCAGTCGTTGCTCGCTGTCGTAATCGATCAGATCGATGAATCGGCTTGGCGACATGGCAAGGCTCGCTCTTAGGGCGCTGACTCTGGTACCGCAGTCATAGAAGCGTTTCGCCAACCTGCCCGTATTTGCATTGTTGGCCTGATGTCGCTCGGCATCCAGTAGCTTTCTAATCTCAGCAATCTCCACCGCGCACGTTATTTGAGTGACTTCAGGGCTTTCATTGGCAAGGTGGGCCAGCTGACTTAGAGAGTAGATCGTTGAAGCCCAGCCGTGGCTAGCACACGCACTGCGATAGATTTCCTCCTCAGTGCCAACGACGGCGGATATGCATATAACGACCTGGTCGATCTTGTCGCGGATGTGGCAGTCTTCGCGCGTGAGTTTCTCGATGTCCGCCAACACTTTTGCCTGTGTTCCAGTATTCTGTCCTGTGCATAGTACGGCGATATACCTGCCGTTGGCCTTGATGTAGGACAGCAGGTCAGCAGGGCCTTGAGTCACTCGCCCTGAGAGATTCAAGGTGTCTGAGAGGTTCTCATAATCGCTTGAGACGGTGGGTAGCAGTCGGCCCACGAATTTTTCGAGCTCTGCCCCATGCAGCAACCCGATTTTAGCCTTCAGTATTTCGATCAAATCAATCCGTTCCTTGTGATGAAGCTGACACGTGCAGGGTACGCTCGGGCGCCAAATCAGCAAATGATTGCTTCAATGACATTCGCAGACGCCATGGTTGATTACTGCGTTCGACATGTCGAGTCGGAGGAACTCAGCCTGGTAGTGGTCAGTGAAGTCTTTCGATGAATGTTTCAAGCTGCATATGGGGTACGGCATGCTCCACGAACTCATGCACTTCAACGAGAACGTGCAGAAATGATCAGACGCCACTCTTTGCTGCGAAACCTCGTGAGAGCTAGGGAAGGGGGCGCAGGTGTTGACGAGGAGGGTGATCACGATCCCATTACCTCGAAGTCGGGTAGGTTCTTTACCACCAGCCCTCCCAGGATTCAGCAGGGCTTCATGAGCCCTATTCGTGCGGAGCGGAAGACAAGTGCGTCTGCTGTTCAGGAGCTGGGCTCATGGCGCGGTCGATCTTGATTTAATCCGGGTGCCATGTGCTTGAATGCTTTAAATTACCCTTACTTATCACGTATTGAGGAGGTATCAATGTCGCGTCTTCTAGAGTTTCGTGCGCTTGAACAAAAGCTGGCCGCGCAGCTTGCAGAGCTCGAAGCCCTGAAGGGCAGCTCGGAGTTGCAGAAGGAAATCGAATTTGAGACCAAACTGCGCGCCCTCTTGGGCGAGTATGGCTTCAGCCTTCGAGACGTCATCAACCTCCTGGATCCTCAGGCCAATCGCCGCGCAACTGCTCCTGCAGCCACTGATAAAGCGCCGCGTCGAGCGCGCCAGGTCAAGCGCTACAAGCATCCAGAAAGTGGCGAGATCATCGAAACCAAAGGTGGCAACCACAAGCAGTTGAAAGAGTGGAAGGCACAGTATGGCGGCGATGTCGTTGAGTCCTGGCTCTCCTGAGCCTCGGGCATACGCTCCATGAAAAAACGGCCTTCAAGGCCGTTTTTTGCATTAGGCTTTCCGCCACGAGACCGGAAAGAGTCAGCTTGTGAGGCATACCCTTGGGAATTCACCAGCGAAGGCCGTGAATTTCGGGTCAGGGTGCAAGGGCCTCTGATCATGAATAGTTCGGTTCAGATACTTGAAGCTTGTTTGGCTGGGGTGGGACTAGAGTAGCTTGCCGATGCGCACGTTCATGAACACATCGAGAGTGGCGCGCTTGGGGAGGTACTGAGAGAGTGGTCGGAAACCTTTCCTGGCCTGCACGTATATTACCCAAAAGGTCGGCAGCAGATCGCCGCTTTCAAGGTGGTTCTGAATGCGCTCAAGAGCGATGACGCGCTGCTCTGACAGGGGAAGCGATGGGGCGGGACACCTTCAATACGTATTCGGCAAACTCATTAAGGTTGGCGAAATCTTTACCCCCATTACGGTTCAGCAGAAACCCGTGAATGCCCACGGCCATAGGGCCGTCACGGTCACACTTGTCTGAATCGCCAATCATCAGCACAGCGTTTTCTTCGCAGGTATCGCTGGTCTCTGCCCCCAAGAGTTCGCAAGTAGCTCGATACAGGAACGGCTGGGGTTTCAGGGCTCCGACAGCGAAGCTGAAGCCATAGGCATCCATTGTTGGGTACAGGCGCCGGACAGGCGCTGCGTATGGGGCTGCTAGATTGGACGCGATGGCAATCTTGATGCCCTCAGCCTGCAATCGCTCGACGGCTCGAATCCCATCTTCGAAGGCTTTGATACTGTCCAGCTCAGCTTCAAGAGCTCCTTGAATCTCGGCCATGCGATCTGCAGGGATCTTGATCCCGAAGTGCTCTGCCGCATCGCTCAGGCTCAGAGCACGAGCCATGATGTGGTGAAGGTCATCTGGTCGCGGCCTGCGACCCTGGCGGATGCCCTCCTTTAGAATTTGACGATAGGGATGGGTGGCTTTGGGGATGCGGACAAGCGTGCCGAATGCATCGAAGAGGACAAATTTGACGGACATTTGAGCGCCTTGATCAACGGGGGTTGACTTCCCGTGAGGTCAGAAATGATACCTTGGATCAGGATTGTATGGGCTCTGGCTGAGCCGTTTCGTTGAGGGTATGCTGGGGCTGCCAGTTGTCCCCTCAGCCCTTCAGGTAGCTGTCTGGTCAAAAGCAATCTGTTGAGAGCCATGCGCCTGGTTGGCATCAGCGGAGACGCCGGCAAATTGTGGGTTGAACAGGTCACGATCGACGTGTCGTCGAGGCGAAGGTTGGCTGGGAGCAATCGCCTAAACAGCCCTCGAAAGCAGTCTTTCCTCTTAGGCACGACGGTAATAGGATACCGAGTAGTGGCCTTCAGCAGCCAAGGACAGCATCGTGATCAAGAATTTGATACTGCGCGGCGTTTCGAGCTACTCCCCCGAGCAAAACTCCCAGATCGGCCCACTTACGAAAGTGAACATGTTCTATGGGCACAATGGAACGGGTAAGACCACGATCGGCAACTATCTTCAAGATCCTTCTGACCTGCTCTACCACCAGTGCAAGACCCAGCCTGTCTCGGCGGAACGTGAAGTGATGGTCTACAACCATACGTTCATGGAGACCAATTTTCACGCAAGCTCACAACCCGGCATCTTCACGCTCAATGAAGGAAATATTGAGGCCGAGAAAAAGCTGCTCGCGGCTGAAGAAGCACTCAAAAAGCTACTGATTGAACATCAGGCCGAGGTGGCAGCGGGCAATGGGTTCGGGGAATCCCAGAAATCCAATAAAGCAACTTTGCTCGATCAGCTATGGGCCCTCAAAAGACCGTTCGATACCGGGCCTCTGCGGTACTGTTTCGCTTCTCTCAACACAAAGGAACGGCTTGGGGAAAAGCTACGCACCTTGTCTCTTGTGCCGTCGCCGGATGATTTCTCAGCGCTGGCGGCGGAGGCGGAACAGCTGCAATCAGCTAGTGATGCTGAGCTGCCTGGTATACCCACAATCCGGTTTGCGGAAGCGGATGTGGAAACGAGCCCGCTGCTATCGGAGGCCATTGCCGGCTCCGGCGACTCCTATCTATCCGCCTTGATCACCGACTTGGGGAACTCCGATTGGGTCAAGCGAGGGTTGCAGTACCCGCGGCGGGAGGAGTGCCCGTTTTGTCAGCAAACTCTACCTTCTGGATTTTACGAAGAAATCCAGAAGGTGTTCGATAAGACGTATGAGCAGCGCATTACCCAGTTGAAAGCTCTGAAAACGCGGTACGAAGGTGGCGTCACTCGCTTGAGAACCCAGTTCAAACGTCCCGAATACGACGCGCCTGAATATCAGCTGCTGATTACGAAACTCGATGCTCTCCTTTCGCAGAATACCCAAAAGCTGGATGCCAAAGTGGCCAGTCCTTCAATGGTAGTGGCATTAGAGCCTACCGGGTTGATCTTTGATGATCTCACCGACTTGATTGTGGAAGGTCAAAGGAAAATCGATGCCTTCAATCTCAAGGTGAAAGACAAGAAAAATCACCTGGAGAAAATCAAGGCGCGCTTCTGGGTCTGCTTCAGATCCAGTTGCGATACAGCTATTGCATCGGCCAGGAAGGTGCATGAGGAGCTTGGGGTCAAGAAGGAAGCGAAACGCAAGCTGGCGGATGAGATCCGTCTCAAGTCACAAGCTCACCAAGATGTCATCGCCGAGAGTAAAGCTAAGATCACGAATATCGATCAATCTATTGGCAGCATTAACTCGTCGCTTACCGCACTGGGCCTGAACGGCTTTCTGGTGGTCAGGGAGGAGGGGGAGTTGCCGCGCTATCGCCTGCAGCGGCCTGATCAGCAGGCTGGGGTATTCAAGACGCTCAGCGAGGGAGAAAAGACCCTCATCTCATTCCTGTACTTTCTTGAAGTCTGTAATGGCGAGCTCGACGATAAAGGTGGCAAGCTCAAAAGTGAGCGGATCATTGTCATTGACGATCCTATCTCAAGCCTCTCTCACAACTATATTTACGACATCGCCACAATGATCCATAGGCGAGTGCTGAGCCCCAAGGAACGCTTCAAACAAGTATTTATCCTGACGCATAATTTGTTCTTCTTTCATGAAATGCTCAAGCACCTAAAGAAGTCCGATGAGTACTCGTTGTTCCGTATTACCAAAGCAGCTCACAGCATGATCACCCCGATGAAGGCCAGTGATGTACAGAATGACTATCAATCATTCTGGCAGGCCATAAAGGATGCTCAAGCAGGTCGCACTTCTTCTAGCGTTATTCCGAACATGATGCGAAATATTTTGGAGTACTACTTTACCTTCGTACATCGGCAAGACGAGCTCCAGGCAGCACTCATGGCCCTGTCTGATGAGGATGCAGAATTCAAAGGACTCTATAGGTACGTGAACCGCGAGTCTCATTCCGACGCAGTCAATTTGACTGATTTTGGTGAGATTCAGCCGTCGCATTACGTGGATCGATTCAGGCAGGTATTTGTGAGGACTGGCTTTGAAGAGCACTATGAGAAAATGATGGGGGAGCAAACCTGAGTCGGGTGTTGATGTAAGTTTTGGCCGAAACAGTGAAGGTGTTAGCCATGGCGATTTAAAGCAGGTTTATCTCGTAGACTGTTATGTTGGCACTAACCAAGGAAGGAGGGGGGTAAGGGTTATGTATAATTTCCTAGTGACGTCTCGTGAGGGGGCATGGGAAAGCGGCTATGAGTATGATAAGAGCCGCTTTCTGGAGTACACGAACGATGATATTGCTGCAAGTTTCAAAGAGCTGAAAGAGCCTCAGCTTAAAGCACTGATGGAGCTCCCTTGCCTCTTTGCTTACGAGGGCACGCGTCACGCCATGAGAGTGGGGAAGCTTGAGGTAAAGCTTCGTAGTAACGGCAAAATTTTGTTTGCTCGACCGATCATGGACGATCGAATCGCACCCATTGAGTTTGAGCAGATCAAACCTCTTCAAGCCGCTCTTGATATTCGCGATTGGGAGATCAATCGCACGCACTGGGCAGTCAAAGACGAAGATCTTTTCGCCATTCTTCACCACTCAGGTATTTTGCCGGAAGGGATGGTTGGCTCGAAAGTCACCAAGGAAGATCTTCCTGCCACCTCGCTACCGGAAACTCACGCTGACAGCGTCGGTGCCTTTATTGAACATGTTTTTCGACTAAACCATGGCCATCGCGAGGTCTTTTATCGGGGGCACTCCAATAGCAAAAAGTATCGCTTGGAGCCCTCAATTTTCCGCAGAGATCAGGGTGGTAACTTCGTATACCGAGATGCTGAGGATAGGATGTATCGGGAGCTTCTGGTTTCCAACTCCCTTGATTTCAGTGGCGACATTTATACACTGGATCGCCTAGTGCGGATGCAACATTATTCGCTGCCGACACGGTTGCTTGATATTACATCGAACCCATTGATTGGGTTGTACTTCTGCTGCAAGAGCCACTTAGATGAGGCTGGAGAGGTCATCGTGCTCTCCATGGATCCTGGTTATATAAAGTACTTCGATTCCGACACGGCGAGTTGTATTGCTAATCTATCTCGTTTGTCCAAGGGCGTCAGGGACTCAATCACATTCGATTCTGAAGGCGTAGATGGCTTTAACGATCAGCGGGCATTGAAACAGTTGCTTCATTTTATCAAGGAAGAAAAGCCATTCTTTGAACCCCGCCTAGAGCCTGGGCATCTTCGCTCCGTGTTGTGCGTCAAAGGAAAACATACCAATAGCAGAATCTCATTTCAGTCAGGAGCTTTCCTTCTGTTCGGTGATGAGGCGGTTTTAGATGAGGAGGGAACTCCGGACATCACACTTCATCGTATAGCGGTGACGAATAAGAAGAGTATTTTGAAAGAGCTAGATCGGTTGAATATAAATGAAAGTACCGTGTTTCCCTATATAGAGAGCTCAGCGAAGTACATTGCTCAGAAGTTTGCCTTTCAAGCCAGTGAGTGATTAATCGCCACCGTAAGCTCGGTCAGGAATATAAGGTAACTCAAGACGGTGTGATTCACCTTTGAACGCTATGTCAGCACGGCACCGTCTCTACCTTGCGAGTTAAGGCAGAGACGGCCTGGGTAGACGGCCACGGGGGCCTGGTTATCTACCGTCGCACGTAGCCCGCCTTATTTAGGTACGACGCTTCTTGGTTTTCAAGGCCGCATCAGCGCCTGTCGTAGTGAGTGAGACGTAGTGTTCGGCCATGGAACTGGAGGAGTGACCCAACTGATCGGCGATTCGCTCGCCAGGCTGTTGCGGTAGGGTGGAAGCTGCTAGCTGTGCCATAGCTGCCCGTCTCAATGTGCTCGGCGTGAGTGTTGAGCGAGGGAGTTGAGCTTCTCGTTCCCACGACTGAAAAATCCGAAGCAGTTGCGATGTCGGCATGGGTTGCGTCCGTTCATTACCGGGAAAGAGGTAGTCATCGGCAGAGAGATTCTCCGCGCTGATGTACTTCTCGATCACCGCTATGTTCGCAACGGGCAATGGTGATGTCGCTTTCGCGACCTCCACAGTCATCTCCCTGCTCGAAGGCATGTAGGTAACCAAGCTGACAACTTGGGAAACCTTGGCACCAAGGATGACGTGCCCCCGAAGCCCTGTCTCCAGCAATGCAAAAAGGCTCCGGTCGCGAAGGCTTCCTGAGTTTTCGACGATCTGCTTGATCGCATCACTGTGAG
>NZ_JAIQWX010000093.1 GCF_020164475.1 Pseudomonas sp. REP124 | reverse complement strand
GGTCCCAAGTTGCAAATAGGACCGCTCGCCAACGAAGGCGAGCGGCGGTCAAGCAGTGTTACTTCGCAGCTTTCATTTTCTCTTCGATTTTCTTGTCAACGTCTGCGCGGATCTGGTCGATGCTGAAGCTCGCCGGGCGTTGGCTTGGCGGGTAATCGACGAAGGTCTGCAGGAAGGCCGCCGATCTGCGGATACCGTCAAACAGCAGATAGTCGTTCTTCGCCAGCCAGTCAAAGTATTGATCGGACACTACGTCGGCACGCTCGTAGGGGTCCATGCGCAGATTGAACAGCTTCGGCACCCGCAGGCAGGTAAACGGTTCGCTCCAGACCTTGAAGCCACCCGGTGCCCGCTGTTCGCAGAAGACAAGCTTCCAGTCGTTGTAGCGCATGCTCACCAGTTCGCCATCGTCGTTGAAGTAGTAGAACTCGTTGCGCGCGCTCTTGTCGGTTTTGCCAGTCAGGTAATCGAGCTGGTTGAAACCGTCCAGATGGACCTTGAAGTTCTTCCCGCCGACGTCGGCACCCTTGAGCAGGCGTTCCTTGATGTCGGTATCACCGACGGCCGCCAGCAAGGTCGGGAACCAGTCCATCCCGGAGAACATCTGGGTGGACACTTCACCCGGTTTGACCTTGCCCGGCCAGCGAATCATCGCCGGTACCCGGTAGGCGCCTTCCCAGTTGGAGTTTTTCTCGTTGCGGAACGGCGTGGTCGCCGCATCCGGCCAGGACCACTGGTTAGGGCCGTTGTCGGTGGTGTAGACCACGATGGTGTTGTCGGCGACTTTCAGGTCGTCCAGGGTCTTGAGCAACTTGCCGACGTCGCCATCGTGTTCAAGCATGCCGTCGGCATATTCGTTGCCGACCATGCCGCTCTGGCCCTGCATGGATTCGCGCACATGAGTGAAGGCGTGCATGCGGGTGGTGTTCATCCAGACGAAGAACGGTTTGTCCGCCTTGACCTGTTTGTCGATGAATGCCTGGGCGGCCGCGGTAGTCTCGTCGTCGATGGTCTCCATGCGTTTCTTGTTCAGAGGACCGGTGTCTTCGATCTTGCCGTCGGCGAAGCTGTGGATCACGCCACGGGGCGAAGCCGCCTTGACGAAGGCGGCATCATCTTTCGGCCAATAAGGACGCTCCGGCTCCTCTTCGGCATTAAGGTGGTACAGGTTGCCGAAGAACTCGTCGAAACCGTGGTTGGTAGGCAGGTACTCGTCCTTGTCCCCCAAGTGGTTCTTGCCGAACTGGCCTGTTGCATAGCCGTGGGCCTTGAGCGCCTGGGCGATGGTCACGTCCCGCGCCTGCAGGCCGACCGGTACGCCGGGCATGCCCACTTTGGAAAGGCCCGTGCGCAGCGCCGATTGACCGGTAATGAAGGTCGAGCGTCCCGCCGTGCAGCTGTTCTCCGCGTAATAGTCGGTGAACATCATGCCTTCCTTGGCAATACGGTCGATGTTGGGGGTCTTGTAGCCGACCACGCCCATGGAATAGGCACTGATGTTGGTCTGGCCGATGTCATCGCCGAAGATCACGAGGATGTTGGGCTTGTCGGCGGCCCCGGCGGCAGCCGAGAACGCCATCACCGAAGCCGCCAGCAAGGCCGCCTTCGGTATCCACTTGCGTATGCCAGTCATATGACTTGCTCCTTCTACTCATTTTCGTCGCGTGTTGCGACAACCGTTCGTTGCGGTCCTGCCTACGCTTGCTCTTGCTTACTGCACTTGCCCGTTTATGGCGTCGAACGGGTAGATCCGGCGCCATTCGGCGGCCATGTCCACGACTGTCCAGCCACGTTTGTTCGCTTCATCCAGTGCCTTGTCCAGACGGCCGACCTGGGACTGTCGGTCATAGGCCCATTCACGTTTGGCGTCGGTGTGATGCACGAGCCCCATGAAACGCTTGCCGGTGCCGGCCGCGGTCCACTGGAGCATCTGCAGGTCGCCGTCGGAGTTGCCGAAGGCGAGAATCGGACGGCGCCCGATCACCGCTTCGATGCTGACCGGCTTGCCCGGACCGTCATCGTTGTGCGCCAGTTTTTGCGTACGCAGGATCGAAGCCTTGCCATCCTTGTAATCGAAGGTGGTGACGAACGTGGTGCCGATCACCTGCTCGGGTGGAACGCCGTAAACCTTCTCGGCGAAGGCGCGCATGAAGCCGGTTTCGCCGCCTGAGACGATGTACGTCTTGAAGTCCTGGCTGCGCAGGTAGTCGAGCATTTCCAGCATCGGCTGGAAGATCATTTCGGTATAGGGCTTGCCGGTTTTCGGGTGACGGGCCTTGCTCAGCCAGGTCTTGGCGTAGTCGTCGAAGGCTTCGGTGGTCATGCCGCCGTGGGTGGCGGCGAAAATTTTCATCAGGCCATCCATGCCGCTCGCGGTCAGGGCCTGGTGGTCGTCTTCAAGCACCGCCTTGAATGGCTGGGTGGTTTTCCATTCCGGATGCTGCGCGGCATTGCGCTTGACCTCGTCCAGGGCAAACAGGAACTCGAAGTACATCGGCTGCTCGCTCCACAGCGTACCGTCATTGTCGAATACGGCGATGCGCTCTTCGGGTCTGACGAAGTCCTTGCTGGATTGATCGGTCACTGCCTGGACGAATTCGATGATGCTCTTCTTCGACGGACTGTCGTTCCAGGATGGCAGCGGCTCGGCGGCCTGGACTAGCAAGGGCAGGCTCAGGGCCAAGGTCAGCAGAAACTTGAATCCGTGAAGCTGGCGTAATAATGGCGGCGTCATGATCACAGATCCTTCTCGCGAACAGGGTTGAGAGGTAGAAGTGCTGGTGCGACTGATTCCTTGTTTTGTTCGGACTGACTATGCAGCGTAGTCAAGGATTTCCCGAACTGGCGCAGCGCCTGATCTCCGGTTGGCTCACGGCTGTAACAGGCACGTAACAGGGTTTGCAGTCGCGGGCCGAGGCCGGTGAGTTGCAGGCCCTTGCCGCTGCGGCGCGTCCACAGATACAGCGCGCTCAATTGCGGCGGCTGGCCTTCGATCTGCGCGGGAATCTGCTGCCAGGCGTAGTCGGCGGATTCAAGCCATGCGGCATGACGGGCGCGGCGTTTGGCCTGCCAGTCGAGGTAAGCACGATGGATGAATGGGCGGGCGAACCAGACCAGCAGCGCCACGCCAAGCAATAGCGCGAGCAGGCCCAGCACAGACCTCGACAGATGCAGTGATTGTTGCCGGCCGAGTTTTTTCAGGTCTTCTGCGATCGAGAACACGGGTTTGTAGGTGCTGTTGGCCACAGCATCGAACTCGACCGCAGGCACTTGTGCGGTACGGGATTGCTGGCTGCCGGCGTCCCACCATTTGAGTTCGATGGCGGGCAGGGTGTAGTGGCCTTCGCGGTCGATGCGGTAGGTCACGCTGTCGATGCGCTGGCCGCCGGTGAAATGGCCGCGACCGTCGTCCAGGCTGGTGACTTGCGGGTTTTTCGGGTAGCGACTCAGTCCGCTGACGTCGGTCGATGCGGGCGTTGGGAGCGACATGGCGAGCGCACCGTCCGCCTGGAGCGTCAGTTCACGGGTGATGCTGTCGCCGGCTTTCAGCGCCGTTTGTGGCTTGATGAGGTTTTGGGTGAAACGCAGCCCTTGCGCCACCAGCACCGGTTCACCTGGTTTGAAGCCAGGCGGTTGTGTTGTCGTGAAATGCAGCGGCTGGGTTTGCGCGCTGAGTTCGGTGGTGGCCTGGCCGGGTTTGGCTTGAACGGTCAGCGCCGGGATGTCGAAGTTCTGGGCCAGATTCGGCGTGATCAGGTAGCGGTAGCGCATCCCGCTCAAGGATTTGCCGTCGGCGGTCTGGTTCAGGTGCTCGGCATGACCGTCCGGCGGCACCACCAGGGCGCCCGGCAGTTTCAGGTCGGGCAGGGTGGGGGCGTCGGTGAACCAGGTGTCGGTGAGGATGTCGAGTTGCAGTTCGACCACACTGCCGACCATGGGGGAAGCGGGTTGTACTCGGGCTTGGACTCGGAGTTCGGGTTCGGCGGCGAGGGTGGTTGTGGTGATCAGGGCTATGAGTAGGGCGCCGAGTGTTGTGGTGAATTTTCGGGCGCTTTCGCGAGCAAGCCCGCTCCCACACTGGATTTGTGTGCACCGCAAGTCCCCTGTGGGAGCGGGCTTGCTCGCGAAGGCGGCAACTCGGTCTATGAGCCAGTTCATGGCTTGGCCCCCACCTGATCCTGCAAGCTGAACTTCTGCTTCAAAAACTTGGCCGGCGAGGTACTCAGGTTCTGCAACCACTGCTCATCCGACGCCGCTTGCTCGGTCTTCAGCGCCTTGCTCTGCCCCTTGCCCGGCGCCTTGTCCATCTTGATTTCATCGGGCTTGGTTTCCGGAGCATTTTCCTCTGCGCTTTCAGTGTCCTTCTGCAAGGCAATGGCCAGAGCCAGATTGGCGGTGGCTTCGGGGAATTGCGGCTGCAACTTCAGTGCTTCGGTATAAGCGGCAATCGCCTCGTCGAACTTGAAGCGGCGCACATAAATGTTGCCCAGATAGAAATACGCCTGTGGCGTTTGCAGGCGGGCGAAGCTGGCCAGGGCCAGGTCGTAATCGGCGGCGTTGTAGGCGGCTATGCCCTTCCAGTAGGGGTCGACAAAGTGCGCGGCGGCCAGCGGGAAGTGTTCATGTTCGAAGGCCCAGCGCCCTTGCTGGTCCGGGGTGAAGAAGGCGTCGGTCAGCGCATTGGCTTGCGCCGGAGATGGCGCAACGCTCAAGCCCACCGCCAACAGCAGGGCGGGCATCCAGTTCAGGCTCCAGCCTTTGCGTACGCTGAAGAAGGCGATCAACAGCAGCGGCCAGCACAGCCAGTAGCCGGCGTCCTTCCAGTGCAACTCACGCTGCTCGTCGTCGGTCGCCTGGAAGTGCTGCTGGGCGTGCAGGTCGATCCAGTCAAGATCGTCGTTGTTCAAGGTCAGGCTGCCCAGCGGGGCGTCCAGTGCTGAAGCCAATTGCTTGAGCGCGGCCTGTTCGAAAGTGCCCAGTGTAGGGCGACCGTTGCCATCGGTGCGCGGCTGGCCGCTGGCGTCGCGGATGATGCCGCCGTCTTCGTTGCCGACGGCGAGGATCAGCACTTGCAGGTCGGTGCCGTCGAGTTGTTTCGCCAGGTCATTCGAGGCATCGGCGCCGTCGGTGATCAGCAGAAGCGTGCCGGGCGTTTTCTCCGCCGCCAGCAGGCGCTTGGCCTGCTCGATGACCGCGCTGACATCCTTGCCCGGCTTGTCGATCAGGTTGGTGCTCAGGGCCTGGATAAAGGTGTCGAGCAAGGCCGGATCGTCCGTTGCCGGCAGCACAAGGTGCGCACTGCCTGCATAGGCGACCAGCGCATTGCGCGCCCCGGTGCGTCGCTGAATCAGGTCATGGACCTTGTGTTTTGCCGCTTCAAGACGCGTCGGTTGCACATCACTGGCGTCCATCGACGGCGAAAGATCCATGGCAATGATCAGCGGCGCACGGTTTTCCAGAAAGTCCGGTCGATCCTGTTCCCAGGTCGGTCCGGCGGCGGCCAGCGCGCCGAGCATCAGCAGCGCACAGACCAGATGCACCGGGCGCAGCCATTGGTGGTCCTGCGGAGTGATCAGCAGATGGGGCAGCAGGTGTTCGGCGATGTTGCCGCGCAGGCTCCGTTGCAGGTCACGGCTGCGGCGCCACAACAGTGGCAGCAGGGCGGCGAAGGGCAGCAGCAACAGCCACAGCGGGCGCAGGAAATGGAAGTCACCGAGATTGATCTCCATCTCAGGCCTCCTGCCGCTGTCGGACGTTAGAGAGTTGAGGGCGCAGCCAGGCAAACAGGTGATAGAGCGCCAGCAGCACGATTGCCGCGCCCAGCGGCCACCAGAACAGATCCTTCTTCGGTTGATGGCTGAGGGTTTTCACCTGATGCGGGGTGAGGGTGTCGAGGGTGTCGTAGACCTGATTCAGCGCATTGCGGTCTTCGGCACGGAAGAACTTGCCGCCGGTGGCTTCGGCGATCTGCTGCAAGCTTTGCAGGTTGACCCGCGATTCTCCTTCGGCCGCCGGGTCGCCAATGCCGATGGTATGGATCACCACACCTTTGGCGGCCGCCATCTGCGCCGCGTGGTCGGGGGTGATGGCACTGCTGGTGTCATTGCCGTCGGTGAGCAGGATCACTACCTTTTCAGGCTCATCGGCCTTATCCAACAGCTTCAGGCTCAGGCCGATGGCATCGCCGATGGCGGTGTTGGGGCCGGCCATGCCGATGCCGGTGTCGTCCAGCAGCAACGACAGGCTGGCGTGATCGAGGGTCAACGGTGCTTGCGGATAGGCACCGCTGCCGAACACGATCAGGCCCAGGCGATCTTCTTTACGCTTGTCGATGAAGCCGTGCACCACGTCCTTGACCGCCACCAGACGATTGATTTTCTGGCCGCTGGCGTCGGTGAAGTCGGTGGTTTCCATGGACTGGGACAGGTCGATGGCCAGCATCAGGTCACGCACCGGTTGCTGGCGCTCGATGGGTTTTTCCACGTACACCGGCCGGGCCGCTGCCAGCAGCAACAGCCCCCATACCAGCAGGTTCAACAACAGCTGCCAGCGGTTGCTGCGGGTGCCGGCCTGACTCGGTGCCTCGCCGACCGCACGACTCATCGCGGCAAAAAACGGTACCCGCACCGCGCTGCGCGCTTCGCGGTAATCGGGCAGGTAGCGATAGCCGAACCACGGCAGGGGCAGCAGGAGCAACAGCCAGGGGTAATCAAGCTGCCACATGGTGATGCTCCACCCAGAGTTTGCAGGTGTCGAACAGGTGCTGGCGTTGTTCGGCGGGGAGGGCGCGCAGGGTGGATTCGGGTGCGTAGGCCAGCAGTGCCAATTGCTGGCTGAAGTCGGCGGGAAGCGGTTGTTTGATATGTCGCTGCAAGTAAGCTTGCCAACCATCTCTATCAAGCGCAGCAGGACCCTGTGGGAGCGGGCTTGCTCGCGAAGAGGCCGGACCATTCAAAATCGAAGTCGACTGACCCGACGCCTTCGCGAGCAAGCCCGCTCCCACAGGGATCTTCATATGCCGAGGGGGCATTGAAAGGGCCACTCGCTTGAGCAGCTCCGGCAACTCACGCAACGCATTCAAATCATCACTGCGCTTTTGCAACTGCGCCAACCGAACCAGCGCTTCCCGCCGATAACGATCCCGCCGCCACTGCCAGTAACGCCGCGCACCGATAATCAAAGCAGTCAACACCAGCGCCGCCAGCAACACCCACCAACCCCAGGTCTGCGGCGCATAACTCACCGGCGCCGGCAACGCGATCTCCTTGAGTTGATCAATGCTCGGCACGTTAGGATTCATCGCGCATTCCCGCTGAGCTTGCCCAGTTCTGCGCGCAATTGTTCCTGGGCATCGAGTGCCGTGCTGAACATCATCAACGGCACCTGACTGCGGCGCAGCAAGGTGGCGACGTCCTTCAATCGCCCGCCGAGAAAATCCCCAAGCGGTTGATGCACCTGACGCCGCTCCACCGCCAGCTCAACCTGCAACTGACCCTGGGTGACCAGCAGACGTCCGTTTTTCGGCAGGTTCAGCGCCAACGGATCGTAAACCTGCATGGCGATCACATCGTTGTGCGCCGCCAGCTGCCGCATCAATTGCAGGGTGCGTTCGCCGGCGCCGGCAAAGTCGCTGACGATGCAGATCAAATGATCGTGCCCGGCCACCGCCAGGCATCGCTGCAACACACGGTCGAGCTGGTCTTCACCCTCGGCGTCCGGGCTCGCCGCGCTCAGGGCCTGGTTCTGCTGGGCGATGTGACTGCACAGCGCTTCGATGCGCTTGCGGCTGCGCAACGGTGAAACGCTGTCGATGCGCTGATCGTTGAACACCAAACCGCCCACCCGGTCGCCGGCGTTGAACACCATCCATGCGGCCAGGGCGCCAAGCTCGGCGGCCGTCGCGGACTTGAAGCTGCGTTGCGAGCCGAAGAACATCGACATGCGCTGGTCCACCAGGATCAGCGCCGGGCGGTCGCGCTCTTCGGTAAACGTGCGAACCACCGGTTTGCCGGTGCGCAGCGAGGCGCGCCAGTCGAGGTGGCGCAGATCGTCGCCGGGTTGATAGCGGCGCAGTTCATCGAAATTCAGCCCACGACCGCGCAGGCGCGAGGCATGGTTACCGGCGAGGATGCTGCCGCGAGGTTGGCGCGCCTGGAAACTCAGGTCACGGGCCTTGAACTCCAGGGCCATCAACTGCGCCAGAGAAACGTAGACCAGTCCATCGACCGTCATGCAGGAATCGCGACTTTGTCGAGCAGACGGTCGATCACTTGATCGGCTGTCACTCCGTCGGCCACCGCGTCGTAGCTCAGGTGCAGGCGATGGCGCAGCACCGGGTGGACCACGGCGCGCACGTTGTCCGGCGAGACGAAGTCCTGGCCCTGCAACCACGCCTCGGCGCGGGAACAGCGGTCCAGGCCAATGCCGCCGCGGGGGCTGGCGCCGACATTGATCCAGCGACCGAGGTCGGCGTCGTAGTCAGTGGGGTAGCGAGTGGCGTTGATCAGGTCGATCAGGTAACGGTCGATAGCGGGGGAGACATGCACCGCGCTGACTTCCCGGCGCGCAGCGAAGATCACTTCCTGAGGCAGGGAAAAACCCTGAACGGCGGCGGTTTTTGCGCCGAGGGCCTGTTCTTCCTCACGCAACAGGCGCAGCACCTGGCTTTCGTTTTCGGCGCTGGGATAGTCCAGCAGCACTTTCATCAGGAAACGGTCCATCTGCGCTTCGGGCAGCGGGTAAGTGCCTTCCTGTTCGATGGGGTTCTGGGTGGCGACCACGATGAACAGTTCCGGCAGCACATGACTATTGCCGGCCACGGTGATCTGCCGTTCTTCCATGGCTTCGAGCAGCGCGGCCTGGACCTTGGCCGGGGCGCGGTTGATCTCGTCGGCCAGGATCAGGTTGCCGAACAGCGGTCCGGGCTGAAAACGGATTTCGTTTTTGCCCTCGACCTGATGCAGCACTTCAGCGCCGGTGATGTCCGAGGGCAGCAGGTCCGGAGTGAACTGGATACGACTCATCTTCGCGTCCAGATGCCGCGCCAGGGCCTTGACCGTGCGAGTCTTGGCAAGGCCCGGCAAGCTCTCCAGCAGCAGGTGGCCGTTGGCCAACAGGCCGACCAGAATCTGCCGGATCACCTGGTCCTGGCCGAGCACCGCTTCGGCGATGCTGGCTTGCAGGGCATTGAGGTCGTTGAGTGCAGACATGGCCGAGTCCCTTCTGTGAAGTTTTCGCGCACTGTTGTGTTTAAAAATTTCAGATTGAACATTAGGCGAAAAATCCACAAACCGCCTGAAACGGGTGGGTTGGCGATGTCGCAGCCCCGATGTGCAAACAACCAAAAAACCTGTGGGAGCGAGCCTGCTCGCGATGAGTGTCCAGACATCGCTGGCATTCAGGCGCCCCGCGTCATCGTTCACGTCCATCGCGAGCAGGCTCGCTCCTACTTTGTTTAAAAGCTTGTCCGTAGGAACGGTTTGGGCCTACGCGGTCTTGCGGCGTGACCTACAGAATTGCCGGAAGCCGCTGACTGGTGGGGTTTTGGGGGAATCTTTATCGTTTGCGGTGTCGCTGCAAACTCAGCGACCGGGCCTGGAAACCTGAAGGGGTAAACGAAGGAAAACGCTCTCATAACGAATGAAGGTAAAACCATGTCCAAAGCTACCCCTAATTCCCCTGATACAGATTCCCAAGCTTCCCACGAAGACGAAAAGCTCAAGGAAGCCGCCGACCGCGCTTTCTCTCACTACTTCCCGCCCGCACAAGAAAAATCAGGCAAACGCCGAAAATTTCAGCTCTTCACCGTTTCCCCCGGTATCGATACCGAAGCCCTGCTGGCCAACGCCTCCGAGGACCTGCTGTCCATCAGCGCCATTGCGGCGGATCTGGCGGACGATGTGGAGGGTTCGCGCCGTTCTGTGGCGTTAGCGCTCAGCCGGATGGCTGACGGGGTGCATTTGTTGGTGGAGCGGGCGCTGGATCACCAAGAGGCGGTGAATCAGGCCAAGGGTTAAGAGACTGGACCACCGATGATCGATCGTTCCCACGCTCTGCGTGGGAATGCCTCCACGGACGCTCCGCGTTCGGCTTTTGATTGGGACGCAGAGCGTCCCTGGCTGCGTTCCCACGCGGAGCGTGGGAACGATCAAAGATCAAAAGATCGCAGCCAGCAGTGCAGAAACACGCTCTGTCGCAGTTTTGTGTCAGTCCCTAGAAAAACGCCAGGGTCATGTTGACCGCCACGCCGTTGCCCTCAGGGCGATTCTTGGTGTCGAACTCCGGCACCCAGCGCAGGCTGAGGTTGGCCTGGGCGTCGGCGAACTTGCCGGCCCAGCCGATCATTGGACCCGCACCCACGGAGCGCCCGCGAAAACCGCTGGTGGCGCCGGAACCGGTGTCATCGCTGATCTGCTGGATGTAGCCCGCTGCCAAACCGGCGGCCCAGCCATTGCCGAATCCGTGGGTCCAGAGGGCGTCGAGGGTGAAGATGTCGCCGTTCTGGTAATCCGTTTCATCATTTTCGGTGTAGAACTCCAGCCCGCTGGACAGGGTGAATTCGCCACCTTTGCCGTCCAGATGGGTGAAGGCCACGGTGGGCATGAAGGTGTAGGTGTTCTGTCCGGGGTTGGCCAGGCGATCGACGTTGTAGGCACCGGTCGGCACGTAGATCGGCAGCGAAAAGGAGATGTGGTTCACCTCATCGAAGTGGTATCCGGCGGCAATTGGCGTGACCAGCATGTCGGCGAACTGGGTGCCGCTGTCACTGGTGCCCAGCGTGCGGCCACGGGGGCCGGTGATGCTGGCGCTGACGTCGGTGTACTGCACCGGCACGCCGACGGCCGAGGCATAGTTCCAGCGACCTTTGCCGGTGTCCCAGACATGGGTGAAGTTGGCGATGGTGTAGGACACCTTCATGTCCAGCCCGGTACTCACGGCACCGCCAATGGGCACCTGGGTACTGCCCTTGAGGTCGCCGTCGTACCAGATGCTGCTCAGCGACATCACCCAGCCGGGTTCGGGTGGCACGATGCCGGCATTGGAGAAGACCTGCTGGCCGGTGATTGGTCGGCCGACGCCGCCTTCAGCCGCCAGTACCCATTGACTGTTTGCGACCAGGCACAGCGCCAGTAACGGGCGCACTGCGAAGGGCTTGATCATGTGTTGCTCCGCTGATGATTTGAGTGGTGTAGCTAACTGCTTGTGGGCTGGTCTCGGCGCCGACGCCGCAACTGACGAACATGGTCATCAGGCCGAAGCCGGCGGTACGAATGGCTATGTGCATGGCGTGGGCCTCACTTTCCAGACGTGATGGTGTGCCCCGCGAACGGCGGGAAGGCTCGTTTTGGCGTGGGCGTTGGGAGTGTCGGGGTTGTCTGTTTCGGGGCGCAGCGCGCTGCCCGTGTCTATGTTCGGCGGGTTGCTGCTTTGAGTACGAATGGCAGACGAACTGAGGACTGCCGACGCTCGGGCGTTCGCTCCTGAATGGTTGGACATGATTCCCCGGTTCCCTGGTGGCTCATTGGGCGGCGCCTCTTCGAACGGAGCACGGCCGCTGTTGCGTAGTCTCTTTCCCGCGAGGCTTGTAGGACATGTCTTTTGAAGCTAGCAGCTAAAGGGGGGTTAGCCAGTCGGAGGGGTTAATTCTTTGGTGGTATCACACGGTCCCCCTGTAGGAGCGAGCATGCTCGCGATGGAGGTCAACGATAACGCGGGCTGTCTTAATGCCAGCGGTGCCTGGGCTACCATCGCGAGCATGCTCGCTCCTACAGGTCGGGGTGGCTCAGCATTTGCGGCTCTGCCCGAACGCCCGCTCTTCCTGCTCACGCAGCTCGGGCGTCAGTTCCTCCCCGAAATCCTCCATCTCGAACACCTGTCGAATCTCGATCTCCGGCTCAGTCCCGGGCATCGGGTTAGGGCAGCGTTTGACCCATTCGATGGCTTCTTCTTTCGATTTGACCTGCCACAACCAAAAACCGGCGATTAGTTCCTTGGTTTCGGCGAAGGGGCCGTCGATCACCGTGCGTTTGTCGCCGGAAAAGCTCACGCGGGTGCCTTTGCTGCTCGGATGCAGGCCTTCGCCGGCGAGGAGGATGCCAGCCTTGGCCAGCTCTTCGTTGTAATTGCCCATGGCGGTGAGCAGTTCGGTGCTGGGCATGATGCCGGCTTCGGAATCCTGGCTGGCCTTGATAATGATCATGAAGCGCATGGTGTTATCTCCGCTGGATTTGGATGATTCACTTATAGTCGAACGAGCGCCTGCGCAATCGACAGCGGTGCAACACAAATCACGGATTCTTTTGTCGATCACAAATCGCGTAAACACCGAGAACCTGTGGGAGCGGGCTTGCCCGCGAAGAGGCCGGCACATTCACCATCGATGTCGGCCTGTCTGACGCCTTCGCGGGCAAGCCCGCTCCCACAGTTGACCGCGTTTCCCCGCGGGACAACGTACGAAGAAATCACGATTTGTATCCGGGGTAGGTCGCCGGCCGATTTCGTGGTTAACTTCCGCCTCTTCACGACTCTCTACATCAACGTTCAGAAGGACTCCGTTCATGGCTCAAGTGACTCTCAAAGGCAACCCGGTTCAAGTCAACGGCGAGCTGCCACAAGCCGGTTCCAAGGCGCCAGCCTTTTCCCTGGTTGCCGGCAATCTGTCCGACGTCACCCTGAAAGACTTTGCCGGCAAGCGCAAAGTGCTGAACATCTTCCCAAGCGTCGACACCCCGACCTGCGCCACTTCGGTACGCAAGTTCAACGCCCAGGCCAATGACATCGCCAACACTGTTGTGCTGTGCATTTCCGCCGACCTGCCATTCGCCCAAGCCCGTTTCTGCGGTGCCGAAGGCCTGGAAAACGTGCAGAACCTGTCGACCCTGCGCGGTGCCGAATTCATCCAGAACTACGGCGTGGCCATCGCCGACGGCCCGCTCAAAGGCCTGACCGCCCGTGCGGTGGTGGTTCTGGACGAGAACGACAACGTGCTGCACAGCGAACTGGTCAAGGAAATCGCTGAAGAACCGAACTACGAAGCAGCACTCGCTGTTCTGAAGTAACTGCGCATTACAATTGTTAACGGCCTGGCCCTGTCCAGGCCGTTTTCATTTGTGCTTCAGTGTCTTACACAAATCTCTTGTTACGTAAGCCAAAGGTAAATTGCCGGTAAAGCCGCTTTGCTTACCAGCCGTCAGTGCTTATCGTTCAGCCTTATGTAACAGAAGCCCACGCGCCCAATGGTTGATCTCTCAATGCAATCCTCCGCTTCCCGTAGTCCCCGTCGCTGGCTGTTCGGCCTGCTTGTCCTGTTGGTCATCGCCGCCCTGTGCTGGAAATTCTGGCCCGGCGGTGCTGCGCCGAAAGAAGGGGCACAGCCAAAGGCCGCAGCAGGGCATACGGGCAGGGCAGGCGGGATGCGTCCGGGGTTCGGCGGCGCTTCCGGCCCGGTTCCGGTGCGTGTGGCACCGGCGGTCAAGGGCGATTTCCCGCTGTATTACAAGGCGCTGGGCACCGTTACGGCGCTGAACACCATCAATGTGCGCAGCCGCGTCGGTGGCGAACTGGTCAAGATCTACTTCGAGGAAGGGCAGATGGTGAAAGCTGGCGATCTGCTGGCTGAAATCGACCCACGTCCGTACCAGAACGCCTTGCTCCAGGCCGAAGGCACCTTGCTGCAGAACCAGGCGCAGTTGAAGAACGCTCAGGTGGATGTAGAGCGTTACACCGGTCTTTACAAGGAAGACAGCATCGCCAAGCAGACCCTGGACACCGCGGTCGCGCTGGTCGGCCAGTTCCAGGGCACGGTCAAGACCAATCAGGCGGCGGTCAACGACGCCAAGCTCAATCTGGAATTCACCAAGATCCGCGCGCCGATTGCCGGTTGCGTTGGCCTGCGCCAGCTCGACGTCGGCAACCTCGTCGCCGCCAACGACACCACGGCGCTGGCGATCATCACCCAGACCCAGCCGATCAGCGTCGCCTTCACCCTCCCGGAAAACAGCCTCGACACCGTGCTCGCCCGCTATCGCAGCGGCGCCAAGCTGCCGGCCGAAGCCTGGGACCGTGGCGACACCAAGCTGCAGGCCACCGGCGTACTGCAGAGCCTGGACAACCAGATCGATGTCACCACCGGCACCCTGAAGTTCAAGGCCCGCTACGACAACCGCGACCAGGCGCTGTTCCCCAACCAGTTCGTCAACGTGCGCCTGCTGGCCGACACCCTGAAAGACGTGATCCTGGCGCCATCCGCCGCGATCCAGTTCGGCACCAACGGCACCTTCGTCTACGCCCTGGACGGCGACAAGAAGGTCAAGATCCGCCAGTTGAAAATCGGCGCCAGTGACGGTGTAAACACCGTGGTCACCGAAGGCCTGACCGCCGGTGATCGCGTAGTGCTCGAAGGCACCGACCGCTTGAAAGACGGCAGTGATGTCGAAGTGGTCAACGATCCGCAGCAGGTGCCGACCGACCCGGCCGGCCACCTGCAGGGCAAATCGGCGGCCAGCAGCACTGAACCGGCACCTGCCGACAAGGCGAAAAAGGGCGGCGCATGAATCTCTCGCGGCTGTTCATCCTTCGCCCGGTAGCGACCACCCTGAGCATGCTGGCCATCGTTCTGGCCGGCGTGATCGCCTATCGCCTGCTGCCGGTGTCGGCATTGCCCCAGGTCGATTACCCGACCATTCGCGTGATGACCCTCTATCCCGGCGCCAGCCCGGACGTCATGACCAGCGCCGTCACCGCGCCACTGGAACGCCAGTTCGGCCAGATGCCCGGCCTGACCCAGATGGCCTCGACCAGCTCCGGCGGCGCCTCGGTGCTGACCCTGCGTTTCAGCCTCGACATCAATATGGACGTCGCCGAGCAGCAGGTGCAGGCCGCGATCAACGCCGCGACCAATCTGTTGCCCAAGGACCTGCCGGCGCCGCCGGTGTACAACAAGGTCAACCCGGCCGACACGCCGGTGCTGACCCTGGCCATCACCTCCAAGACCATGCTGTTGCCCAAGCTCAATGACCTGGTCGACACCCGCATGGCGCAAAAAATCGCCCAGATCAGCGGCGTCGGCATGGTCAGCATTGCCGGCGGCCAGCGTCAGGCGGTGCGGATCAAGGTCAATCCCGAGGCTCTGGCGGCCAACGGCCTGAACCTGTCGGACGTGCGCACACTGATTGGTGCCTCCAACGTCAACCAGCCCAAGGGCAACTTCGACGGCCCGACCCGGGTGTCGATGCTCGATGCGAACGACCAGCTGACTTCGCCCGCGGACTACGCCAACCTGATCCTCGCCTATGCCAACGGCGCGCCGTTGCGCCTCAAGGACGTGGCCGAGATCGTCGACGGTGCGGAAAACGAACGTCTGGCGGCCTGGGCCAATGAAAACCAGGCGGTGCTGCTGAACATCCAGCGCCAGCCCGGTGCCAACGTCATCGAAGTAGTGGACCGGATCAAGGCCTTGCTGCCGAGCATCACCGACAACCTGCCGGCCGGCCTTGATGTGGTGGTCCTGACCGACCGCACCCAAACTATCCGCGCCTCGGTCAAGGACGTGCAACACGAGCTGCTGATCGCCATCGCCCTGGTGGTGATGGTCACCTTTCTGTTCCTGCGCCGGGCCAGCGCCACCATCATTCCGTCGGTGGCCGTGCCGTTGTCGCTGATCGGTACTTTTGGCGTGATGTACCTCGCCGGTTTCTCGGTCAACAACCTGACCCTGATGGCCCTGACCATCGCCACCGGTTTCGTGGTGGACGATGCCATCGTGATGCTGGAGAACATTTCCCGATTCATTGAAGAGGGCGACAGCCCGTTGAATGCGGCGCTAAAGGGCGCCAAGCAGATCGGCTTCACCCTGATTTCCCTGACTCTGTCGCTGATCGCGGTACTGATTCCGCTGCTGTTCATGGCCGACGTAGTGGGGCGCCTGTTCCGCGAATTCGCCATCACCCTGGCGGTGGCGATCCTGATTTCCCTCGTTGTCTCTCTGACCCTCACGCCGATGATGTGCGCGCGGCTGCTCAAGCGTGAACCCAAGGAAGACGAGCAGGGCCGCTTCTACCGTGCCAGCGGCGCCTTCATCGACTGGATGATCGCCGCCTACGGTCGCAAGTTGCAGTGGGTGCTCAAGCACCAGCCGCTGACACTGTTGGTTGCCGTTGGAACCCTTGCGTTGACGGTGTTCCTCTATATGGCGGTACCCAAGGGCTTCTTCCCGGTGCAGGACACTGGGGTGATCCAGGGTATTTCCGAGGCGCCGCAGTCGATTTCCTTCGCCGCCATGAGCGAGCGTCAGCAGGAACTGGCCAAGGTGATCCTGGCCGACCCTGCGGTCGAGAGCCTGTCGTCCTACATCGGTGTCGACGGTGACAACTCGACGCTCAACAGCGGTCGGCTGCTGATCAACCTCAAGTCCCACAGCGATCGCGACCTCACCGCCAACCAGGTGATTGCCCGCCTGCAACCGGAACTGGACAAACTGGTGGGTATCCGTCTGTTCATGCAGCCGGTGCAGGACCTGACCATCGAGGACCGGGTCAGCCGCACTCAGTATCAGTTCAGCATGTCGTCTCCGGATTCCGAGTTGCTCAGCCTGTGGAGCGGCCGTCTGGTCGAAGCCCTGGCCGAGCGCCCGGAGCTGACCGACGTTGCCAGCGACTTGCAGGACAAAGGCCTGCAGGTCTACCTGGTGATCGACCGTGACGCCGCATCGCGAGTCGGGGTGTCGGTGTCGAATATCACCGACGCGCTGTACGACGCTTTCGGCCAGCGGCAGATTTCCACTATCTATACCCAGGCCAGCCAGTATCGCGTGGTGCTGCAATCGCAGTCCGGTGAGAAGATCGGCCCGCAGGCGCTGGACCAGATCCACGTCAAGACCACCGATGGCGGGCAGGTGCGCCTGTCCAGCCTGGCGCATATCGAAGAACGTCAGGCGCAATTGGCGATTACTCACATCGGCCAGTTCCCGGCAGTGATGATGTCGTTCAACCTGGCCCCCGGCGTGGCGCTGGGGCATGCGGTCGAGATCATCGAACAGGTGCAGAAGGACATCGGCATGCCGATTGGCGTGCAGACCCAGTTCCAGGGCGCCGCCGAGGCCTTCCAGGCGTCGCTGTCGAGCACCTTGCTGCTGATTCTTGCGGCGGTCGTCACCATGTACATCGTGCTGGGCGTGCTGTACGAGAGCTACATCCACCCGATCACCATCCTCTCTACCTTGCCCTCGGCGGCGGTCGGCGCCTTGCTGGCGTTGATCCTCAGCGGCAACGACCTGGGCATGATCGCCATCATCGGCATCATCCTGCTGATCGGTATCGTGAAGAAGAACGCGATCATGATGATCGACTTCGCCCTCGACGCTGAACGCAACCAGGGCATGGACCCGCAGACAGCGATCTATCAGGCGGCCTTGCTGCGCTTCCGGCCGATCCTGATGACTACCCTGGCCGCGTTGTTCGGCGCGGTGCCACTGATGCTGGCCACTGGTTCCGGCGCGGAATTGCGTCAACCGCTGGGTCTGGTGATGGTTGGCGGGCTGTTGCTCAGCCAGATCCTGACCCTGTTCACCACGCCGGTGATCTACCTGTATTTCGACCGCCTGGGTCGGCGCTGGGGACGCAAGCCTGAGTCAGCGGACGCGGTAGAGCAGCCATGAACCTTTCCGGACCTTTCATCAAACGCCCGGTCGCAACCATGTTGCTGAGCCTGGCGATCATGCTGCTGGGCGGCGTCAGCTTCGGCCTGTTGCCGGTGTCGCCGCTGCCGCAAATGGACTTCCCGGTGATCGTGGTCCAAGCCAGCCTGCCCGGCGCCAGCCCGGAAGTGATGGCCTCGACCGTGGCCACGCCGCTGGAGCGCTCCTTCGGCGCCATCGCCGGGGTCAACACCATGAGCAGCCGATCAAGCCAGGGCTCGACCCGGGTGATCCTGCAATTCGACCTGGACCGCGACATCAACGGCGCTGCCCGGGAAGTGCAGGCGGCGATCAACGCCTCGCGCAACCTGCTGCCCAGCGGTATGCGCAGCATGCCGACCTACAAGAAGGTCAACCCGTCCCAGGCGCCGATCATGGTGCTTTCGCTGACTTCTGATGTTCTGGAGAAGGGCCAGCTGTATGACCTGGCCTCGACCATCCTGTCCCAGAGCCTGTCCCAGGTGCAGGGCGTCGGCGAAGTGCAGATCGGCGGCAGCTCCCTGCCGGCGGTGCGCATCGAGCTCGAACCCCAGGCGCTGAACCAGTATGGCGTGGCCCTGGATGACGTGCGCAACACCATCGCCAACGCCAACGTGCGCCGACCCAAGGGTTCGGTGGAGGACGATCAGCGGCTGTGGCAGGTACAGGCCAACGACCAGTTGGAAAAAGCCAAGGATTACGAGTCGCTGATCATCCACTATGCCGATGGCGCGGCTCTGCGCCTGAAGGATGTGGCCAAGGTCAGTGATGGCGTCGAAGACCGTTACAACAGCGGTTTCTTCAACGATGAGTCGGCGGTGCTGCTGGTGATCAACCGTCAGGCGGGCGCCAACATCATCGAGACGGTCAACGAAATCAAGGCCCAGTTGCCGGCGTTGCAGGCGGTATTGCCGGCCAGCGTCAGACTGAACCTGGCCATGGACCGCTCGCCGGTGATCAAGGCCACCCTGCATGAAGCGGAAATGACCCTGCTGATCGCCGTGGCGCTGGTGATACTGGTGGTGTTCCTGTTCCTCGGTAACTTCCGCGCCTCGCTGATCCCGACGCTGGCGGTGCCGGTATCGCTGGTGGGCACCTTTGCCGTGATGTACCTCTACGGCTTCTCCCTCAACAACCTGTCGCTGATGGCGTTGATTCTCGCCACCGGCCTGGTGGTGGACGACGCCATCGTGGTGCTGGAGAACATCTCCCGGCATATCGACGCAGGCGTCAAACCGATGAAGGCCGCCTATCTCGGCGCTCAGGAAGTCGGTTTCACCTTGCTGTCGATGAACGTGTCACTGGTGGCGGTGTTCCTGTCGATCCTGTTCATGGGCGGCATCATCGAGAGCCTGTTCCGTGAATTCTCCATCACTCTGGCCGCGGCGATCGTGGTTTCCCTGCTGGTTTCGCTGACCCTGACGCCGATGCTCTGCGCGCGCTGGCTCAAACCCCACACGCCCGGTCAGGAAAACCGCCTTCAACGCTGGAGCGCGCGGGCCAACGAGTGGATGGTCGCCAAGTACGCCACCAGCCTCGACTGGGTGTTGCGTCATCGCCGCCTGACGCTGCTCAGCCTGTTCATCACCGTCGGTGTCAACGTCGCCCTGTACGTGGTGGTGCCGAAAACCTTTCTGCCGCAGCAGGACACCGGCCAGTTGATCGGTTTCGTACGCGGCGACGACGGCCTGTCGTTCAGCGTGATGCAGCCGAAAATGGAAATCTTCCGCCGTGCCGTGCTCAAGGACGACGCGGTGCAAAGCGTGGCCGGCTTCATCGGCGGCACCAACGGCACCAACAACGCCTTCATGCTGGTGCGCCTGAAACCGATCAAGGAACGCAACATCTCCGCGCAGAAGGTCATCGAACGCCTGCGCAAGGAAATGCCCAAGGTTGCCGGTGCGCAGTTGATGCTGATGGCCGACCAGGACCTGCAATTCGGCGGCGGCCGCGAGCAGACCACCTCGCAGTATTCCTACATCCTGCAAAGCGGTGACCTGGGAGCGCTGCGCGAGTGGTATCCGAAAGTAGTGACCGCGCTCAAGGCGTTGCCGGAGCTGACGGCGATTGACGCCCGGGAAGGCCGGGGTGCCCAGCAGGTGACGTTGATCGTCGATCGCGACCAGGCCAAGCGCCTCGGGATCGACATGGACATGGTCACGGCGGTGCTGAACAACGCCTACAGTCAGCGGCAGATTTCCACTATCTATGACAGCCTCAACCAGTATCAGGTGGTCATGGAGGTCAATCAGAAATACGCCCAGGACCCGATCACCCTCAATCAGGTGCAGGTGATCACCGCTGATGGCGCGCGGGTTCCGCTGTCGACCATCGCCCATTACGAAAACAGTCTGGAAGACGACCGGGTCAGCCACGAAGGCCAGTTCGCTTCGGAGAGCATTTCCTTCGACATGGCTGAAGGCGTGACGGTGGAGCAGGGCGGGGCTGCTATCGAACGCGCAATTGCCTCGGTCGGCCTGCCGGAAGACGTGATCGCGAAAATGGCCGGTACCGCCGATGCCTTCGCCGCGACCCAGAAGAGCCAGCCGTTCATGATCCTCGGCGCGCTGGTGGCGGTGTATCTGGTGCTTGGCGTGCTCTATGAAAGCTACATCCATCCGCTGACCATTCTCTCGACCCTGCCGTCGGCGGGCGTCGGTGCGTTGCTGTCGATCTATGCCCTGGGCGGCGAGTTCAGTCTGATCTCGCTGTTGGGCTTGTTCCTGCTAATCGGCGTGGTGAAGAAAAATGCCATCCTGATGATCGACCTGGCCTTGCAACTGGAACGCCAGCAGGGCATGGAGCCGCTGGAATCGATCCGCAATGCCTGCCTGCAACGTCTGCGACCAATCCTGATGACCACCCTGGCGGCGATCCTCGGCGCCTTGCCCTTGCTGCTCAGCCGTGCCGAAGGCGCGGAAATGCGCCAGCCGCTGGGCCTGACCATCATCGGCGGGCTGATTTTCAGCCAGGTGCTGACCCTTTACACCACCCCGGTGGTTTACCTCTATCTCGACAAGCTGCGCCATCGCTTCAACCGCTGGCGTGGCGTGCGTACCGATGCTGCTCTGGAAACTCCGCTATGAATGACCGTTCGCTGTTCAACCTTGCCGCACCGATCATCACTGCCCGCGGCTCGCGGCTACTGAGCCTGTCGTTGTGCGTTGCGATGCTCAGCGCCTGCGCCGTCGGCCCGGACTACCAGCGCCCGCAAACCGCCGAGCCTGCGCAGTACAAGGAAGCGCAGGGCTGGCGCCAGGCCAACCCCAGCGATGCCCTGGCCCGAGGTGCCTGGTGGGAGCTGTATGGTGATCAGCAGCTCAATGGCCTGATCGACAAACTCAACAGTTCCAACCAGACCGTCGCGCAATCAGAAGCCCAGTACCGTCAGGCCCAGGCCTTGGTGCGCAGCGCTCGTGGCGCGTTTTTCCCGACCGTGGACCTGACCGCCGGGAAAACCCGTTCCAGCCAGGGCACCGGCAGCAGCAGTTCGAGCCTCAGCAGTTCTTCCAGCGGTATTCGTGACACTTACACCGCACAGGCCGGTGTCAGCTGGGAAGCGGATATCTGGGGCAAGTTGCGCCGCGGCCTGGAAGCCGACACCGCCAATGCCCAGGCCAGCTTCGCCGATCTGGCGGCGATGCGCCTGAGCCAGCAGTCGGAACTGGTGCAGAACTACCTGCAATTGCGGGTGATCGATGAGCAGAAGCGTCTGCTGGAAGCGACGGTCGAGGCCTACAAACGTTCGCTGAAGATGACCGAAAACCAGTATCGCGCCGGTGTTTCCGGCAAGGATGCGGTGGCCCAGGCGCAAACGCAGCTCAAGAGTACCGAAGCGGACATGGTCGACCTGATCTGGCAACGGGCCCAGTTCGAAAACGCCATCGCCGTGTTGATAGGTCTGCCACCGGCCGAGTTCAAGCTGGCTGAAACCGACAACATTCCGGTATTGCCTGATGTGCCTCTGAGCCTGCCTTCGCAGTTGCTGGAACGGCGTCCGGACATTGCCTCCGCTGAACGTTCGGTGATCGCCGCCAATGCCAATATCGGCGTGGCCAAGGCAGCCTATTACCCGGACCTGACCCTGAGCATGAATGGGGGTTACAGCAGCAGTACCTCGAAGAATCTGTTCAGCCTGCCGAACCGGTTCTGGTCGGTGGGACCGCAACTGGCGATGACGTTGTTCGATGGTGGGCAGCGTTCGGCGGAAGTGGATCGTAGTGAAGCGGCCTACGACGAGACCGTAGCCAAGTATCGCCAAACGGTGCTCGACGGGTTCCGCGAGGTAGAAGACTTCCTGGTGCAGATCAAGGTGCTGGAAGATGAAGCGGTGGTGCGTCAGCAGGCGCTGGATGCAGCCCGCGAGTCCTTGCGTCTGACGCAGAATCAGTACAAGGCCGGGGTGATTGCGTATCTGGATGTGGTGGTGGTCCAAGCGACAGCGCTGAACAATGAACGCACCGCCCTGAACCTGCTGCAAAGCCGCCTGATCGCCAGCGTACAGTTGATTGCCGCGCTGGGCGGTGGTTGGGATGGAGAGATCGAACAACCCAACTGACCCACCCACTGTGGGAGCGGGCTTGCCCGCGAAGAGGCCGGCACATCCAACATCAATGTCGCCAGACCTGACGCCTTCGCGGGCAAGCCACGCTCCCACAGTTTTTTGCGGCGGTCACAATATCTGCGAGCACCACCACCCACTGTGGGAGCGGGCTTGCCCGCGAAGAGGCCGGCACATCCAACATCGATGTCGCCAGATCTGACGCCTTCGCGGGCAAGCCACGCTCCCACAGTTTTTTGCGGCGGTCACAATATCTGCGAACACCACCACCCACTGTGGGAGCGGACTTGCCCGCGAAGAGGCCGGCACATCCAACGTCAATGTCGCCAGATCTGACGCCTTCGCGGGCAAGCCACGCTCCCACAGTTTTTTGCGGCGAGTCATTCGAAAAGTGGCCTTATACATAAACCTGTACCGATCTTGTACGGATCTTGTACAGATCCTGCAAGCCCCATGTTTGAGCGGCTACGGCACTCAAACAAGCGTTTCATCGGACTGATGGCGAAATGATAACTTTTTTCAGTGCGTTCAACGGCGGAATCAGTACAATCGCTCAATTTCGCCCTCGAGAACGGAAGCAATACGAGGGGATTTCGAGATTTCTCCATGCTCATTGGTAGTTATTCGCCCACGCTGGTCATCATTTCGCTTTGTGTTGCGATCCTTGCCTCCTATACCGCACTGGACCTGACCGGACGTATTGCCACCGCCAAGGGCCGGGCCGCGCATTTGTGGACGGCGGGTGGTGCTTGCGCCATGGGTATCGGTGTCTGGTCGATGCATTTCATTGGCATGCTTGCGTTCAGTTTGCCGATCGATCTGGGTTATGACCTGGGCATCACCTTGCTCTCTCTGTTGATCAGTATCCTGTCATGCGGTTTCGCCCTGTGGCTGGTCAGCCAGCCGCAGATGCCGGCCTGGCAACTGGGGTTCGGTGCGTTGGTGATGGGCACCGGTATCAGTGCCATGCACTACACCGGCATGGCAGCCATGCGCATGCTGCCGGGGATCGATTACGACCCGACACTGTTCGGCACTTCGCTGCTGATTGCGGTCGGGGCATCGGGTGCGGCGTTGTGGATTGCCTTCCGCCTGCGCCGCAAGGGCCCTTATGTGCGGCTGATCCGCAGTGGCGCGGCGGTGGTGATGGGGATTGCCATTGTCGGCATGCACTACACTGGCATGGCCGCCGCGCAGTTTGCCGATGGCAGTTTCTGCGGCGCGGCGATCACCGGTTTGAACGGCAAGGGCCTCGACAATCTGGTGCTGATCACCACCCTGGCGGTGCTGAGCATTGCCTTGCTGACTTCGATTCTCGATGCGCGCCTGGAAGAGCGTACCGCCAGCCTTGCCCATTCCCTGACCGAGGCCAACCGCGAGCTGACCCAACTGGCCCTGCACGACACCCTGACCGGTCTGCCGAACCGAATTCTGCTGGCTGACCGCATCGACCAGGCGATGTCCCGGGTGGACGGCGAGGGCGGATGCTTTGCGCTGATGTTCATCGACCTGGACGGTTTCAAGCCGGTCAACGATGCGTTCGGCCATCACATGGGCGACCAGTTGCTGCGCGAAGTCAGCCTGCGCTTGCGCGAGGACCTGCGCACCCAGGACACCCTGGCGCGCATCGGCGGCGATGAGTTCGTGTTGCTGGTGCAACTTGCCGATCAGAACGACGCGATGAACCTTGCGGGCCGTCAGGTCGCGTTGATCGCCCGTTCGTTCCGGGTCGCCGAACATGACTTGCAGATCTCCGCCAGCGTCGGCATCGCCCTGTATCCCGGCAACGGCCACAGCGCCCATGAACTGCTGATGAACGCCGACGCGGCGATGTATCACGCCAAGAATGCCGGCAAGAACGGCTACCGCTTCTTCGACGCCTCGATGAACGGCAACGCGCGCAAGCAACTGCAATTGCTGCAAGACCTGCGCGCCGCCGTGGAAGAGGAACAGTTCAGTCTCTATTACCAGCCCAAGTTCGACGCTGCCAACAATCGACCGGTCGGCGCCGAGGCGCTGCTGCGCTGGGAGCATCCGACCCAGGGCATGATGCTGCCGGACAAGTTCATCGAGCTCGCGGAGAAGACCGGGCTGATCATTCCGATTGGCGACTGGGTGCTCAACGAAGCGTGCCGGCAGATGCGCGAATGGTATGTCATGGGCTACACCGACTGGCGCATCGCGGTGAACCTTTCGGCCCTGCAGTTCTGTCACGCGGGGTTGGTGCAGAGTGTGGCCAAAGCCTTGGCCACGCATCAATTGCCGGCCAACAACCTGACCCTGGAGATCACCGAAACCACCGCCATGAGCGATGCCGACGCGAGCATGACGGTGTTGCAAGAGCTTTCGGACATGGGTGTGGATCTGTCCATCGACGACTTCGGCACCGGCTATTCCAGCCTGATGTACCTTAAGCGTCTGCCGGCCAACGAACTGAAGATCGACCGTGGTTTCGTGCGCGATCTGGAGCGGGACAGCGATGATGCGGCTATCGTTTCGGCGATCGTCGCGTTGGGTCAGGCGCTGGGCCTGCGCATCGTTGCCGAAGGTGTGGAAACCGATGTCCAGCAGGACTTTCTGACGCAACTTGGTTGCAATTCATTACAGGGATATCTGTTGGGACATCCACTGCCGGCGGATCGGTTCATGGTTGAGCTGCAGCGTTCCGAGAAGCTCACACCAGCGTAAGAAAACCGCTGCCCCTGTGTAGGAGCGAGCACGCTCGCGATGGAGGCACAGGCACCGCGGGGTGTCAGGCTGCCAGCGTTATCGTTGACCTCCATCGCGAATGAATTCGCTCCTACAGGTCTGCGTCGGCGTAAGCGATTCCTTACAAAATCCATGAATGACGGTTATTCTTGCCCGCGACCGCTTACGCTTGAAACGGGGAAAGCTTGCATGGATAAAGTCATCGTCATCACTGGCGGCAGTCGCGGCATTGGAGCCGCCACGGCCCTGTTGGCCGCCGAACAAGGCTATCGCATCTGCATCAATTACCAGTCCGATGAAGAGGCCGCGCAAGCTGTGCTTGAGCAGGTCCGTGCCCTGGGTGCGCAGGCCATTGCGGTACGCGCCGATGTCAGCATCGAAGACGAAGTGATTGCCCTGTTCAACCGGGTGGACAGCGAACTGGGCCGGGTCACGGCGCTGGTCAACAACGCCGGCACCGTGGGGCACAAGTCCCGGGTCGACGAAATGTCCGAATTCCGCATCCTCAAAATCCTCAAGACCAACGTGCTGGCACCGGTGCTCTGCGCCAAGCACGCAATCCTGCGCATGTCGCCCAAGCATGGCGGGCAGGGCGGCAGCATCGTGAACGTTTCATCGGTCGCCGCGCGCCTGGGTTCGCCCAATGAGTACGTCGACTACGCCGCCTCCAAGGGCGCGCTCGACACATTCACCATCGGCTTGTCCAAGGAAGTGGCGGGTGAGGGGATTCGTGTCAATGCGGTGCGGCCGGGTTACATCTACACCGATTTCCATGCGTTGAGCGGCGATCCGGATCGGGTCAGCAAGCTGGAATCGGCGATTCCGATGGCTCGTGGCGGGCGGCCGGATGAGGTGGCGGAGGCGATTGTCTGGTTGTTGTCGGACAAGGCTTCTTATGCGACCGGGACCTTTGTTGATCTTGGGGGCGGGCGCTAGTTTCAGATGCTCTTCGACTGAGCTGACACCAT
>NZ_JAIQWX010000092.1 GCF_020164475.1 Pseudomonas sp. REP124 | reverse complement strand
GGCCGTGACCGCAAAAATGGATATGTACCCAAAAGCATCGCGAGCAGGCTCTCACAGGAGAAAACCCAAATCCCCCGGTCAAACCTCAATCAGATGCTTGAGCGGGTTATACCCGGACTTCAACGTAGCAGCCACATCAAGAATCGCCTTCTCAATCCCATTCAAATGCATGCAGGTCAACTCGATCGCCGCACTCTGATTCCCCGCCTCGATGTACTCGATCAACCGCAAATGCTCATTGTCACGACACGCCTCATGACTGTCGTCATCCAGCGCCGCCGCATACAGCGACGCTCGGGAAATCAGCTTCTGGAACCAATCCAGCAACACCGGATTATTCAAGCTACGAGCCAGCTTGATGTGGAACTCGCCGAGCAAATGAATCAGCCGCTCATGATCCCCACTCCGGTGCGCCTCATCCTCCAGCAATAAATGATCACGCAAGTCCTGGGTCACCGCGGTATCCCGGCGGCGGCACAGTTCGCTGACGATGCCGATCTCCACCAGACGCCGCGTTTCGAACAGCGAACGGATCTCTTCGTCGCTGGGCAATGACACCGATGCACCTTTATTGGGCTCGGTCGTCACCAGACCATCGGCCTCCAATTGCTTGAGCGCGGCGCGAACCGACGTGCGGCTGACATTGAAAAGTTCGGCCAAAGACGCCTCCCCCAGCTTCATTCCAGGCCGCAACGAGCGCTTGCTGATGGCCTCGTAAACCCCTTGGTAGACGCGGTCGACCGTGGTTTCCAGTTTCTTCTCGCTCATTCGATGACTCCTTCAGCGCTATGCAATCGCCCCCTTGGCGCCAGTACAGCCATGAAAAAGGGGGTTGCACGAGCAGGTTAATCCGGGTATTTCTAAATTGCATCCAGATTTTGCATACAATAATTAGAGGAATGCACCATTATGGGTCATCCAGTTGCAATTGAAGTGCGTAACGTCTCCAAACGGTATTCTGACGATCCAGGGTTGGCGCCAGCCCTGGACAACGTCTCGGTGAACATTGCCGACAACGAGTTCTTCACCCTGCTCGGCCCCTCCGGCTGCGGCAAGACCACCCTGTTGCGCACCATCGCCGGCTTCGAGCACGTCAGCGACGGCGAAATCCGCCTGGCAGGCGAGCCGGTCAACGATCTGCCGCCGTTCAAACGTCGGGTCAACACGGTGTTCCAGAGCTACGCACTGTTTCCACATATGAGTGTTGCGCAGAATATCGCCTTCGGCCTCGAGATGCAGGGTCTTGAACGCAAGCTGATCCCCCAGCGCGTCGACGAGATGCTGGCGCTGGTGCAAATGCAGCACCTGGCCAGGCGCAAACCGGCTGAACTGTCCGGTGGCCAACAGCAACGGGTGGCTCTGGCCCGGGCCCTGGCGCCGAAACCGAAAGTGCTGTTGCTCGATGAACCGCTATCGGCACTGGACCTCAAGCTGCGCAAGGAAATGCAGGTCGAACTCAAGCGCGTGCAGAAGGAGGCCGGGATCACCTTCATTTTCGTCACCCACGATCAGGAAGAAGCCCTGACCCTGTCCGATCGCATTGCTGTGATGTCCGCCGGCAAGATCCTGCAGATCGGCACCCCCAACGAGATTTACGAGCGGCCGCAGCATCAGTTCGTCGCTCAGTTCATCGGCGATATCAACTTCCTGCCGGGTCACCTCAAGCGCGGCGAGCACAACGAAAACCTGTTCGTGCCCAGCGGCATGCCGGTGGAAATCCCCTGCCCTCCCCAGGGCATCGACGGCAAGGTGCAACTGGCTTTCCGCCCGGAGCGCTCGCAACTGGTGGACCCGACCCAGCCGCATCATCTGCGCGGGGTGATCGAGGCTGTGCTGTACGTCGGCACCGCGACCCTCTATCAGTGCCGCCTGAACAACGACGTCAAGGTCATGCTGCGGGAAAACAACGAAGGTCTGAACCGCAATCGCGGCGTCGGCGATCGCGTGGCGGTCAACCTGCCGCCCCACGCCTGCCTGCTGATGGAGGCCTGAGATGAGCGTCAGTAGCACTTCTCCGGCCCTCAACCGGGCGCTGTTGCTCAGCCCGGTGGTTCTGACCCTGCTGGCCCTGATCGCCATTCCGCTGGGCATCATGGGCTACATCAGCCTGCTGCCGCGCAACGTTTATGGCGGCGTCGACTGGCAGGCCAACTGGCAATTGCAAAGCTACGTGCAGTTGTTTTTCCAGGAAGGTTTCGACGGTGAACTGGAACTGAACTGGGTCTACGCCCAGGCGTTGCTGCGTTCGGTGTTCCAGGCCGGTGGCACCACGGTGCTGTGTTTCCTGTTCGGCTTCCCGGTCGCATTGTGGATGTCGAGCCTGACCCCACGTCGGCGCAACCTGATGGTATTACTGATCACCATTCCGTTCTGGACCAACCTGCTGATCCGCAACTACGCCTGGCTGATCATCCTGCGCGAGCACGGCTGGGTCGCCCAGAGCCTCAATGCGCTGTTCCCGTCCGCCGGTGGCATCACCCTGCTCTACAACGACTTCGCGGTCAGCGTCGGGCTGGTCTACAGCTTCCTGCCGTTCATGATCCTGCCGATCTATTCGACCCTGGAAAAACTCGACTGGCGCCTGGTGGAAGCCGCCTACGACCTGGGCGCCAACCGCTGGCACGCCCTGCGGCGGATCATCCTGCCGCTGTCGATGCCGGGTGTGATCGCAGGCTCCCTGCTGGTGTTCGTGCCGAGCCTGGGCGCGTTCATCACCCCGGCGATTCTCGGCGGTGGCAAGACCCTGATGATCGGCAACCTGATCCAGCAGCAATTCGGCACCGCGCGCAACTGGCCGCTGGGCAGTTCGCTGTCGTTCCTGTTGCTGGGGATTCTGCTGCTGTCCCTGGTGCTCTACGCCCTCTATAGCCGCAGCGCCGCCAAAACTCTTCGTCGGGGAGCCACCGCATGATCGCCCTGCACCTGAAAAAACTGCCGATGACCCGGGAAGTCAGCCTGCTGATCCTGGCCTATCTGTATCTGCCGATCTTCGTGCTGATCGCCTACAGCTTCAACGCCAACCGCTCGGCGACGGTGTGGACCGAGTTCTCGTTCGCCTGGTATGGACGGATCCTGGCCAACCCGTCGATCCAGACGGCGGCGCTGAACTCGATCATTGTCGCCAGCATCGCCACGGTCTGCGCCACCGCCATTGCGCTGCTCGCGGCGTTGGCCACTTACCGGCCTTTCTACGGCCAGAAAATGGTCGAGGGCGGGATCAACCTGCCGCTGATCCTGCCGGAGATCGTCACGGCGGTGGCCACCTTGCTGCTGTTCATGGCGCTGGGAATCAAGCTGGGTCTGCTGACGGTGATCGTTGCCCACATCGGCTTCTGCATTCCGTTCGCCTACCTGCCGATCCGCGCGCGGCTCAACGATCTGGACAAGAGCCTGCTGGAAGCGGCGAACGATCTGTACGCCAACCCCTGGCAAGTGTTCCGCCGGGTGACGCTGCCGCTGCTGTGGCCGGCGGTGCTGTCCGGATCGGTGCTGGCGTTCGTGGTCAGCCTCGACGATTTCATCATGACCTTCTTCGTCGCCGGTCCAGGTTCCACGACCCTGCCGGTGTACATCTTCTCGGCCATCAAGGCTGGCGTGACGCCGGAGATCAACGCGATCTCGACCCTGATGCTGGTGATTTCCATCGTGCTGGTAGTGCTGGCCTTCTGGCTGGGACAGCGCGGCAAACAACAATGAGCCCGGAGACTTGTTTGATGAGCAAAAAAGTGAAAAGCCCCCGTTTCGCCGCTGCACGTTTCGCCGTTGCCAGTCTGGCCTTGAGCTGCTTCACCGCGTTCAGCGCCCAGGCCGCCGAGCCCAAGGAGCTGTTCTTCTACAACTGGACCGACTACTACCCGGTCGACCTGCTGGCCAAGTTCGAAAAGGAGACCGGGATCAAGGTCACCATGGACGGCTACGACAGCAACGAGACCCTGCTGGCCAAGCTGCAGGCCGGTGGTGCGGCCTATGACGTGATCGTGCCGTCGCAGTCGATCATGCGCACCCTGATCAACCAGAACCTGCTGCTGGAAATCGACACGCCGACCCTGCCCAATTTCCAGTACGTCAAGCCTGCTTTCCGCGACCCGGCCTTCGACCCGGGCCGCAAGTTCTCCGCGCCGTACCTGTGGGGCACCACCGGTTTCTCCTATGACAGCGCCCGGGTGCCTGGCGGCAAGCTGGACGACTCCTGGAAAGAGTTCTTCGAACCGCGCAAGGAGCTGCAAGGCCAGCTCGCCGCCCTGGATACTTCCAGCAGCGTGATCAATGCCGCCAGCCATTACCTGGATGTCGACGAGTGCACGGAAAACCCGCAGGACGCCAAGCGCATCCTGGAGCTTCTGCAAAAACAGAAACCCTTCCTGAAGATGTACAGCTCGGACAACACCGTCGACCGCATGGCCTCCGGTGAAGTGATCATGATGCAGAACTGGAACGGCTCCACGGCGCGAGCCACCTTGCAGAAGAGCACTATCAAGTACGTGTATCCGAAGGAAGGCCTGGCGATGTTCCAGGACAACTTCGCCGTGCCGAAAAGCGCACCGCACCCCGAAAACGCCAAGGTCTTCATCGATTGGATGATGAAGCCGGAAAACGCCGCCGCGGTGTCCAACGCTATCGCCTACGCCAACGGAATCCAGAGCGACAAGCTGATCGATGCCAAGTGGCGCGTGATGGACGCCATCAACATGCCCGACGAATTCGCCTCGCGCCTGCGCCCCGAGAAAGAGTGCAGCAACAAGGCGCGGGAACTGCAGGACCGGATTTGGGCGAAGCTCAAGGGCTAATTAATCGGCTATAGACCGAGTCGCGGCCTTCGCGAGCAAGCCCGCTCCCACAGGGATTGGTGCTGATCACAAAACTTGTGAACTCCCCGCCCCCCCCTGTGGGAGCGGGCTTGCTCGCGAAGAGGCCCGCCCGAACACCGCTGATTCAAAGACTGAAATGAGGTATCTATGACCCACCCCCGCTGGCTACGCAACGTGCGCCCCTACGGCGCCACCGCCGAAGACCTGCTGATCGAAAACGGCCGTTTCACCCAACGCCGCCCGGCCACAACCTGCGAGCTGCTGGCCACTGACATCGACGGCCAGAACCAGCTGCTCACCGGCAGCCTGGTGGAAAGCCACGTTCACCTGGACAAGACCCTGTGGGGCCAACCCTGGCGCCCGAACAGCGCCGGGCCGACCCTCAAGGACTACATCGCCAACGAGCGTCGTATCCTGCGTGAAGTCACCACGCCGATTGCCGACCGAGCCGGCGCCCTGCTGGAAAACTGCATCGCCCGTGGCTCGCTGACCATGCGCTGCCACGTCGACATCGACCCGGAATTCGGCCTGCGCCACGTCGAGGCCATGCAACAACTGCAGGAACGCTACCGCGACCTGATCGACCTGCAACTGGTGGTGTTCCCGCAAACCGGCCTGATCAGCCGCCCCGGCACCGCCGAACTGATGCGCCAGGCCATGGCCATGGGCGTGGAGAACGTCGGCGGCCTCGACCCTTGCGGCATCGACAACGACCCCATCGCGCAACTGGATTTCGTCTTCGAACTGGCCAGCGAATTCGACCGTGGCGTGGACATCCACCTGCACGACAAGGGCGAGCTGGGCCTGTGGCAGATCAAACTGATCGCCGACTACACCGAGCGCTTCGGATTGCAAAACCGCGTAATGATCAGCCACGCCTACTGCCTCGGCATGTTGCCGTGGAGCCAGGTCAAACCGGTGGCCGAGCGTCTGGCGGCGCTGGGTATTTCCCTGATGAGTTCGGCGCCGGCCGATACCGCCGTGCCGCCCTTCCTCGCCCTGCGCGAAGCCGGGGTCAATGTCTGCCTGGGCTCGGACGGCATTCGCGATGCCTGGTCGCCCATGGGCAACGGCGACATGCTCGAACGCGCGATGCTGCTGGCCTTCCGTTTCGATCTGAACAAGGACGAGGAACTCGCGGCGGTGTTCGATGCAGCCTCGGTCAACGGCGCCAAGGCACTGGGTCGTGAAGGCCGCACCGTGGAGATCGGTCAGCCGGCGGACTTCCTGCTGATGCAGGTGTACACCCTGGGTGAAGCCGTGGTCGCGCGGCCTGTGCGCCAGGTGTATCGCGGCGGGCAACTGATCGCGTCCGGTGGTCGCTTGCTGGAAAGCCGTCTGTGAAGCGCATCGGCCTCAAGGCCAGTTGCGTGGTCGGCTACGACGGCACGCAGCATGTGCTGTGGCGCGATGGCGAGGTGGTGTTCGAAGGTTCGCGGATCGTCTTCGTCGGCCGCGATTATCCGGGGCCGGTGGATCAGTGGATTGACCATGGCAATGCGCTGATCGGCCCAGGCTTCATCGATCTGGACGCCCTGGGCGATCTCGATTCCACGGTGCTGACCCTGGACAACGGCGACGAGCGCCAGATAGGCCGGATGTGGTCCGCCGGGTATCTGGCCCGCGGGCCCCGTGAGAGCTACAGCTTCGATGAAGAGGTTTTCAAATACCGCTACGCCTTCACGCAGCTGATCCGCAATGGCATCACCACGGCGATGCCGATCACCTCGATGTACTACCGCGAGTGGGCGGAAAACTACGACGAATTTTCCGCGGTGGCAGGCGTCGCTTCCGAGCTGGGGCTGCGGACCTACCTCGGCCCCTGCTACATGAGCGGCATGAGTTACTGGCAAGCCGACGGCACCCTGGCCCATCACTGGGATGAAGATCGCGGCTTGGCGGGGCTCGATGCGGCCGAACGGTTCTTCAAGGATTTCGATGGTGCCAACGGCGGGCTGATTCGCGGCGCGCTGCTGCCCGACCGCATCCAGACCTGCACCCCGGCGCTGCTGCAACGCACCGCCGCGCTGAGCCGCGAACTCGACGCGCCGATGCGCCTGCATTGCTGCCAGGGCCTGGGCGAAGTGGCGATGGTCGAGCAATTGCGCGGCGCCTCGCCTCTGGCCTGGCTGCAACAACTGGACCTGCTGACGCCGCGCAGCCTGCTGCCCCACGGCATCTACACCCGTGGCGATGACGACTTGCAGCGGGTGGCGGACGGCGGCGCCAGCCTGGTGCATTGCCCGGTGGTGTTCGCCCGGGATGGCGAGGCACTGAACTCCTTCGGCCGTTATCGGACCAAGGGCATCAATTTCGCCCTGGGCACCGACACCTGGCCAGCGGACCTGCTCGACAACATGCGCCAGGGCCTGAACATCGCTCGCTTGATGGAAGGCGGCAACTCGCTGACCAGCGCACTCGACCTTTACAACGCCGCCACCCTCGGCGGTGCCAAGGCGCTGGGGCGCGACGACCTCGGTCGACTGGCGCCGGGCTGCAAGGCCGACATCACCGTCTTCAGCCTGCGCGGCATGCACCTGGGGCCGCTGTTCGACCCCCTGAAAAATCTGGTGTTGGCCGGACGCGGCGACGACTGCATCGCCAGTTACATCGACGGCCGCTGCGTGATGCAGGACGGTCAGGTCAACGGCATCGACTACGCCACTCTGCAGCGCCAGGCACAACAACAATTCGAAAAACTGATGCGCAGTCACAGCGACCGGGCCTTCGGCCAGCCGGACTGGAAAACCCTGTTCCAGCCGGCCATCCCGTTCGCCGACAACTACAGCGCACAGGCGCCACTGTGCGCCGTCGATCCCCTTATTTAGAGAATTCTGCCCATGCAAAGCTTCGACTTCAGCCAACTGAGCCCACGGGAAAAATACAAGATTCTGATCGGCAGCGTGGTGCCACGGCCGATTGCCCTGGTCACCACCGTCGACGGCGAAGGCCGGGTCAACGCTGCGCCCTTCAGCTTTTTCAATGCACTATCGGCAGACCCGCCCATCCTCGCCTTGGGGGTGGAAAACTACGGCGACCAAAGTCCCAAGGACACCACGCGCAATATCCAGCTCAATCAGGAATTCACCGTCAACATCGTCAGCGATGCACTCGTTGAAGCCATGAACGTCTGTGCCGTGCCCTTCGCCCCCGGTTTTGACGAACTGACCGCCGCCGGCCTCACCGCCATCGCCGGCACCACCGTCAAATGCCCACGCATCGGCGAAGCCCCGGTGGCGCTGGAATGTCGACGGATGATGGCGCTCAACATCGGCCAGTCCCGGGAGATCATTTTCGGTGAAGTGCTGATGGCCCACGTGCGGGACGAACTGATCGACCCGAAGACCCTGTACATCGATCAACTGGGCCTGGACGCGATCGGCCGCATGGGTGGACATGGCTATGCGCGCACGCGGGACTACTTCGACCTGCCGACCCGCTCATTGCAAGCATGGACGGATGCGCCCGGAGGTGGTGAGCGGTTCTGGCCCAAATGAACCACCTCCCCTGTAGGAGCGAGCATGCTCGCGATGGACGTCAACGATAACGCTGGATGTCTGACACCCCGCGGTGTTCTGACGTGCATCGCGAGCAAGCTGGCTCCTACAGGGAAGATCGCCTTTCACTCTTCGAGCTCAACCACCTCGAACTTCACCTGATCCGGATAAAACGCCAGGTACTCACGAATCTGCGATACCGACACTTTCGGATTCTCGTAGCTCCACACCGCGTTGGCCCCCTCATGCCCCGGCACCTGCAGGCTGAAATAGCTGGCGTCGCCCTTGTAGGGGCAGTAGCTGGTGTGATCGGTGCGGGCGTAGTACTTCTCGTCGATGTCTTCGCGCGGCACGTAATACACCGGCGGGTAGTTGGCCTCCAGCAGCACCAGCGCGCGCGAGGAGGCGGCCACCTGGATGCCATGGAACTTCACCAGCAGACAGCCGGGTTGCTCGGCGATGGTGATGACAGGACTGGGACCGGTGCTTTTCATGAAATTCGTTCCTCATGACGGTGATTGACCTGCGGGAGCGCTGCCAAGCCTTGATGAACGAGGCAGCGGCCCCAAAACCCGAGACCACGATGTATCAGGTATAACCCAACTTTGACCGACGCGACGACCTCACAGCCGAACGGACCGTGCAAACAAGTGCAACGCATTGACTGTACATCCATACAGATAATGGTTGCTCCAACGCGCATCTGCCGCCATTCTGTGCACCTCTGCGAATCCTGATCGACGATGGTGGTTATGCGGCTGTACCTCTGTGAAAAACCCTCCCAGGCCAAAGACATTGCCGCCGTGCTCGGTGCCAGGCGTCGTGGCGATGGCTGCTGGCTGGGAACGGACGTCACGGTGACCTGGTGCATCGGCCACCTGCTGGAAACCGCGCCGCCGGACGCCTATGACGCCCGCTACAAGCGCTGGGTGCTGGCCGACCTGCCGATCATTCCGGACAAGTGGAAAATGACCGTCAAACCACGCACCGCCAGCCAGTACAAGGCGGTCAAGCGCTTGCTGGGCGAGGCATCCGAGCTGATCATTGCCACCGACGCCGACCGTGAGGGCGAGATGATCGCCCGGGAACTGGTGGAGCACTGCCGCTATCGCGGGCCGATCCGTCGCCTGTGGCTGTCGGCACTGGACGATGCCTCGATTCGCAAGGCCCTGGCTGCGCTCAAGCCGGGGGCCGAGACCTTCAGCCTTTACCATTCGGCCCTGGGCCGCAGCCGCGCCGACTGGTTGATCGGCATGAACATGAGCCGCCTGTTCACGCTGCTCGGGCGACAGTCCGGCTACCAGGGCGTGTTGCCGGTCGGTCGGGTGCAGACCCCGACCCTGCGCCTGGTGGTGGATCGCGATCGCAGCATCGCCGACTTCGTCCCGGTGCCCTACTGGGCCATCGATGTGCAACTGCTGCATGACGCTACCGCGTTCACCGCGCAATGGCGCGCCCCTTCGGATGTCTGTGACGATCAGGATCGCTGCCTGAATCAGGGGCTGGCGCAACAGGCCGCCACGGCGATGATGGGCGCAGCGAGTGCCCGGGTGATCAAGCTGCGCACCGAGCGCATGCGCGAAGTGGCGCCGCTGCCGTTCGATCTGGGCACGCTTCAGGAAGTCTGCTCGAAGAAGCTCGGACTGGGCGCCCAGGAAACTCTCGACATCGCCCAGGCGCTATATGAAACCCACAAGGTCATCACTTATCCGCGAAGCGACTGCGGCTACCTGCCGTTGAGTCAGCACAGCGAGGCTCCGGCGATTCTGGCGGCGCTGCGCCAGGCCGATCCCGCGCTCGACGCCCTGCGTGATCACCTCGAACCGCAGCGCCGCTCGCGGGCCTGGAACGATGCCAAGGTCAGCGCGCACCACGGCATCATCCCCACTGCGGCGGCAAAGAATCTTGAGCGCTTGAGCGGCAAACATCGCGCGGTCTACACGCTGATTCGCGCCCGTTATCTGGCGCAGTTCCTGCCCAATCACGAATACGACCGCACCCAGGCCGACTTCGACTGCGCAGGCCAGGCTTTGCGCGCGGTGGGCAAGCAGATCGTCGAGCCGGGCTGGAAACGCGCCCTGCCGGAAGCCTTGGCACCGGCCAAGGGACGTGAAGCGCCGGCTCCGCAGACATTGCCGAATCTGCGCGAAGGCATCGATTGCGCGGTGGACAACGTGCAGCTCAAGGACCTCTGGACCCAGCCGCCGAAGCCCTTCACCGAGGGCGACCTGATCAAGGCGATGAAGAACGTCGCCAAACTGGTGGAAGATCCGCTGCTCAAACAGAAACTCAAGGACACCACCGGTATCGGCACCGAAGCGACTCGCGCCTCGATCATCCAGGGCCTGCTGGACCGAGGTTATCTGGTCAAGAACGGCAAAGCGCTGTCTGCCACTCCCGCCGCGTTCAGCCTGATCGATGCCGTACCCCGGGCGATTGCCGACCCGGGCACCACGGCCATCTGGGAGCAGGCGCTGGACATGGTGCAGAGCGGGGAAATGAGCCTCGAAGAATTCGTCACCAAGCAGGCCGCGTGGATGAGCAAGCAGGTCGCCCGTTGCGCCGGCCTGAACCTGACCATCAGCGGCCCGGCCAGTCCTGCCGGACGCGGGGCCACACCTTGGAAGAACAAACGCAAGCCGGGCAAACGCAAGGCCTCGACGGCCGCTAAACGAAACACGAAACCCGCGAAGGCTTGATCACGCGGCGGCGGATGAAAAGGCATCGACCATACTGAACAGGCCCCAGCCAGGAGCCCACCAGAATGCTCTCGATAACACTACACGCCGCGCACCGGGACGAACTGGAAACCATCGAAAACCTGATGCAGTTCTACACCTACGATTTCAGCGAGTGGCTGCCGCTGGAGCTGGGTGAGCACGGTTTTTTCAGTCTGCAACCGCTGGCGGACTACTGGCGAAATCCCGCAACCCGCCCGTATCTGATTCGCGTCGATGGCGAAGTGGCCGGTTTCGTGACCGTGGATGACAACATCCAGGTGCCCGGCGCCGAGCACAACATCGGCTACCTGTTCGTAGCACGACGCTTTCGCGGCCAAGGCGTCGCCAGGTTTGTCGTTTCCGCCCTCTTGAGCCGTGTTCCCGGTCAGTGGCAGATCTTCCACCTCGACGCAAACCCTTGTGCCAGAGCGTTCTGGGCCAAAGTCATGATGGATCTTGCGGCCGGTGAGTTCTCTTCGCATCGGCTGATGATCGGTGGCCACCCATGCACCCTCTACCGCCTTGCAAGCCCGCGGGCTGCGGCGATCACCCCGCCTTTGTAATTCCAAATCGACTTTGTCCGACAATATGTAGTGACCAAAAATAATCACTACAAAACCGTTGACGCCTTCGATTTGCCCTTGCATGATGCAGACGTCTCCCCGATCGGGAGTACAGGCAACACGTTTGAGCAAGCTCGTCTGACCGCCGAGCTGTTTTTTCCGGATGCACGCTGCCCACAAGGCAGATTGAAGAAGCTGACCTGGCCTGAACGTCCAGTACAAGGACGAGAAGCGCTGGCGATTCATCCTCATGATGCTTGTGGCCGACCCTGAAAACGTCGGCAGGGCCAACAGGTAATCGCCGCTTCTCTTCGTTGTGACGCTAACGCGTAGCAGTTATTCAACACGACTACATGCAACAGACGCAGGAACTCGCCACTACCGGCGAACGACTGCTGACGTCCTGGTTTCGGTGCCAGGGATCAACTAACCGATGGGCTACATGTATTTAGCGAATCAACTTTGAAAGATCACCAAATGGTCAAGGGGGCTCTACCATGAATCTGAACAATCAACCGACTATCGAAGAACTGGCTCGTATGTTCGCGGCGAAGAAAGATACGCTCGACAGCCATATTCTGTGGATCTGCAAATCGGGCAACGTTCACATCGACTGCCTGTCGCCCCACAGCCATGAAGCGGAGTTCGACCAGAACAACCAGAACCTGCTGGCCCGCATGAAGATGTACCGTCGCGGCCAGGGCTACGTCGGCAAGAAAGCCGCCGCCGACAAGGACTTCATGGGCAATGTTCTGCAAACGCTGAAACAGGCCTGGGGATCGATGCAGGGTAAGAACGAAGTTCGGGTGATTGACCGGTTTTGCTAATTAATTAAGTCTTTATCGACTTATAAATAAAGAGGGCCTGCTCCCAATAAGAGCAGGCCCTTTTTTATTGTCCGCAAACAATAAAACTGTAGGAGCGAGCTTGCTCGCGATGGTCGTCAACGATAACGCTGGCTGCCTGATACCCCGCGGTGTCTGAGCCACCATCGCGAGCGTGCTCGCTCCTACAGTGTGGGCGTTGTCAGCATTGGTTCAACAAGGCGGTCAATGCGGCGTAACGAAAACAGAGGAAGTGACCGCCAATGACTGGCGGTCGAGAAAGGACGACCTTAGCGTTTAACGCCCAGATCGATCTGGGTCATGCGGCTGCGAACGGTGAACACGCCATCGCCCGACAAAATCGCGCTGCGGGCAAACAGTCGACCGCTTTCCCAGTTCGACAAACCCAGTTCCGGCTTGTTGAGCGCGTACTGACCATCGACCCAACGGGTAATGCCGTTGCCCACGAATGGCGCGTTGACCGCATTGTAGAAACGCTCCTGAGTCGCCGCGTCTTCGCTGATCAACGACACAGTGAACTGCGGGCTGTAGCAATTGAACAAGGCGATGGCGCTGTCCAGGTCGTCGACGATCTTCAGGCTGACTTCCGGGGTTTCTTCCCACTCCCACTCGCGGCCCAGCTGCTCTTCGGGCAGCGGCTCGGCCAGCGCTTCGGTCTGATAGCCTTCGGCGCGATACACCTCGACAGTGGCGTCCTTCCAGTCCGCGGGCAAAAGCCCTTCACTCCCTTCGACAATATGCAGCTTGCAGCCCTGCCCCCGAGCCTTGCCGGCCTGTTGCAGCGCATCGAGAAACAGCGGCACCAGCTCGGCGGCGCGGTCGCGATGGATCAGACAGACGTTGAGGGTGTTGCAGACCTTGCGATCCAGGGAATTGCGCACCACGGCGGCAAAGCGCGTGGCATCGGCATCCTTATGGGCGATCAGCCAGGCGCCACCGGTGCCGTGCAGGCTGACGGCGGTGCCGGCCTGTTGCGCGATACTGCCCAGCTGACTCACCGCGCGCCCCGAACCACGGGCCACGGCCAGGGAAAGACGGCGGTCGGCAAACATCGCCCAACCGGCGGCGTGATTGACGCTTTCCACCAGCGACACCGCGCCGTTCGGCAGACCGGCGTCGGCCAGTGCCGGATTCAAGGCGTGGGTGACGATGGCCTGGGCGGTGCCCAACGCATCGCTGCCGATGCGCAGCACGGCGGTGTTGCCGGTGCGCAGGACGCCGGCGGCATCGGCGAAGACATTCGGCCGACCTTCGAAGACGAAGGCGACGATGCCCAGCGGCGACACCACCTGCTCGACTTTCCAGCCGTCGTGCTCGACGCAGCTGATCACCTTGCCCCGGGTCGCTGGCGCATCGCGCCAGGCCCGAAGCCCGGCGATCATGTCGCGGCGCATGCGTTCATCGGCGAGCAGGCGAGTCGTGGAGCGACCGCGGGACTTGGCCCGTTCGATGTCAGACAGGTTGGCCGCTTCGATCAGGGCCCAGCAATCCGGGGTTTCCAGGCGCTGGGCGAACAGATCGAAGAAGTGACTGATAGCCTGATCGGACACCGCCGACATCGCCGCAAACGCCGCTTGCGCGCGCTCGATCGCCACCGCAGCCGCCTGCTGGTCGGCCACCGGAATCAACAACAGTTCACCGCTGACCTGCTCCACCAACAGGTGGTCTCCGGGCTGGAAGCGAGCCGCCAGTTCGGGGCTGACCACCGTGACACGATTACCGGCGAAAGGGATCGGCGTGCCAGCGACTAGACGTTCGAGCGCAAGGGACATGAAGCGGTTACACCATGCAAAGGGCGGGCGGAAAATGTATAGCAAAAGTTACGGAGCGTCACCCGCCCGCGACGGCCCGCCTCAGGCCAGACGCGAATGCAGCAGCCCCTTGACCGTACGCATCACCGCGGCATTGGCCTCCTCCATCTGCCCGACCTGCCGCAGTGTCTCTTCCAACTCGCCCCGAGCATGGGCTTCCAGCGCCGCCTGACCGCTGCTGTGAACCCGGCGATGAGGCTCTTCCATGCGTCGGAAATCGGCATCGCGCTGCTGGGTCTGATTCTCTTCGCCGTAATACCACTGGCCGAACAGGCATTCGGTTTCATCCGGCAAGATCAGGGGCGAATGGGGTTTGGGGTTGAGCAGGCGATCATAGACTGCGACCTTGAGTGTCAGCTCCTGCAGGTTGGCCAACTCGACGTTGGACAGCAGGTGCGACTGGTCGATTTCCCGCTGCATCTGTTGCGCCTCGCCGTACATCCCGGCCATGGCCTCGGCGGTCTTGTCGATCACCGCACCGAAGGCGCTGGAAACCTGGTTCTGCTGAGATATCGCCTGTTTGGCCTCGCTGATTTCCTGCTGGATCGCCGAGGTTTCCTTGACGATTTCCCGGGTGGCTTCGGCCGTCTTTTCCGCCAGCAGACGCACCTCGCCCGCCACCACGGCAAATCCACGTCCGGTGTCGCCGGCACGCGCAGCCTCAATGGCAGCGTTGAGGGCCAACAGATTGGTTTTACGGGCGATATCGCTGATCAGGTCGACAATGCGGTCAATCTCGCTGGCGCGGCTGACCAGATGGGTGATCACGCCTTCCAGGGCGTCGAGCCCGGCGGCCATGACCCGCGATTGCTCCTGCAGATGCGTGACCTGTTCGCGGTTATCGATGGCCGCGCGGGCCACGGTTTCGGCGCGCTGGTGGTTGAGCTTGAGGCGCTGGTTGAGCATCGAGAACGAATCGCTGACCGGCGACAACGAGTTGCCGCAGGTGAGCAGGTGCTGCGCCAGGCCACGGAAGAAATCCCGGTCGCGCTGCTCGGCCTTGCGGGCCGCGACTTGGGTTTCATCAACGCTGCTGGCGAGCACCGGTGCCGGCGTTGAAGGCTCGCTGGAAGCCTCTACAGTTTTCCTGCGCCATGTGAAATTCATCTGCATTCCCCGAGCGCAAAGCGCCAAAAAGCCCGGACGATACGAATCATCCGGGCCGGGTAAAAGATCCAATTCGACGAATTAACAGCAGACCAGTCGCTTGCCGGATTACTGATTGCGACGCCAGAACAGCTTCGACAGCAGCGCATCGAGACTGAGCTTGCCGGGGCCCGAGAGCACCAGTGGCACCAGCGCCGCCAGGTAGATCAGCGGCAGCTTGAAGTTGCCGTAGCCCTTGTTGGTGATCGAGTAACCCTGGGCCAGTTCGCTCAGACTCGACCACTCGGATGGCCAGTGCACGGCGGCGGTCGCGACGATGGTGACGACGATCAGACTGATCGCAGAAAACCGCGTGGCCAGCCCCACCAGCAGAGCCAGGGCGCAGATCAGCTCCACCCACATCGACATTTCCCAGTTCAGCGAAGCCGAGAGGTGATCGAACGGAAACGGAAAGCGGTTCTGAATGTCGGCAAACCAGTTCTCGCCGTTGAATTTCTCGAGGCCCGACTCGAAAAATTCCCAGGCCAGGAAAATCCGCAGGGTCAGCGGTGCGATCCAGTCGCCGGCGCGGTCAAGGTTCAGGTGCAGGCCTTTGACGGCCGATGAAATGGAAGTGCTCATGGACGTGGATCTCCTTCAAGTCAGGGATGTCGGGCCACAGCGAGCCCGGTCAGCGCAATGATCGGCGTGGCCAATCGATGAGTGAATTTCATCAGGCCGGTGTATCTGCGATGTGTCGCATGCGCTGGGATTTGAAGGTTTGTTGTGTCAGGAACGGGGCTGTACACACTGTGATACGTAACGGCCTCCACGGCTTATGTGGCTGGACGCAACACTCGCGACCAACCTCAATCACTGTGGGAGCGGGCTTGCCCGCGAAGAGGTCGGCACATCCAACATCGAGGCGCCTGACGCAACGCCTTCGCGAGCAAGCCCGCTCCCACAGGACCCGTGAGCAACGCCGATTCTGTGTAGGAGCTGAAGAGTGAAACGAAGCTGCGATCTTTTTAGGCAACACCTACAGTTTGCCGGTGAGCACCGGATCATCCCACGCAAATCGATAAACCCTGTCGTTAGCCAGCCCGTTGCACTGACCGTTATCCGCATCGGCCCCGACAATCGACCACTGCGCCCGCGAGTTCTCGCCCAACTCCCGAGCCGCCTCAGGCTTGAAGCAACGGCTCAGCACCTCATCCGGCACCAGCGCAAAATCCTTCGGGTGCTCGCGCAACCACTGCGCCGCCCGCTCCACCGTGGAGTCGAGCATGCCGAAGTGGACGATCGGCTGGCGGGCGAACAGCCAGTGGCCTTCGCTCCAGTTGACCAGCACCAGGTTCGCGCCCTGGGTCATGGTGTTGGCCTGGGCCATGAGGCTTTGGTTGGGGTTGGTGCCGTCCTTGACCGGCTCGATGAAGCCGCGGGCAAACCACAGCACGAACCAGGTGGCAACCAGCGCCGGGAAAGCTCGACGCAGGCGCGGACGCTGGTGGAACCAGCGCTGCAACAGCCAAGGCACCAGTGGCGCAGCGGCCAGTGCCAGCGCCGGCAGTGCCGGGTAGATGTAGAGCTTGCGCTTGCCGGCGCTGATGCAGAAAAACAGCAGCACCAGCGCGATCCAGCCGAGCAGCACCAGCACCCGGCCATCGCGTTTTTGCAGTTGCCGGCGCCAGGCCGGCACCAGCCATGGCAGGACCAGCACCAGCGGCAGCCAGTATTGCGGGATGACGTTGGTGAAGAAGTACCAGAACGGTTCGCGATGGTGCCACGACGCGGCGTAGCGCCCGGCGGTCTGGCGCAGCAGGATTTCCCGCGCGTAGGCGATCTCGTCCGGGCTGCCGTTGAAGACGATGGACAGTGCCAGCGGCAGCAGCCAGATCGCAATCGCAGCCAGCATCACCAACAAACCGAGCAGCCATTTGCGCCCCTGCCCCGGCATCGCCACCACTCCCGGCCAACCCTTGCGCGCAGCAAAGGCATAGGGAATCAGCAGCAGCGCTGGCAAGAATCCCACGCCCTTGGTGATCACGCCGATGCCCATCGCCGCACAGCCCACGTAAAACCAGCGCCACGCCGGTCCGAGCAGCAGATGACGCGTCAGCCCGTAGAGCCCGAGCGTGGTGAACAGGATCAGGAAGCTGTCGATCTGCCCGGTGCGCAGGATGCTGTAGGTCTGATAGGTCGCCAGATACAGCAACGCGGCATAACGGCCGATGCGCTGATTCCACAGACGCCGCCCCAGGTCATAGACCATCGCCGTGACCGTCACCGCCGAAAACAGTCCCGGGATATACAACGCGATATTGGGCATGCCGGTCAGCCAGACGAAGAACGCCACCGTCCACATGAAGATCGGCGGCTTGTCGCCGTAGATCTCCCCGGCGCGATGCGGGATCAGCCACGAGCCGTTGTGCAACATCTCCAGAGCGACGCCGAGGAATCGCTCCTCATCGACGTTCTGCGCCGAACGCAATCCCAGGCCCGCGCCAATCAACAGCAGGGCAAGCAGCATCAGACCCAGGCATTCGACCATGGGCGTAAAGGTGCGGCGCATGGTTTATTCCTTGAGTTTTCGGCTTTTGGCAATCAGTTGCAGGTTGCGCAGGTAAACGATCGAGCCGAAGGCCTGGCCGGCGATGAACACCGGGTCCTGGCGGTAGATGGCGTAGGCGAACAGCAAGGTGCTGCCGACGATGCTCAGGTACCAGAAGCTCACCGGGATCACGCTGCGCTTTTTGTATTCGCTGTACAGCCACTGCAGGACGAACCGCCCGGTAAAGGCGATTTGCCCGGCGAAACCGATCACCAGCCACAAGGCTTCGCGGGTCATGATCATCCTTCCAGTTCCTGGGCGTGGGTGTTCAGGCGGGTGCGTTTGATCAGCCACCAGACGCCGATCAGATCGAGGATGCCCACCAGGGCGCGGTCGATGTTGCCGTACTTGGAAATCCCGGCCGTGCGCGGCCGGTGGTTGACCGGATGGACGATCATTCGGCCGTTGTGGCGCTGGATCAGTGCCGGAATGTAGCGGTGCATGTGATCGAAATACGGCAGGCGCAGAAACGCCGCGCGCTCGATCAGCTTCAGGCCGCAACCGGTGTCCGGGGTGGAGTCCTTGAGCAGGCGACTGCGTATGCCATTGGCGAAACGCGAGGCCCAGCGTTTGCTTGCGGTATCGCGCCGGTTGGTACGGTGGCCGGCCACCAGCTGCACGTCGGCTTTGGCCCGGTCGCTGCGCACCAGCGCCAGCATTCCCGGGATGTCCGCCGGATCGTTCTGGCCGTCGCCATCGAGGGTCGCCAGCCACTGTCCCCGCGCCTCGCGGGCGGCGTGATAGAGCGAGGTGCTCTGCCCCAGCGAGCGTTCGTGATGAAGGATGCGCAAGGTGCTCAGGCCATTGTTGCGGATCTGCCGTAGCTCCTGCAGGGTCGCATCGGTGCTGCCGTCATCGACGACGATGATCTCGTAGACCTCGTCCGCCATGGCAACGCGGATTTCCTCGAGCAAGGGCTTGAGGTTGTTCGCTTCGTTTTTCGCTGGAATCAGTACGGATACGAAAATGTCCCGGCTCATATGTTTCTGTTCTGCCCATGAACTTTGATGTCATGAAGCTTGTAGAACAGAAATATTTCAGTTTCGGGGGCCTGGAGACATTCCCGTAGGTTTTCCAGCTTTAATGCGACTACTTCGCATCGCCGCCACGAGGCTTGTAAAAGCGGAACAGGCCGATGTCCACGGTATTGACGTACTCCTTGGCCCAATCAGGTTTCACCGTGCGGTCATGGAAGTACAGGGCGCCGCCGGTGCGATCCGGCAGTTGTTTGTTCAGCGCCTTGCGCGCGATTTCCTTGGCCAGCGCGTACTGCACCTCCTCCTGCACCGAATCGGACTTGCCGTCACACCACCAGGAGAACTGGCAGCTCTTGGTTTCCGAGCCCTGTTTGACCACGCCGCACACGGTATCGGGGAAACCCTTTTTGCCAAGCCGGTTCATCACCACGTTGGCCACCGCCTCCATGTCGGCTGCGTCCTTGCCCTTGGCCTCCCAATAGATGGAGCGGGCCATGCAAGTGATCGCGTCGTCCAGCGGCGCGGTGCCCTCGGGGTCCACGGCCTGGACTTCGGACTGGGTAATCGCTTCGGTCTTGGGCACCGGTTCCGGACTGCTCTTCTCGGCGGCCTTCTGCTCCAGCACCTCGGCCTTGTCTTCGGCAACTTTCTGTTTTTCCGCGTCGGCCGCGAAGGCGGGGGCGACAAGCAGCGTCAATGAAAAGCAGGCAGTAATCCAGGGTAGGCGCATGGTCGGCAAGACTCAGTTGGAATTATCGCTTTAGTGTAGTAGTGAAATGATTGCACACACGTCCTAACATTTCGCAGAATCCGCTGCCTTATACGATGTCACTTCGCGCATCATGGGCGCAGTCAGCCAAAGGGGATTTTCATGCATTTCGTCTCATCCGCTCTGCGCCTTGCCGGGTTTTCCCTGGCCTTGTCGTTTGCCGCTTCGGCCGTGGCGAGCGACGAATCGCAACTGATCGAATCGATCAACCTCTATCGCAGCCAGTTACAGCGCTGCGCCGGCCAGGTGTCCTCGGAGCTGCCGCCGTTGGCCGCCGATCCTCGGCTGGTACTGTCTGCCGCCAGCATCGGCAATTTGCAGCAGGCGATGTCCACCGCCGGTTATCCGATGAAGAACGTGCAAGCCATAAGCCTCTCCGGGCCTCGTGATGCGGCGGGAGCGATGAAGGCGATTCAGGAAAGTTTTTGCCAGATCGTGCTCGATCCGCAATTCGTCGACGTCGGCGTCAGCCGCCAGGATCGCGAGTGGCGCATCGTGGTGGCGCGGCCGCTGTTGAGCGCGCGTCTGGGCGACTGGCAGGCCGAAGGCCAGAAGCTTCTGGCCGAGGTCAACGCGGCCCGCACCCGGCCACGCCAGTGCGGCGCGCAATCCTTCAACGCCACCACGCCGCTGGCCTGGAATGCCACCCTGGGCAGCGCCGCCGAAACCAACTCGCGCAGCATGGCCAACAACAATTACTTCGACCACAAGGACCGCGACGGCCGCACCCCGGGCGACCGGGCGGAACTGGCGGGGTATGACTTCCAGCAGATCGGCGAGAACATCGCCGCGGGCCAGGACAGCGTGCGCAAGGTGGTGGACGGCTGGCTGACCAGCCCCGGTCATTGCGCCAATTTGATGAACCCGCAGTTCAAGGAATTGGGCGCGGCGTATGCGACCGATCCGAAGAGCGATGCGGGGATTTATTGGACGGCGATGTTTGGTGCCCAGTAAAACCGCGTCAGGGCGCAATTCATCATAGACGCCCTCGATCAACCGGTATTTATTAGTGATTGGACGTGATGAAACGTTGCTCTTAGTCTGCGCGCGATAATCCGTTGTCAGCGGAAAGCTCATTCAATGCGTTCGGCGCTACGCGGGGGAATCATGTCGCAAAGACTCTTGATCGATGGGTTCGCAAGGCGCGTGGACTATTTGCGGATGTCGGTGACCGACCGTTGCGATTTCCGCTGTGTGTATTGCATGGCCGAGGACATGACGTTCCTGCCGCGCCAACGGGTGTTGACCCTCGAAGAGATCTATCAGGTGGCGCAGAGCTTTGTCGCTTTGGGCACTCGCAAGATCCGCCTGACCGGGGGCGAGCCGCTGATTAGAGCGGGTGTGGTCGAGCTGTGCCGCCAGATCGCCGCCCTGCCCGGCTTGCGCGAATTGTGCATGACCACCAATGGATCGCAGTTGGCCAAACTGGCTGAACCGCTGTTCGAGGCCGGGGTCAAGCGCCTGAACATCAGCCTCGATTGCCTGGACCCGCAACGCTTTCGCGAACTGACCCGCACCGGCGATCTGGCGCAGGTGATCAAGGGCATCGATGCCGCTAACAAGGCCGGCTTTCGCAACACCAAGCTCAACTGTGTGGTGATGAAGGGCCGCAACGATCACGAGATCAACGATCTGGTGAGCTTCGCCATCGACCGCAATCTGGACATTTCCTTCATCGAAGAAATGCCCCTGGGCACCATCCATGAGCACAGCCGCGCCGAGTCGTTCTACTCAAGCGCCCAGGTGCGCGAGCGGATTGCCGAGCGCTACACCCTGATCGATTCCGCCGAGTCGACCCAGGGTCCTTCGCGCTACTGGCGCCTGGCCGAGGCGCCGCACATTCGCCTGGGATTCATTTCGCCCCACAGTCACAATTTTTGCGGCACCTGCAATCGTGTGCGGCTGACGGTGGAAGGTCGCCTGTTGCTGTGTCTGGGCAACGAGCATTCGGCCGATCTCAAAGCGGTGTTGCGCAGCCACCCCGGCCAGCCCGAACGCCTGGAGCGGGCTATTATCGAGGCGATGAAGCTCAAGCCCTACCGACACAATTTTGAGGTGAACGATGATGTGCAGGTCGTGCGCTTCATGAACATGACAGGCGGCTGAAACCATGATCGTCAGACCCAAACCCAACCTGATCGGCGTTCTGACGTCGCTCAAGGGTTCGATTGCCAAGCGCATCGCCCTGCGCACCCTCATGGTGACGCTGCTCGCCTCGGCGATCGTTCTGATCGAAACCCTGCATCCGAGTTACTTTTCCAAATTCAGTGCCACGCCGTTCACTCTCCTGGGGTTGTCGCTGTCGATCTTCATGAGCTTTCGCAACAACGCCTGCTATGAACGCTGGTATGAGGCGCGCAAGGCTTGGGGGGACGTGATCGTGGAAATCAGGTCGATGATCCGCGAAACCCAGGTGATCAAGGACGCCGGTGAACGGCGTGCAATCCTGCGCAATTTATGCGGGTTTGCCCATGCGCTGAACGCCAGGTTGCGCAAGGAAAGCGAACTGGCCGCCAGTGCGCAATGGCTGGAGCCCAAACCCGAAGCCGGCACTGCGGAGATCAGCGGCCAGGTGTTGCTGCAGGTGGGTCAACAGTGCTCCGCCCTCAACGAATCCGGCGCCATCAGCGAATGGCGTTACACGCTGATGGCCAATCACCTGACCGGTCTGACCCACGCTCAGGCGGTCTGCGAACGGATCAAAAATACACCGCTGCCATTCCCCTACACCCTGCTGTTACACCGCACCATCTACCTCTTCTGCATCCTGCTGCCGTTCGCCATGGCCGAACCATTGGGCTGGCTGACACCGATCTTCACTGCGATCATCAGCTACACCTTCTTCGGCCTGGATGCGATTGCCGATGAGCTGGAAGACCCTTTCTGTCGCGAAGAACATGCCTTGCCCACCGACGCCATCGTGCGCGGGATCGAGCGCGATGTACTCAAGGCATCAGGCGAAACCGAACTGCCGCCGTTGCTGGAACCCGTGGACTTCGTACTCCACTGAAAACTGCAGGGGCGAGCCTGCTCGCTATAGAGATTCGGACAGGTTGCGGTGACTGGAAATACCCCTGTGCAAGCCCTTCACGCGTGGCTACAGTCATCGGCTCAAAGCGCCCCAGCACAGGAGCCTCCGCTTGAGTCCGGATAATCAACCCGCAAAGCCCGACCCCGTCAGCCTGCGCGAAGCCTTGCGCTTCTGGCTCAAGCTCGGTTTCATCAGTTTCGGCGGGCCGGCCGGGCAGATCTCGATCATGCATCAGGAGCTGGTCGAGCGCCGCCGCTGGATTTCCGAACGGCGCTTTCTCCACGCGCTCAACTACTGCATGTTGCTGCCCGGCCCCGAGGCCCAGCAACTGGCGACCTACATCGGCTGGCTGATGCACCGCACCTGGGGCGGCGTGATGGCCGGCGCGTTGTTCGTGCTGCCGTCGTTGTTCATCCTGATCGCCTTGTCCTGGGTGTACATCGCCTTCGGTGAAGTGCCAGTGGTGGCCGGGGTGTTCTACGGGATCAAGCCGGCGGTGACGGCGATCGTGGTCCAGGCCGCGCATCGCATCGGTTCACGCGCGTTGAAGAATGGCTGGCTGTGGGGCATCGCCGCGGCGGCGTTCGTGGCGATCTTCGTACTCAACGTGCCCTTCCCGCTGATCGTCCTGGGCGCGGCGCTGATCGGTTATTTCGGCGGCCGCTGGGCGCCGGACAGGTTCCGCACCGGCGGCCATGGCGGCACGAACAAAAGCTTCGGCCCGGCCCTGATCGATGACGATACCCCCACTCCTGCCCATGCCCGTTTTCGCGGTTGGAACCTGCTGCGTTTGGGGGTGATCGGTGCGCTGTTGTGGGCGCTGCCGATGGCCGTGCTCACCGCGCTGTTCGGCTGGGACGGCACACTGACTCAGATGGGCTGGTTCTTCACCAAGGCGGCGTTGCTGACGTTCGGTGGGGCCTATGCAGTGCTGCCGTACGTGTATCAGGGCGCGGTCGGGTATTACGGGTGGCTGACGCCGACGCAGATGATCGATGGCCTGGCGCTCGGCGAAACCACCCCCGGTCCGTTGATCATGGTGGTCGCTTTCGTCGGTTTCGTTGGCGGTTATGTGCATCAGGTGTTCGGCGCAGATCAGGCGTTTGTCGCAGGTGCGGTGGCCGCGACGCTGGTCACCTGGTTCACTTTTTTGCCGTCGTTTCTGTTCATTCTGGCCGGCGGGCCGTTGGTGGAATCGACCCACAACGAACTCAAGTTCACCGCGCCGCTGACGGCGATTACCGCGGCGGTGGTGGGTGTGATTCTTAATCTGGCGTGTTTCTTTGCCTACCACGTGCTCTGGCCGCAAGGGTTCAGCGGGCAGTTGGACTGGGCTTCGTTGTTGATCGCGATTGCGGCTGCGGTGGCGTTGTTGCGGTTCAAGCGTGGGGTGATTGAGGTGTTGATTGGATGTGGGGTGATTGGGTTGGCGATCAAGTTACTTGCTTGAACTGAACACAAACCTGTGGCGAGGGGCTTGTCGAAACGTCGCACCGCCCCGTTGGACTGCGCTGCAGTCCCATTTTCTGGGGCCGCTTCGCGACCCAACGGGGGCAAGCCCCCTCGCCACAAGTAAACCTCTCACCATCGTGTTTGGCATCAAGGCTCCTTGTTCAAAAAAACAAACATTTACAGCCGCCCCCTTTCCCCCCTAGTATCCAGACACCCACGGATGGCCGGTCTTCGGCCTCCGACGTTTTCGCTGCTGGATACATGAGCAATGCGCAACGCACAGTCAAAGCATCACGACTCGCTTCTGGCCACCTCGCTGTGGGCCGAGGACGGCATTGCCTCATGAACCGCATCGTCAACCTTCCCATGGCCCTGAGCCGTTCAAAACTGCGTCACTCCGCACGTCCGCCGGATAGCTCCCTGCTCGCCTGAGTCCGTTTGCCAACGGCTCGAGCTTCTACCTTTTCGCTATCGCTGCCAGCACGCACCCGACTTTTGTCCATCGTCGTGTCCTGGCCTGAATCCGTGCGCCCGCGGGGCGCCAACGTGAGTGACGTCTATGAAATTCGCTGCCCTTGAAGATGCAAAAAACTTTCTGACCAACAACCCGGATATCGAGATGTTCGAGCTGTTCATTCTCGATGCCAACGGTGTGCCGCGCGGCAAATTGCTGCACCGCGAAGAACTGCTGGCGGTGTATGAAAGCGGCCGTCCGCTGCCCAGCACCATCCTCGGTTTGACCGTGCAGGGCGACGACGTCGAGAACTCCGGGCTGGTCTGGGATGTGGGCGATATCGACTGCCGCGCCTACCCGCTCGAAGGCAGCCTGGTGCGCCTGCCGTGGCGGCAGATTCCGACGGCTGCGGTGCAGGTCAGCATGCATCCGGAGCAAGGCATGCCGGCGAGCATCGCCGACCCGCGTCACCTGCTGATCAAGGTCATCGATGGCCTGAAGGCCGAGGGTTACCACCCGGTGATGGCCTGCGAGCTGGAGTTCTATCTGCTCGATGCCAAGCGCGATTCCAACGGTCGTCCGCAACCGGCGCTGGATGCCGACGGCGGTCGACCGCGACACACCCAGGTCTATGGTTTGCGCGAGCTGGAGCAGATCGAACCGTTCCTCGCCGATCTCTATGCGGCGTGCAAAATTCACGACATTCCGGCGCGCACGGCGATCTCCGAATACGCCCCCGGCCAGGTGGAAATTACCCTGGAACACGGCGATGCCTTGCAGGCGATGGATCAGGCGGTGCGCTACAAACGCCTGGTGAAAGCCGTCGCCCACAAGCACGGCATGCAGGCCACGTTCATGGCCAAACCTTTCGATCATCTGGCGGGCACCGGCATGCACATGCACGTCAGCATCGCCGACGCCGAGGGCCGCAACCTGTTTGCCTCGGAAGATCCGGCGGGCACCCCGCTGCTGCGCACAGCCATCGGCGGCATGCTCGCGTCCCTGCTCGACTCGCTGTTGCTGTTCTGCCCCAACGCCAACTCCTACCGGCGTTTCCAGGCCAACAGCTATGCGCCACTGGCGCCGACCTGGGGCGTCGACAACCGCACCGTCAGCCTGCGGGTACCGGGCGGTCCGGCCAACAGTCGGCATATCGAACACCGAATTTGCGGCGCGGATGCCAACCCGTATCTGGCGGCCGCGGCGATCCTGGCGGGCATTCATCGGGGCATCCGCGAGGACCTGGATCCGGGGGAACCGGTGCAAGGCAATGGGTATGCGCAGGCCAAGGAGTTGCTGCCTACCGACTGGCTGACTTCGCTGACGGCGCTGGAGAATTCGGCGTGGGCGCGCGATGCGTTGGGGCAGGAGTTTCTTGGGGTGTATCTGGCGGTGAAGCGTGCGGAGTATCGGCAGTTCATGGCCGAGGTGGGTGAGCAGGATTGGCGGTGGTATCTGACTGAGGCCTAAGCCCGTTGGATGCACGAAATCCCCTGTGGGAGCGGGCTTG
>NZ_JAIQWX010000091.1 GCF_020164475.1 Pseudomonas sp. REP124 | reverse complement strand
CATAACTTTGCAGCAGACAATAAAAAACCCCGCCTGCTTTCGCAGGCGGGGTTTTTCGTTACAGGGGTAAGGCTGGCTTACATCATGCCGCCCATGCCGCCCATACCGCCCATGTCTGGCATACCGCCGCCAGCAGCACCTTCTTTCTTCGGTGCGTCAGCTACCGCAGCCTCGGTGGTCAGGATCAGACCGCCGATGGAGGCTGCAGCTTGCAGAGCGGAACGGGTAACCTTGGTTGGATCCAGGATGCCCATTTCGATCATGTCGCCGTACTCGCCGGTAGCAGCGTTGTAGCCGAAGCTGCCTTGACCGTTCTTGACCTTGTCGACCACTACGCTTGGCTCGTCGCCGGAGTTGGCAACGATCTGGCGCAGCGGCGCTTCGATCGCGCGACGCAGAACAGCGATACCAACGTTCTGGTCAGCGTTGTCACCTTTGAAGTCTGCCAGGGTTTGCAGAGCACGGATCAGTGCAACGCCACCGCCAGGTACCACGCCTTCTTCAACGGCTGCACGGGTAGCGTGCAGGGCGTCTTCAACGCGGGCTTTCTTCTCTTTCATTTCGACTTCGGAGCCAGCGCCAACCTTGATCACTGCAACGCCGCCGGAAAGCTTGGCCAGGCGCTCCTGCAGTTTTTCACGGTCATAGTCCGAGGAAGTTTCGGCAACCTGGGCACGGATCTGAGCGATACGGCCTTCGATGTCGCCCTGAACGCCAGCACCGTCAACGATGATGGTGTTTTCCTTGGTCAGGGTTACGCGCTTGGCGTTACCCAGGTGCTCCAGGGTGGTGCTTTCCAGGCTCAGGCCGATCTCTTCGGAGATAACGGTACCGCCGGTCAGAACGGCGATGTCCTGCAGCATGGCCTTGCGACGGTCGCCGAAGCCTGGAGCCTTGACGGCTGCAACTTTGACGATGCCACGCATGTTGTTCACAACCAGAGTCGCCAGGGCTTCGCCTTCAACGTCTTCGGCAATGATCAGCAGTGGACGGCCGGCTTTGGCAACGGCTTCCAGTACTGGCAGCATTTCGCGGATGTTCGAGATTTTCTTGTCGACCAGCAGGATCAGCGGGCCGTCGAGCTCGGCAACCATGGTGTCCGGCTTGTTGACGAAGTACGGGGACAGGTAGCCACGGTCGAACTGCATGCCTTCTACGACCGACAGTTCGTTTTCCAGGCCCGAGCCTTCTTCAACGGTGATCACGCCTTCTTTACCGACTTTTTCCATGGCTTCGGCAATGATGTCGCCGATGGAGTTGTCGGAGTTGGCGGAGATGGTGCCTACCTGAGCGATAGCCTTGGTGTCGGCGCATGGCTTGGACAGAGCTTTCAGCTCTTTGACGACAGCGATGGTCGCCTTGTCGATGCCGCGCTTCAGGTCCATCGGGTTCATGCCGGCAGCGACGGCTTTCAGGCCTTCGTTGACGATGGCTTGAGCCAGAACGGTAGCGGTGGTGGTGCCGTCACCGGCGTCATCGTTGGCCTTGGACGCTACGTCCTTGACCAGCTGTGCGCCCATGTTTTCGAAACGGTCTTCCAGCTCGATTTCCTTGGCTACGGAAACGCCGTCCTTGGTGATGGTCGGAGCGCCGAAGCTCTTCTCGAGGATCACGTTACGGCCTTTCGGGCCCAGGGTCGCTTTTACCGCGTCGGCCAGGACGTTAACGCCAACGAGCATTTTCTTGCGGGCGGAGTCGCCGAATTTAACTTCTTTAGCAGCCATGATCGATATTCCTTAAATACTTTGTAGTAGCGGGAAAATGAGCGGGAAATCAGCCTTCGATAACAGCGAGAATCTCGTTCTCAGCCATTACCAGCAGGTCTTCGCCGTCGATTTTCACAGTGTTGCTGCCGGAGTAAGGACCGAACACAACCTTGTCGCCCACTTTTACGGACAGTGCACGCACTTCACCGTTATCCAGTACGCGGCCGGCGCCTACAGCGAGGATTTCGCCGCTGTTGGCTTTTTCAGCAGCCGAACCTGGCAGGACGATACCGCCAGCGGTTTTCTTTTCTTCTTCGCTGCGACGGATTACGACGCGGTCATGCAGAGGACGAAGCTTCATTGTCGATCTCTCCTAATTGTGGTTTTCATCGGCCGGTGTAGTCCCGGCGGGTTTAACAAAGTCCGGCGGTGCCGGTTGCGGCTCGTCAAGCGAACCGCGGAAGTCTGTCTGGCGTAAGTGCCATAAACCTTGCGGTGACAGCTACATAAGGGCGCATAAGCTTATTACAAGGGCGGGTATCGAAAAATTTTCAGCTCGATGCCCCGCAAACGATCACGGCACCCGAAGGTGCCGTGTCGATAGAGCGGTTATTTGCTGTCGCGGTGTTCGAACTCGCCTTCGATCACGTTGGGCTCGCGACTCAGCGGCTCGCGCGGCGACGGACCGCCACGGGGCTGAAGGTCATCGGCGAATGCACGTTGGCGCATCGCCTGTTCCTCGGCGCGCTGGCACATTTTATTGGCCAGCAGGCGACGGCTCATCGGCAGCAGCATGATCAGGCCGATCACGTCGCTGATGAAACCCGGAAGAATCAACAGTCCGCCGGCCAGCGCCAGCATCAGTCCTTCGAGCATGGTCTGAGCAGGCAGTTCGCCGCGGTTCAGGCTCTCACGGGCACGCAATGCAGTGGCCAGACCGGCGACCCGCAGCACGAACACACCGAACATCGAGCCGAGAATGATCAGCGCCAGGGCCGGGAAGAACCCGATCGACCCAGCCACCTTGACGAATACGAACAGCTCCAGCACCGGAAACAGCAGAAAGAGCAACAAAAAAGGGCGCATCAAATAGATCCTCAACGCAAGAATGCCTTGCAGTTCAACTTAGATGACGTCGCCGTTTCGTGAATTCAAGCGTCCGCCACTTCATTTTTCGGCCAATGCTCTGCGTGAGCCAGGAAAACCAAGGCTTCGCGAACTTGTGTCGGCGTATTACACGGCGCTTGAAACGGCAACCAGTAGATTCCCTGACCGATGCGCAGGTGCATGCCTTCGCTATCGATCCCGACCATTTGTGCCGGCGAATTTTTCGGCAGCCCCGCCAAATCGACGTAATGGGCGATGGCTTTGGCGTGATCGGCGTTCATGTGTTCGACCATGCTCACTTCGGCCTTGCCGGCGAACGGGTTGGCCAGGGTCAGGTCGTTGACCCAGTGGATGGCGCCGAAACCGCCGATATAACGGTGACGCACTGGCTGCAACACCCAGAAATCGAAATCATGGGCCTTGTGGTAGTTCTGCGATTCGGGGAAATAGCGGTAGTAACGCTCGGCAGCCACTTCGATGGCAGCCTCGTCCTCGATCCGCTGCGCCTCGGCCAGGTAGGTCAGGCGTCCGACGGCCTGCACGTCTTCGGCTTCACGCTCACCCACCAGCATCGAACACTTGGGGTCCTTCTGCAGGTTGTGGGTGTGCTGGGCGATGCGGCTGATCAGGATCAGCGGCCGCCCCTGGTCGTCGAGGCAATAAGGAACCACCGAACCGAACGGAAAACCGGGCATGGCCTTGGAGAGCGTCGACAGGACGCCGCGGTATTCCTTGAGCAGCAATTCTCGTGCATGCTTGGCAACTTCAACGCTCAATTTATGACTCCTTACTAAGAATCAGTCAGAAAAACGGACAGGCGACTGGAGAACGTTCCAGCACGCCAACGGGGGCGATTCTCATGTGCAGCCAGGCCATGCCGGACGCAGATCGAGGGAGCCCTGCCAGCAAACCACTCAGACCTGCCACCGGGGGCATGCGAATGCAACTCACTGACAAAGTAATCATTATCACTGGCGGTTGCCAGGGTTTGGGCCGCTCCATGGCCGAGTATTTCGCTGCCAAGGGCGCCAAGCTGGCCCTGGTCGACCTCAATCAGGAAAAGCTCGATGACGCTGTGGCCGCCTGCAGGGCCAAAGGCGCCGAAGCCCGCGCCTACCTGTGCAACGTGGCCAACGAAGAACAGGTGAGCCACATGGTCGCGCAGGTCGCCGAGGACTTCGGTGCGATCCATGGCCTGATCAACAACGCCGGCATCCTGCGCGACGGGCTGCTGCTCAAGGTCAAGGACGGCGAGATGACCAAGATGAGCCTGGCCCAATGGCAGGCGGTCATCGACGTCAACCTGACCGGCGTGTTCCTGTGCACCCGTGAAGTCGCGGCGAAAATGGTCGAGCTGAACAACAGCGGCGCGATCATCAATATCTCGTCGATCTCCCGCGCTGGCAACGTCGGCCAGACCAACTACTCCGCCGCCAAGGCCGGTGTCGCCGCCGCGACCGTGACCTGGGCCAAGGAACTGGCGCGCTACGGCATCCGCGTGGCCGGCATTGCACCGGGTTTCATCGAGACCGAGATGACCCTGGGCATGAAGCCTGAAGCGCTGGAGAAGATGACATCGGGGATTCCGCTCAAGCGCATGGGCAAGCCGGAAGAGATCGCGCATTCGGCGGCGTACATCTTCGAGAACGACTACTACACCGGTCGGATTCTGGAGATGGATGGCGGGTTGCGTATTTAGCGTCGCCACAAACCAAATGTGGGAGCGAGCCTGCTCGCGATTACGGTTATCCAGTCAACGAATCCGTTGAATGTGATTCCGTCATCGCGAGCAGGCTCGCTCCCACAGTTTTTCGGCGTCTACAGAATCAGATCAATCGTCGCTGACGCTGATATTCGGCATCGCCGGCGTCAAGGCTTCCTGCAACACGATCCGCGCGCCGACGTGGCGGGCCAGTTCCTGGTAAACCATGGCGATCGGGCTTTCCGGCTCGGCGATGACAGTCGGCTTGCCGCCGTCGGCCTGCTCGCGGATGTCCATCGACAGCGGCAGCGAGGCCAGCAGCTCGACGCCGTACTGGCTGGCCAGCTTCACCCCGCCCCCCTCACCGAACAGATGCTCGGCATGTCCGCAGTTGGAGCAGATGTGCACGGCCATGTTTTCCACCACGCCCAGCACCGGGATGTTGACCTTGCGGAACATCTCCACGCCCTTGCGCGCGTCGAGCAGGGCCAGGTCCTGCGGTGTGGTGACGATGACCGCGCCGGCCACCGGGACTTTCTGCGCCAGGGTCAGCTGGATGTCGCCGGTGCCCGGCGGCATGTCGATGACCAGATAATCCAGGTCGCCCCACGCGGTCTGGGTCACCAGTTGCAGCAAGGCGCCGGAGACCATCGGTCCGCGCCAGACCATCGGCGTGTTGTCGTCGGTGAGGAACGCCATGGACATCACTTCCACGCCATGGGACTGGATCGGCACGAACCACTTCTGATCCTTGACCTGCGGACGGGTGCCTTCGGGGATGCCGAACATGATGCCCTGGCTCGGGCCATAGATGTCGGCGTCGAGAATGCCGACCTTGGCGCCTTCACGGGCCAGGGCCAGGGCCAGGTTGGCGGCGGTGGTGGACTTGCCCACGCCACCCTTGCCGGAAGCCACGGCCACCACGTTCTTGACGTTGGCCAGCCCCGGCACCTGGGCCTGAGCCTTGTGCGCAGCGATGACGCTGGTGATATCGACACGGGCTGTCGCTACACCATCCAGACCTTCGATGGCCATTTGCAGCATTTGCGCCCAACCACTCTTGAACAGACCGGCGGCGTAGCCCAGTTCGAGCTGAACGCTGACGCGATCGCCCTGAACATCGATGCTGCGCACGCATCCGGCGCTGACCGGGTCCTGGTTCAGGTAAGGGTCGGTGTACTGGCGAAGAACGGCTTCCACCGCTGCGCGATTGACGGCGCTCATGGGCAACTCCGATAACAAGACTGGAAAATCGAGGGGGGTATCGTAACCGTTCCGCATCAAAGTCGGCATGCCTGACAATCATTTGTTGCGAACGCGGACCTGTGGCATAGGGATGAAAAATAAACGCCGGCGCTTTATAGTGGCCGACCTCCGTTTCATCAAGTAGCCGAGCCCCATGTCCGAGCCACGCAAGATCCTCGTCACCAGCGCCCTGCCCTATGCCAATGGTTCGATTCACCTTGGCCATATGCTGGAGTACATCCAGACCGATATGTGGGTGCGCTTCCAGAAGCACCGCGGCAACCAATGCATTTATGTCTGCGCCGACGACGCCCACGGTTCGGCGATCATGCTGCGCGCGGAAAAGGAAGGCATCACCCCGGAACAACTGATCGCCAACGTTCAGGCCGAGCACAGCGGCGACTTCGCCGACTTCCTGGTGGACTTCGACAACTTCCACTCCACTCACGCCGAAGAAAACCGTGAGCTGTCGAGCCACATCTACCTGAAGCTGCGCGACGCCGGGCACATCGCTACGCGCTCGATCACCCAGTATTTCGACCCGGAAAAGAAAATGTTCCTGGCCGACCGCTTCATCAAGGGCACCTGCCCGAAATGCGGCACCGAAGACCAGTACGGCGACAACTGCGAGAAATGCGGTGCCACCTACGCGCCGACCGACCTGAAAGACCCGAAATCGGCCATTTCCGGCGCGACTCCGGTGCTCAAGGATTCCCAGCACTTCTTCTTCAAGCTGCCGGACTTCCAGGAAATGCTGCAGACCTGGACCCGCAGCGGCACTCTGCAGGACGCCGTCGCCAACAAGATCGCCGAATGGCTCGACGCCGGCCTGCAACAGTGGGACATCTCCCGTGATGCGCCGTACTTCGGTTTCGAAATCCCTGATGAGCCGGGCAAGTACTTCTACGTCTGGCTGGACGCGCCGATCGGCTACATGGCGAGCTTCAAGAACCTGTGCGACCGCACGCCGGAGCTGGACTTCGACGCGTTCTGGGCCAAGGATTCCACCGCCGAGCTGTACCACTTCATCGGCAAGGACATCGTCAACTTCCACGCCCTGTTCTGGCCAGCCATGCTCGAAGGCGCGGGCTACCGCAAGCCGACCGGCATCAACGTGCACGGCTACCTGACCGTCAACGGTCAGAAAATGTCCAAGTCCCGCGGCACCTTCATAAAGGCCCGTACCTACCTGGATCACCTGTCGCCGGAATATCTGCGCTACTACTACGCCTCCAAGCTGAGCCGTGGCGTCGACGACCTGGACCTGAACCTCGAAGACTTCGTGCAGAAGGTCAACTCCGACCTGGTCGGCAAAGTCGTCAACATCGCCAGCCGTTGCGCCGGCTTCATCCACAAAGGCAATGCCGGCGTGATGGTCGACACCAACGCCGCGCCGGAACTGACCGACGCCTTCCTGGCCGCAGCGCCAGGCATCGCCGACGCCTATGAAGCCCGCGACTTCGCCCGTGCCATGCGCGAAATCATGGCCCTGGCCGACCGCGCCAACGCCTGGATCGCCGACAAGGCGCCATGGTCGTTGAACAAGCAGGAAGGCAAGCAGGATGAAGTCCAGGCCATCTGCGCCACCGGCGTCAACCTGTTCCGCCAGCTGGTGATCTTCCTCAAGCCGGTGCTGCCGCTGCTCGCTGCCGATGCCGAGGCATTCCTGAACGTCGCGCCGCTGACCTGGAACGATCACACCACGCTGCTGGCCAACCACCAGTTGAACGAGTTCAAGGCGCTGATGACCCGGATCGACCCGGCCAAGGTACAAGCCATGACCGACGCTTCGAAAGAAGACCTGGCCGCCAGCCAGACCGACACCGGCGCCGCGCAGCCTGCCGGCAACGGCGAACTGGCCAAGGATCCGCTGTCGCCGGAAATCGACTTCGACACCTTTGCCGCGGTCGACCTGCGCGTCGCCCTGATCGTCAAGGCCGAAGCCGTGGAGGGTGCCGACAAGCTGCTGCGCCTGACCCTGGATATCGGCGACGAACAACGCAACGTGTTCTCCGGCATCAAGAGCGCTTACCCGGATCCGTCCAAGCTCGACGGTCGCCTGACCATGATGATCGCCAACCTCAAGCCACGGAAAATGAAGTTCGGTATTTCCGAAGGCATGGTGATGGCAGCCGGTCCCGGCGGTGAAGAGATCTACCTGCTGAGCCCTGACAGCGGCGCCAAGCCGGGTCAGCGGATCAAGTAAGATCCAGCGGCAAACCGATCCCACAGTCGTGCCCGGCGCGACTGTGGGATTTTCATGTCCGGGCATCCTCCGCCCGGGTCGGAAAATGCCTAAGCTTTTCAGACCCCCGCTTTAAAAAGCCCCGTCCCCGTCGGCACGAACATGACCGAAGCACTGCTCACGCTTATCAGCACCGCCCTGATCAACAACCTCGTGTTGCAATGGCCGCTGGGCGTCGATCCGCTGCTGGCCAGCCAGCGCCGGCAGGTGCATGCGCTGGGTATTGCGACGACCTGCCTGATGTTGATCGTCGGCGTGCTGGGTTACGCGCTCTGGCATTGGCTGCTGATGCCGCTGCAAGTCACGGCGCTGAGCCTGTTTGTCCTGCTGCCCCTGAGTGTGCTGCTGATCAGCCCTGTGCTCGCCGGCCTGTCCCGGGTGTTTCCAACGCTGTCGTTCGAAGGCCTCTGGCCGCTGTTGCTGGGCAATGCCGGCGTACTCGGCGTGGCGCTGTTCAATGTGCGCAATGACCAGGGATTACTGAGCGCCACGGCCCTGAGCCTGGGCGCCGGGCTGGGTTTCTGGCTGGCGCTGAGCCTGTTCAACGACCTGCGCCAGCGCACCCTCGATAATGATGTTCCCCTGCCCTTTCGCGGCCTGCCGATTGACCTGATCGCTGCCGGACTGATTGCAGTGGCTTTTCTCGGATTCAGCGGACTGATCAAAACATGAGTCTGATTCAACGCATCGACGCACTGTTGCCGCAGACCCAATGCGGCAAATGCGGTCATCCCGGATGCAAGCCCTACGCAGAAGGCATCGCCAGCGGCGAGCCGATCAACAAGTGCCCGCCAGGCGGCAACGAAACCATCCACGCTTTGGCCAAACTGCTGGATGTGCCGGTGTTGGAGCTGGATGTCAGCCGGGGTTCGGCTCCGGCGCAGCTTGCCTATATCCGCGAGGCGGAATGCATTGGCTGCACCAAATGCATCCAGGCCTGCCCGGTGGACGCCATCGTCGGCGCGGCCAAGCTGATGCACACGGTGATCATCGATGAATGCACCGGCTGCGACCTGTGCGTGGCGCCCTGCCCTGTGGACTGCATCGAAATGCGCCCGTTGCCGACGGCCACGGTGGTGCCGGTGGTCGGTGGCCTGGCGTTCAGTCTCGAAGAGCAGCGCGCCCGCGCTGCCAAACGCAATCACGCACGGCGCCGTTTCGAACGGCGCAACGCCCGCCTGCAACGCGAAGAACAACAGAAAGCCGCCGAACGCCAGGCCCGGGCGCAACAGGCGGCCCAGCCTGCCGTGACCAGCCTCGATCCGGTGCAGGCCGCCCTTGAACGCGTACGCGCGCAGAAGGCCGCCAATGCCGATGCGGCGCTGAAGAAAGCCAAGATCGATGTGGCAATGAGCCGGGCGCAACTGACCAAATCCCTCAAGGCCTTCGGTCATCCGCCGACGTTCGAACAGCAGTCGCAGCTGATTGTCCTGCAACAGCAATTCGAGGCGGCCGAGCAGGCCCTGGCGCAACTGGAAAGCGCCGCGCCGCCTGCCTCGGCTCCGGCACCCGCAGCGGCCCCGGCGAAGAATGCCGATTTGAATCGGGCGAAGATCCAGCTGGCCATGCGCCGCGCCGAGCTGAAAAAAGCCCAGGCCGCTCAGGCACCCGCCGAGCAGATCAAAGCTCTGGAGCGTGCACTCGATGAAGCCGAGCGCCAGGTGGACGCCTATGCCACCCCTTGAGTCGGTCGACACCCGCCTGCAACAGGCCATGAAACTGGTGCTCCTGGCAACGCTGCCGGGGCTGCTGGCGATGTTCTGGGTGTATGGCTGGGGGGGGCTGATCAACCTGCTGCTGGCCGCCAGCGGCGCATTGGCCGCTGAAGCGGCGGTGCTGCACCTGCGCAAACGCGCGCTCAAACCGTCCTTGAGCGACGGCAGTTCTCTGGTCAGCGCGACCCTGCTGGCTCTGGCTTTGCCGCCCTATTGCCCTTGGTGGCTGACAGTCAGCGCCGCCGCGCTTGCCATGCTGTTCGGCAAGCACCTGTACGGCGGCGTCGGCAGCAATCCGTTCAATCCGGCAATGCTCGGTTTTGCCTTGGTGATGGTGGGCTTTCCACAACCAATGACTCAGTGGCCTGCAGCCCATGGCATGGATCTGTGGGGCGGGTTGCAGCAGGTCTTCGGTTTCGGCGATCAGCCGGACGCGTGGGTCCGGGCTACAGCGCTGGACAGCCTGCGCATCAACAAAAGTCTGACCATGGATGAATTGTTTTCGAGCAATGCGGCGTTCGGTCACTTCGGCGGTCGCGGCGTGGAATGGGTCAATCTGGCGTTTCTCGCCGGCGGCGCTTTCCTGTTGCAACGTCGGGTATTCAGCTGGCACGCGCCCGTCGGCATGCTCGCCAGCCTGTTCATCATCAGCCTGTTGTGCTGGAACGGCTCGGGTTCGGATTCCAATGGCTCGCCGCTGTTTCATCTGCTCACCGGCGCCAGCATGCTGGGTGCGTTTTTCATCGTCACGGAACCGGTGTCCGGCGCCAGAAGCCCGGGTGCGAAATTGCTGTTCGGGATCGGCGTCGGGCTGCTGACCTATGTGATTCGCACTTGGGGCGGCTACCCCGATGGCGTGGCCTTCGCCGTGTTGCTGATGAACCTGTGCGTGCCGATGCTGGAGCGTCTCGCTACCGCCCGACAGGAGCGAACCGCACCATGAGCCGCGCGTCGAGCATTGTCATTGTCGGTTTGCTGGCCGTCGCCGGGATTGGCCTGACCTGGTATGCGCAGCACAGCAGTGCCCCGCGAATTGCCGCCGAGCAGCGCCTGATCGACAGCCGCAACCTGCTGGATGTGTTGCCGTCGGACAGCTACGACAATCAGCCGCTGGAACAACCGCTCGCCCTGGAAAAACCCACGCTGGCCAACAGCACACTGCTGGCGGGTTACCGGGCAACCATAGCCGGCCAACCCTATGCCGTCCTGCTGCGAAGCCAGACACTGGGATACGAAGGCAGCATCGAGTTGCTGATCGCCATCGACCTCAATGGCCGGCTGATCGGCGTGAAAACCCTCAAGCAGGTGGAAACGCCGGGCCTCGGGGCGCGTATCGCCGAATGGCCCAATCCCTGGCTCGGCCTGTTTTCCGGACAATCACTCAGCGAACCGAATGACGGCGGCTGGGCCCTGAAGAAAGATCAGGGACAGTTCGACCAGATCGCCGGGGCGACCATCACATCGCGGGCCGTGATCAACGCCACCCACGATGCCCTGCGCTACTTTGATGAACACCGGCAAGCACTGCTCGGGAGTTCCGACCATGAGTAAATCGCCGCTGCTGCAGAACTCGTTGATGCTCGCACCCCTGATCGGTGCCACCGGTTCAGTCACGACCGCTCTGGGTTTGTGGCTGATGTTCATGGTAGTGATCGCGGTGTTCGGCGTGGTGATGAACGCCTTGCGGCCGCGTCTGCTGACGTCGATGCAATTGCTGGCCAGCGTGATTCTGGCCGCAACCCTGACTAGTTGCGCGCAACTCGCCGTGCAACTCTGGTCGTTGCAGTGGTATCAGCAGATGGGGATTTATTCGGCGTTGATCGCCTTGCAATGTGTGGTGCTGGAGTACACAGGATTCTTCCAGAACCACTGGCGCAGTCGCCTGAACCTGTGCGCCGTGTTCGGCGGCTTGATGCTGGGCCTGGGATTGCTGCGCGAACTGCTCGGCAACGACACACTGGGTGGCCTGCGCCTGGCCACACTGGCGCCCGGCGGCTTCATTTTGCTGGGATTGCTCATCGCCGCGTGGCAGGCCTGGCGCCGCCCAACACCTGAACAATGATCGCTTTCGAGGAAACGCACTGCCCATGAATGCCGCAAAACGTCTGGAAATATTCCGCAGGCTTCACGAAGACAATCCGGAACCGAAGACCGAACTGGCCTACTCATCGCCCTTCGAGTTGCTGATCGCGGTGATCCTGTCGGCGCAATCGACCGACGTCGGCGTCAACAAGGCCACGGCAAAACTGTTCCCGGTCGCCAATACGCCTGCCGCGATCCACGCCTTGGGGATTGAGGGGCTGTCGGAGTACATCAAGACCATCGGCCTGTTCAACAGCAAGGCGAAAAACGTGATCGAGACCTGCCGTTTGCTGGTTGAACGTCACGCCAGCGAAGTGCCGCAAACCCGCGAAGAGCTGGAGGCCCTGCCCGGTGTCGGTCGCAAGACCGCTAACGTGGTGCTCAATACCGCATTCCGTCAGCTGACGATGGCTGTCGATACCCATATCTTCAGGGTCAGCAACCGCACCGGCATTGCGCCAGGCAAGAATGTGGTCGAGGTCGAGAAGAAACTGATGAAGTTCGTGCCCAAGGAGTACCTGCTCGACTCCCATCACTGGCTGATCCTTCACGGACGTTATGTATGCCTGGCCCGCAAGCCTCGCTGCGGCAGTTGCCGTATCGAAGACTTGTGCGAATACAAGCACAAGACCTCCGACGATTGAGCCGCTATTAAAATTATTGATATATCGATTGAAAAAATCTTTTTTACCCGCCGGGCGATTATCGATATAAGGAGCGCCAAAGGCCTTCTTAGCCTGAGGTAACTAAATGAGCACTGGCAAAGAGCAATTGGACGTAGATGACGAGTTCACTGCCGTTGAAGCAGAGGATGCCGAACCGGTTGTCGAAGTAGCGAAAACCAACCTGAGCAAACGCCGTACCATCGACAATCTACTGGAGGAGCGCCGACTGCAAAAGCAATTGGCCGATTACGATTTTGACTTATGACACCTGAAAGCCTCCGAAACGGAGGCTTTTTTCATTGCGCCGTACTGAGATAATTGCGCGCTCATTTCAACCGTCTCTCCCGGGATAAAGTCACACTATTCCATTGCGCTGAGCCAGTTCGATCAAGTCAACCAGCGAGCGCGCATTGAGTTTCAATAACAGGCGCGTCTTGTAAGTACTGACGGTCTTGTTGCTCAGAAACATGCCATCGGCAATTTCCTTGTTCGTCTTGCCCCTGGCCAACTGTTGCAGCACCATCATTTCCCGCCCCGACAGGCGATCCACCATTTCCGCTTCACTGGCGTTACCCAGGCTCGCCCGCACGGTATGCAAGGCCTGATTGGGGAAATAGCTGTAACCGGACAATACCGCCTTTATTGCACTGAGAAGTTCGGTCAGGTCCTGCTGCTTGCAGACGTATCCGGCAGCCCCCGATTGCATGCAGCGCATGGAAAAATGCCCCGGGGACTGGGAGGTCAATATCAACACTTTGATCGGCATGCCTGCCGTCGTCAGTCGCGCGATAACTTCCAGCCCGTCCAGCTTGGGTATCCCGATATCCAGAATGACAATATCCGGCAAGAACTCTCGTGCCAGTTGCAATGCATCCACGCCGTTATCGGTTTCTGCCACAACTTCGTAGCCATGACGCTCCATCAGCATACGTACCGCAAGACGAATGACGGGATGATCATCCACGATCAGCACTTTATTCATGGGCAGGTCCAATTTTCGCTGTTCGAATTTTTAGAGCCCGCACAATAGCCTAGTCGTTTGACGCGTTGCATGCCGCGCCCCCCGGCGAGCTGCACCGAGAGACATTCCCTACAAGATTCGCGGATTAATCCTACAAAAATCCTGCGAACCCGACGCCTTGAAAACTGTATCCATGGTCTTGATTAGTGCGCTATCGGTTTGGATCCGAAATGAACGATCACATTCCGGGAAATCAAATCGCGCCGAATATTACTGACGCCGGCGGCGCAAAACATTAACAGCAGAAATATCACACACCGAGTATCTGTTAGCTCTTACAGCAAAAAATCACCCATGGATAATCATTGACGAAACCCCATCCTTAAACCCGATAACAATGACCTTAAATAAAATCCTTCAAACGGGCATCGACAACTATGAGTAATGAACATGAACAAGCTCAAGAAAAGAATGACCAACCCCATGACCATCATCGCGACATTCGCAACACTGTCTGAAACCTCGGCCGCCGTTTCCCTGCCTTTCCTCGATAACGATGAAAGAGAGATCTACGTCTGGTTCCTGATCAGTTTTCCTTTTTATCTGCTGTTTCTTTTCTTCGTGACCCTCAACTTCAATTACCGATCGCTGTATTCACCCTCGGATTTTGAAAAGGACGAGCACTTTCTCAAGGCCATGGACGAGGCCGAACCATTAACCAGCACTTCAGCAAAAGGCCCGCGCGCCGGCGAACTTTCTTGCAGCGCTCAGGCGCCACCCGGGCCAATCGATTGGCAGCACGTTCGCCTGCCCAAGCAACTCAAGGGCATGCACATCATCGATATCCGATGGATGAAAACCAGAATGGAGTTCAACGCGTTACTTGCGCGAATAAAGAAACCGCAGGAAGGAAAAGCACAGGTGATCCTGTTTCTAACCGACAACGCTCTGGAAAAATCACTGGGGGACAGTCTGTTCGAGTTTTCCAGGCGCAGCAGCAAACGCGGTAACGCCAATTGCTGCGTCGCGTACGACTTGAATTCAAAAAGGGTGACGGTCATGGACCAAAGCCCACTGACAATCACTTGAGCACGAGGCAAGTCTTATCAGTGAGAAGCAAACCAGGAGGTATCAGGCAGATTGGCGTGGAATCGTCGTATCGCGATTTCAAAGCAAAAAAAATGGTGGCCCCGTCGACGACAAGGCCACCATTTCATTTACCGCTCAAGGGACTCAGAACAGTTTCCGGCCCTTGTTGGCAGCAATACGCATGCGCAAGGCGTTGAGCTTGATGAAGCCCGCCGCGTCGGCCTGGTTGTAGGCGCCGCCATCTTCCTCGAAGGTCGCGATGTTGGCGTCGAACAGCGAATCGTCGGACTTGCGGCCGGTGACGATCACGTTGCCCTTGTACAGCTTCAGGCGTACGACGCCGTTCACGTTGACCTGGCTCGCGTCGATCATCTGTTGCAGCATCAGACGCTCAGGGCTCCACCAGTAACCGGTGTAGATCAGGCTGGCGTACTTAGGCATCAACTCGTCTTTGAGGTGAGCCACTTCGCGGTCCAGGGTGATCGATTCGATCGCACGGTGAGCGCGCAGCATAATGGTGCCGCCCGGGGTTTCGTAGCAGCCGCGGGACTTCATGCCCACGTAACGGTTCTCGACGATGTCCAGACGACCGATGCCGTGTTCGCCACCGATACGGTTCAGGGTCGCCAGCACGGTAGCCGGAGTCATTTCAACGCCGTCCAGTGCCACGATGTCGCCGTTGCGGTAGGTCAGTTCCAGGTACTGCGGCTTGTTGGGAGCGTTCTCCGGGGAGACGGTCCAGCGCCACATGTCTTCTTCGTGCTCGGTCCAGGTATCTTCCAGCACGCCGCCTTCATAGGAGATGTGCAGCAGGTTGGCGTCCATCGAGTACGGGGATTTCTTCTTGCCGTGACGCTCGATCGGGATGGCGTGCTTTTCAGCGTAATCCATCAGCTTTTCACGGGACAGCAGATCCCATTCGCGCCACGGAGCAATCACTTTCACGCCTGGCTTCAGAGCGTAGGCGCCCAGTTCGAAACGAACCTGGTCGTTGCCCTTGCCGGTGGCGCCGTGGGAAATGGCGTCAGCGCCGGTTTCGTTGGCGATTTCGATCAGGCGCTTGGCGATCAACGGACGAGCGATGGAAGTACCCAGCAGGTACTCACCTTCGTAAACGGTGTTGGCGCGGAACATCGGGAATACGAAATCGCGCACGAACTCTTCGCGCAAGTCGTCGATGTAGATCTCTTTCACGCCCATGGCCTGAGCCTTGGCACGTGCCGGCTCGACCTCTTCGCCCTGACCCAGGTCAGCGGTGAAGGTCACCACTTCACAGTTATAAGTATCCTGCAGCCACTTGAGGATCACCGAAGTGTCCAGGCCGCCGGAATACGCCAGAACGACCTTGTTTACGTCCGCCATGCCATCACTCCACGGGGTTCTACGGAAAGCCGGGAAGTCTACCGCTCATACAGAATAATTTACAGTGGCGCGACAGCTTATGACGACGAAGCGACAGAATCTGTCGAGGGCGCGACGATGACCAATCGGTCATGAAGTTGCCGAAGTGGCCTGTTTCGTAGCTTGCGGCGCCACCTGCTCCGGCGGCGTGCCCCGCTCCAGGCGTACCGCCACCCGGCGGTTCTTCGCCCGGTTGGCGCTGTTGGTGTTGGGCGCCAGCGGATAACTCTCGCCGTGGAAACGCATGGTGATCTGCGATTCCTGGATGCCATTGGCCTTGAAGTACTCCATGACGGCAAGGGCCCGGCGGCGCGACAGGTCCCGGTTGGTCAGGCGGTTGCCGCCATTGTCGGAGTGACCGTCCAGCTCGATGCGATTAACCGTCGGATCGGCCTTCATGTATTCCAGCATCACCTGCAGCTTGGCTTTAGCCGCGCTGTCCAGTTCGATACCGCCACCGGGGAAACCGATCTGGGACTGCTTCACCTGATCGAAATTTTGCGGCAACAGCTTGGCGACACACACCTGGTAATCGGCGAACGCCTTGTTGAACCTGACCGGCAACAGACGCACTTCCGAGACTCCGCCATCCCCGGAGGAACGCCGAACCACGGGACTGCGCCCATCGATCAGGCCACTGATCAGGCGTCCGGCCTGAGCCTGGGAGCTGCTCAACAGCACATTGCCGCTGCCGATTCGCACGGTGCCCAGGTTGATATCGCCGCGTCCCGGCTGCCAGGGCGCCGCGGCGGCCAGCAAGGTGGCCGAGCCTCCGCCCATCATCGCGTTGGAGGCGTTGAGCCGGAATGTCGCCTGCTCGCCGGCACGGCGCACGAACTGCCCCGAGCCGAAATCGGTGATCGGCTGTGTCAGGCGGCACTCGAACTTGTCGCCTTCGACCGTCCACTCGATGCTCTCCAGACGGGTCTGGAAAGTGAGCGCCATCGCGGGAAGGCTGGCAAACACACTGAGCAAGGCTAAATAACGCTGGCGCACGGAAGGCTCCACTGGCTTCTACAACACAAAGACCGACACACAGATGTTTACGGCATACCTGTTGGATATCGGAAGCTTTCGGCAAAACTTGATAGCGAGTGCCTGCAAGAGTCTTTTCCGGTAGCATTCCCCTCAGTTTGACCCGCCTGGAATCCCCTCATGTCCGACCGCCTGACCCTGCTGCGTCCCGACGACTGGCACATTCATCTTCGCGATGGTGCCGTGTTGACCAATACCGTCGCGGATGTCGCGCGCACCTTTGGTCGCGCCATCATCATGCCCAACCTGGTACCTCCGGTCCGCAATGCGACCGAGGCCGACGGCTATCGCCAGCGTATCCTCGCTGCCCGCCCGGCCGGCAGCCGGTTCGAACCGCTGATGGTTCTGTACCTCACCGACCGCACCCAGCCCGAGGAAATTCGCGAGGCCAAGGCCAGCGGTTTCGTTCACGCCGCCAAGCTGTACCCGGCTGGCGCGACCACCAACTCCGATTCTGGCGTCACCAGCATCGACAAGATCTTCCCTGCTATCGAAGCCATGGCCGAAGTGGGCATGCCGTTGCTGATCCACGGTGAAGTCACCCGTGGCGATGTCGACGTGTTCGACCGCGAAAAGATCTTCATCGATGAGCACATGCGTCGTGTGGTCGAGCGGTTCCCGACCCTCAAAGTGGTGTTCGAACACATCACCACCGCGGACGCCGTGCAGTTCGTCAACTCGGCTCCGGCCAACGTTGGCGCAACCATCACCGCGCATCACCTGCTGTACAACCGCAACCACATGCTGGTCGGCGGGATTCGGCCGCACTTCTACTGCCTGCCGATCCTCAAGCGCAACACCCATCAGGAAGCCTTGCTCGATGCCGCCACCAGCGGCAGCGCGAAGTTCTTCCTCGGCACCGACTCGGCGCCCCACGCCCAGCACGCCAAGGAAGCTGCCTGCGGTTGCGCCGGCTGCTACACCGCGTTCGCGGCAATCGAGATGTATGCCGAAGCCTTCGAACAGCGCAATGCGCTGGACAAGCTCGAAGCCTTCGCCAGCCTCAATGGCCCGCGTTTCTACGGCCTGCCGGTGAACACCGATCGCATTACCCTGGTTCGCGAAGAATGGACCGCCCCAAGCAGCCTGCCGTTTGGCGAGCTGACCGTTATCCCGCTGCGCGCCGGTGAAAAACTGCGCTGGCGCCTGCTGGAGGAACACGCGTGAGTGAAGACCATTTCGACGACGAACTGGACGGTCAAGGTGGCGGGGGCGGTTCCCGTCATCCAATGGCTGCGAGGTTCCGTGGTTACCTGCCGGTAGTCGTCGACGTAGAAACCGGTGGCTTCAACTCGGCCACCGACGCCTTGCTGGAGATTGCTGCGACCACCATCGCCATGGATGAAAAGGGTTTTGTTTATCCTGATCACACCTACTTCTTCCGCGTCGAGCCTTTCGAAGGCGCGAACATCGAGGCAGCGGCGCTGGAGTTCACCGGGATCAAGCTCGATCACCCGCTGCGCATGGCGGTGAGTGAAGAGACTGCGCTGAACGACATCTTCCGCGGCGTGCGCAAGGCGCTGAAAGCCAACGGCTGCAAGCGGGCGATTCTGGTCGGCCACAACAGCAGCTTCGACCTGGGTTTCCTCAATGCTGCGGTTGCGCGCCTGGACATGAAGCGCAACCCGTTTCACCCGTTCTCCAGCTTCGACACCGCCACCCTCGCCGGCCTGGCCTACGGCCAGACGGTGCTGGCCAAGGCCTGTCAGGCTGCCGACATCGACTTCGACGGTCGCGAGGCCCACTCGGCTCGCTACGACACCGAGAAGACGGCCGAGCTGTTCTGCGGCATCGTCAATCGCTGGAAGCAGATGGGTGGCTGGGAAGATTTCAACGATTGATTGAGGCCTCTGCTGTTGTAGGAGCCGAGCTTGCTCGCGATGGTCGTCAACGATAACGCTGGATGTCTGATACCCCGCGGCGTTTCCAGATTCATCGCGAGCAAGCTCGGCTCCTACAGAGACCTGGCGGTTATCCCGCCCATAAAAAAACCGGCCTCGATGGCCGGTTTTTTTATGTCTGCCTTTTATGGCAGGAGCATGCCTTACAGAGCAGCAGCGTGCTCGGTCAGGTAAGCAGCAACGCCTTCTGGCGAAGCGTTCATGCCTTTGTCGCCTTTTTTCCAGTTGGCAGGGCAGACTTCGCCGTGCTCTTCGTGGAATTGCAGAGCGTCGACCAGACGCAGCAGCTCTTCCATGTTACGGCCCAGTGGCAGGTCGTTGATGATCTGCGAACGGACAACGCCTTTGTCGTCGATCAGGAATGCGCCACGGAAAGCAACGCCGTCAGCGGACTGAACGTCGTAGGCCTTCATGATTTCCTGCTTGATGTCGGCAGCCATGGTGTAACGGACTTCGCCGATACCGCCATTGTTGACCGGGGTGTTGCGCCAGGCGTTGTGGGTGAAGTGCGAGTCGATCGAAACAGCGATCACTTCAACGTTGCGAGCCTTGAATTCCGACATGCGATTGTCCAGAGCGATCAGCTCGGACGGGCAAACGAAGGTGAAGTCCAGAGGGTAGAAGAACACCAGGCCGTATTTGCCTTTGATAGCCGAGGACAGAGTGAAGCTGTCAACGATCTCGCCATTGCCGAGTACGGCCGGTACGGTGAAGTCAGGGGCTTGTTTGCCTACGAGTACGCTCATTGGATATCTCCTGGTGTAGAAACGTGAAAAACCGGGTTTGCGCCAGCCTGCCACCCTGAGACGACAGCCCTGTGACACAAGCCCATTCGCAAAGACCGGCCATCATACACTGCGTGTTTGGCCTGTCCTCGGGTTTTTCCCTGAGCGGTGAAATTCGCGATGGCGAACCGCCCTTTTCTGCACAGGATGCACACCGTTCGTCAGCCCTGGAAAAAGCGCCCGGAAAGCACTTTGACAATCATTCTCGTTAACATTAAGATCCATCGCATTCGAGACATAAACAAGCGACGGTTTTCACTTATGTATGTTTGCCTCTGCACTGGCGTCACCGACGGCCAAATCCGCGATGCGATCTATGAAGGATGCTGCAGCTACAAGGAAGTTCGCCAGGCCACCGGCGTTGCCAGTCAATGCGGTAAATGTGCCTGCCTTGCCAAGGAAGTGGTCCGCGAGACCCTGACATCACTGCAGACAGCCCAGGCCGCGATTCCTTTTCCTGCAGAATTTACTGCCGCATAAAACGCGATTATTCAAAGAACCGGACTGATGTCCGGTTTTTTTATGCCTGAAAATCAATTGCTTAGATGCTAGACGCGGAACACAAACATTCTTATTCCGATTAATTTTCATTTATTATTCAATAACTTAAGTTTGACACCCTTAGTTGGTCGGCTCAAACTCTGCCTTATAGACGGTTAACAAAGGGCAGGACCCCATCATGAAAGGCGACGTTACAGTCATTCAGCATCTCAACAAGATTCTTGCCAACGAGCTGATCGCGATCAATCAATACTTCCTGCACGCTCGCATGTACGAAGATTGGGGCCTGAACAAGCTCGGCAAACACGAGTACCACGAATCCATCGACGAGATGAAGCACGCGGACAAGCTGATCAAGCGCATCCTGTTCCTCGAAGGCATTCCCAACGTCCAGGACCTTGGCAAGCTGCTGATCGGCGAGAACACCAAGGAAATGCTCGAGTGCGACCTGAAAATCGAGAAGACCGGCCACGCTGACCTGAAAGTCGCTATTGCTCATTGCGAAAAAGTGGGCGACTTCGGCAGCCGTGAATTGCTCGAAGATATTCTCGAGTCGGAAGAAGAACATATCGACTGGCTGGAAACCCAACTTGGCCTGATCGACAAGATCGGTATCGAGAACTATCTGCAATCGCAGATGGGTGACGACGAGTAAGTTTCCCGGCGCATTAAAAAGCCCCGCTCTCTTTGAAGAGGCGGGGCTTTTTTTGTGCCTGTAGGAGCATGGCTTGCCCGCGAACAACGATGACGCGGTTCAACATATGCACGCGTTATCGTTCTTCGCGGGCAAGCCTCGCTCCTACACGGAAGACAATCAGGCGTCGGTCTTGGCAGCAGCGGCAGCAACAGCAGCCTTGATGGTGCTTTGCAGCGAACCATCAGCCGACATCTCGATCATGATGTCGCTACCACCAACCAGCTCGCCACCGACCCACAGTTGCGGGAAGGTTGGCCAGTTGGCGTATTTAGGCAGGTTGGCGCGGATTTCCGGGTTCTGCAGGATGTCCACGTAAGCAAACTTTTCACCACAAGCCATCACGGCCTGCGCGGCTTTCGCGGAGAAGCCACACTGCGGGGCATTCGGCGAGCCTTTCATGTAAAGCAGAATGGTGTTGTTGGCAATCTGCTCTTTAATCGTTTCGATGATATCCATGGAGCACCTCGGCTGAACTTTCCGACTCATGGGTCGGCACGGTGGCGCATTGTAACGGAAAGCCGAGCGCACTGCTCGGTCTCTCCATCAGATCGATCAAGCCGCCGCCACGGTCACCGGAACGCCATTCAATGCCGCATTCCCTGACAGTTCATCGAGCTGGCACTCATCCGTCAGGTCATTGGCACTGGAGCCCGGCTGGCCACTGGCGATGGTCATCTGCACGCCCGGTCGCGCATGACCCCAACCGTGCGGAAGACTGACCACGCCTTTCATCATATCCAGACTGCCGAGCACTTCCACTTCGATCACGCCGACGCGGGAACTGACCTTCACTCGCTGCCCGTCGCTCAACCCGCGGCTAGCCAGATCCTCCGGATGCATCAGCAACTGATGGCGCGGCTTGCCCTTCACCAACCGGTGGTAGTTGTGCATCCAGGAATTGTTGCTGCGCACATGCCGGCGGCCGATCATCAGCAACTCATCGGCAGCCGGCGCCTGCAACGCGACGAAGCGTGCGAGGTCGGCGAGTATCACTTCAGGGGCGGCCTGAACCCGCTGATTGGCGGTTTTGAGGCGTGAAGCGAGGTTGGGTTTGAGCGCCCCCAGATCGACACCATGGGGATGATCGAACAGGGTCGCCAAGGACAATTTTCGCTCGGAAGCATCGCCATAGGCGCCCATGCGCAAGCCGCGATCGATCATCTGCGCCGGTGCGATGGTTGGCTTGAGCTCCTTGCCGGTCTTCGCCGCAAAGGCCTTGGCCAGCCCGACGAAGATCTCCCAGTCATGCAGCGCGCCTTCAGGCTTGGCCAGGATCGCCCGGTTGAAACGGCTGACGTTGCGCACGGCAAACATGTTGAAGGTGGTGTCGTAGTGATCGTTTTCCAGGGCCGAAGTCGAAGGCAGGATCAGATCGGCGTAACGGGTGGTCTCGTTGATGTACAGGTCGACGCTGACCATGAACTCCAGACCGTCCAGTGCCTGTTCCAGCTGGCGGCCATTGGGTGTCGAGAGCACCGGGTTACCCGCCACGGTGATCAGCGCGCGGACCTGCCCTTCCCCTTCGGTCAGCATTTCTTCGGCCAGCGCCGATACCGGCAGCTCGCCGCCGTATTCTGGGCGCCCGGAGACCCGGCTCTGCCACAAGTTGAAATGCCCGCCAGAAGTCGAGGCCACCAGATCAACTGCCGGCTCGGTGCACAAGGCGCCGCCGACACTGTCCAGATTGCCCGTGACCAGATTGATCAGCTGCACCAGCCAATGACACAAGGTGCCGAACGCCTGGGTCGAAACCCCCATGCGCCCGTAGCAAACGGCACTCGGCGCAGCGGCGAAGTTACGGGCCAACTGGCGGATGTTGTCAGCCGGCACTGCGCACAAGGGGCTCATAGCTTCCGCAGTGAAACCGGCAATGGCCTCGCGCACCTGATCCAGACCGTCCACCGGCAGATGGCTGTCCCGGGTCAGGCCCTCCGCAAACAGGGTGTTCAGCAGGCCAAACAACAACGCGGCATCGCCACCGGGGCGCACGAACAGGTGCTGATCGGCGATGGCCGCCGTTTCGCTGCGACGCGGATCGACCACCACGACCTTGCCGCCCCGGGCCTGAATCGCTTTCAGGCGCTTTTCCACATCCGGCACGGTCATGATGCTGCCGTTGGAGGCCAGCGGGTTGCCGCCGAGGATCAGCATGAAGTCGGTGTGATCGATGTCCGGGATCGGCAACAGGAAACCGTGGCCGTACATCAGGTGACTGGTCAGGTGATGGGGCAGTTGATCGACCGAGGTCGCGGAATAGCGATTGCGGGTTTTCAACAAGCCGAGGAAATAGTTGCTGTGGGTCATCAGCCCGTAGTTGTGCACGCTGGGGTTGCCCTGATAGACCGCCACGGCGTTTTGCCCGTGCCTTTCCTGAATTGCCGCCAGCCGCTCGGCTACCAGGTTGAAGGCGTCTTCCCATTCGATGGGTTGCCATTCGTTGCCCACGCGCTGCATCGGCTGGTGCAGGCGATCCGGGTCATTCTGAATGTCTTGCAGCGCCACCGCCTTGGGGCAGATGTGGCCGCGACTGAAGGTGTCCAGCGGATCACCCTTGATCGAGGTGATCTGTACCTGGCCGGCTTCGACCTCGGTGGTTTCGATGGTCAGGCCGCAAATGGCTTCACACAGGTGGCAGGCACGGTGATGGAGAGTCTTGGTCATGGCCAGTCTCTGTCTTGTTCTGGGCGGGCAATGTCGGCCGCGGGAACAAAACTATGGCGCCTGCCCCGCTACCGCGCCAGCGACGTTCATTGCGTGAATCGAGGACCATCAGGCCAGCCGATGGCCACGCAGGATCAGCTCGATGGCAGCCTTGGCGGTGCCTGCATCTGGATTTCCTCGATGGTTTCGATCTGTTCGTGGCCGACGTGCACGCCGGTAAGTTCGCCGATCAATCGCCAGTGCTCGTCGAGCCCGCCGCTGACGGTGGCCATGCGATCGATCATGCGCCGGCCGGCATCCCGGGTCACGGGATCGGGACTGCGCAGCAGTTCGAATGACATGGAGGTCATGGAGGCGGTGAGGTGGGTCAGGGAGCGGGCCGTGAGGCCGAGCAATTCCATTAGCTGTTGTTCTTTCGATTCCATTTGCGGAGGCTTCCTGCGTCGCGGGTGATTTATTTATAACTAAGCACTTTGCATTAGCAAATGTTTCGGATGGAACGCACGTGCGCGCCCCGGTGAACCACCATTCAGAAACCGACCGCCAGTGCTCCGCCACCGCCCGCTCGATTGCCAAGCGGCGCGAACGCGGTGTACAAATGCCTGGCTGCTGTCAGGAAACAGGCTTCAAAAGCGCTACTGCGGATATCCCGTAGCCCCTCTGAAATCCCCCTAATAACCGTAGCCCTATTGGTAAGACGCGACATTTAATTATAAGATCGCGCCTTCCCCTATTTCGTCGCCCCGTGCGGCTTACGCCGCAGGTCTCGCCCGTTGTTCCGAAAAACAAGGCTTTGAGTATCTGCGGTTTGTAGCAAAAAGGTAGTCAATGATGAGCGCAAGGCACTTTCTCTCCCTGATGGATTGCACGCCCGAAGAGCTGGTCAGCGTGATCCGTCGAGGCGTTGAGCTCAAGGACCTGCGTAACCGCGGCGTACTGTTCGAGCCTCTGAAAAACCGCGTGCTCGGGATGATTTTCGAGAAGTCCTCGACCCGCACCCGCATTTCGTTCGAAGCCGGCATGATCCAGCTCGGCGGCCAGGCGATCTTCCTGTCCCCGCGCGACACCCAGCTCGGTCGCGGCGAGCCGATCAGCGACGCGGCCATCGTCATGTCGAGCATGCTCGATGTGGTGATGATCCGTACCTTTGCCCACAGCACCCTGACCGAATTCGCCGCCAATTCGCGCGTGCCGCTGATCAACGGCCTGTCCGACGATCTGCACCCGTGCCAGTTGCTGGCCGACATGCAGACCTTCCTCGAACACCGCGGCTCCATCCAGGGCAAGACCGTGGCCTGGATCGGCGACGGCAACAACATGTGCAACAGCTATATAGAAGCGGCGATCCAGTTCGACTTCCAGTTGCGTATCGCCTGCCCGGAAGGCTACGAACCGAACCCGAAATTCCTCGCTCAGGCCGGCGATCGCGTGACCATCGTCCGCGACCCGAAGGACGCCGTGCGCGGCGCCCATCTGGTGAGCACCGACGTCTGGACCTCCATGGGCCAGGAAGAAGAAACCGCCAAGCGTCTGCAGCTGTTCTCCCCGTACCAGGTCAACCGCGCGCTGCTCGATCTGGCCGCCAGCGATGTGCTGTTCATGCACTGCCTGCCGGCACACCGTGGCGAAGAGATCAGCGTCGACCTGTTGGACGATCCGCGTTCGGTGGCCTGGGATCAAGCTGAGAACCGCCTGCATGCGCAGAAGGCGCTGCTCGAGTTTCTCGTCGAGCCGGCGTATCACCACGCATGAGCCAGCCATTACTGCTTAACCTGCGCAACCTCGCTTGCGGATACCAGGACCAACGCGTGGTGCAGAACCTCAATCTGCACCTGAACGCCGGTGACATCGGATGCCTGCTGGGCTCCTCCGGTTGCGGCAAGACCACCACCCTGCGTGCCATTGCCGGTTTCGAACCGGTGCACGATGGGGATATCCAGCTGGCCGGCGAAACCATCTCCAGCGCCGGCTTCACCCTGGCGCCGGAGAAACGCCGGATCGGCATGGTGTTCCAGGACTACGCGCTATTTCCGCATCTGACCGTGGCCGACAACATCGCCTTCGGCATTCGCAAGCATCCGCAGAAGGATCGTGTGGTTGAAGAGTTGCTGGAACTGGTCAATCTGAAGAATCTGGGCAAGCGCTTTCCCCACGAGCTTTCCGGTGGCCAGCAGCAACGCGTCGCCCTGGCCCGTGCCCTGGCGCCGGAACCGCAATTGCTGCTGCTCGACGAACCCTTCTCCAACCTCGATGGTGAACTGCGCCGCAAGCTCAGCCACGAGGTGCGCGACATCCTCAAGGCCCGCGGCACCAGTGCCATCCTGGTGACCCACGACCAGGAAGAAGCCTTCGCGGTCAGTGACCACGTCGGTGTGTTCAAGGAAGGCCGGCTGGAGCAGTGGGACACGCCTTACAACCTCTATCACGAGCCGCTGACCCCTTACGTGGCCAGCTTCATCGGTCAGGGTTACTTCATTCGCGGTCAGTTGAGCAGCCCGGAGTCGGTGCAGACCGAACTCGGTGAATTGCGCGGCAACCGGGCCTACACCTGGCCGGTCGGTAGTGCGGTGGATGTGCTGCTGCGTCCGGACGATATCGTTTATGCGCCGGACAGCGCGTTGAAGGCTCGTATCGTCGGCAAGTCGTTCCAGGGTGCGTCGACGCTTTACCGCTTGCAGATGTCGACCGGGGCGCAGCTGGAATCGATCTTCCCGAGCCATGTCGATCATCAGATTGGCGCCGAGGTGGGGATTCGCGTGGCGGCGGAACATCTGGTGCTGTTCCAGGCGAGCGGCAGCGTGGCGGCGCAGATTCCGAGCGTGGAGTCCGGTGTGCGGCGCTTCAGCACCGCCAACTGACCACATACCCCGTAGGAGCGAGGCTTGCCCGCGAAGGCGTCGTGTCAGG
>NZ_JAIQWX010000090.1 GCF_020164475.1 Pseudomonas sp. REP124 | reverse complement strand
AGGAGGTTTAGCTGCCGGCGACCATCATCCGCTCGATCAGCACCGACCCTGTACGAATGTTGCTGCGCAGCTCCAGGTCATTCCCCACCGCTACGATCTGCTTGAACATGTCGCGCATGTTGCCGGCGATGGTCACTTCCTGCACCGCGAACTGGATTTCGCCGTTCTCGACCCAGTACCCCGCCGCACCGCGCGAGTAGTCGCCGGTGACCATGTTCAGCCCCTGTCCCATCAGCTCGGTCACCAGCAGGCCGCGACCCATGCGGCGAATCAATGCCGCCTGGTCTTCATCGCCATGGGTCACGAACAGGTTGTGTACGCCACCGGCGTTGGCGGTACTCGGCATGCCGAGTTTGCGACCGGAATAGGTCCCGAGGATGTAGGACACCAGCTCGCCATTTTCGACGAACGGCTTGGCGTAAGTGGCCAGGCCATCACCGTCGAACGCCGCACTGCCCAGGGCGCGCATCAGGTGTGGACGCTCGTCGAGAGTCAGCCATTCCGGGAACAGCTTCTGCCCCAGGGTGCCTTCGAGGAACGACGACTTGCGATAAAGACTGCCGCCGGAAATCGCCGACAGGAAACTGCCAAACAAACCACCGGCCAGTTCTGCGGAAAACAGCACTGGCACTTCGCAGGTCGGCACCGGACGCGCGCCCAGACGGCTCGCCGCCCGTTGCGCAGCACGCTGGCCGATGCTCACCGGGTCCGCCAGCAAATTGCCAATGCGGTTAACGTCATACCAGTAATCGCGCTGCATCTGGCCATCGGCCTCCGCGATCATCACGCAGCTGAGGCTGTGACGGGTCGAGGCGTAGCCGCCGATGAAGCCGTGGCTGTTGCCGTAGACGCGGCAACCCTGATGCGTGCTCAAGGTGGTGCCGTCGGCGTTCTTGATCCGCGCGTCGGCATCGAAGGCCGCGGCTTCGCAGAGCAAGGCTTTCTCGATGGCTTGTTCCGGGGTGATGTCCCAGGCGTGGAACAGGTCGAAATCATGAAGATCCCGAGCCATCAGCGCGGCGTCGGCCAGGCCCGAGGCGTCGTCTTCAGAGGTGTGTTTGGCGATGGCCAGAGCGGCGGCGACGGTTTCGCGAATGGCGTCAGGGCCGCTGGCCGAGGTGCTGGCCGAGCCCTTGCGCTGGCCGACATACAAGGTGATGCCGAAGCCCTGATCGCGGTTGAACTCGACGGTTTCGACCTCGCGCTGACGCACCGAAGTCGACAGCCCCTGCTCCAGGGACACCGCCACTTCACAGGCACTGGCACCCTGACGCTTGGCCTCAGCGATGATCTGCTCGACCTGTTCCTGCAGTGCCGGCAATGCTTGTGGGCCGACGCTTTCAACTGCACTCATGCTGTTCTCCACTCAAATTCTGCTTTCGGTAACGGTCATCGAGCGACCGGGCCGGACAAGCGGCCCCCGACTGGTTATCATGGCGGCGTTTCTTTGCGGACGGCCACCATGGTTGATTCTTACGACGACTCCCTCGATACGGGAGAAAAAAGCAAATCCCAGGTCAAACGCGAGCTGCATGCTCTGGTTGACCTTGGCGAGCGCCTCACGACGCTCAAGCCTGACCTGCTGGCAAAACTGCCCTTGACCGACGCCTTGCGCCGGGCCCTGGCCGATGCGCCCAAGCACACCGCGCACATCGCGCGTAAACGGCACCTTCAATTCATCGGCAAACTGATGCGCGATCAGGACACTGACGCCATTCTGGTTCTGCTCGATCAACTCGATGCCTCCACTCGCCAGTACAACGAGCGCTTCCATAACCTGGAACGCTGGCGCGATCGCCTGATTGCCGGTGATGACGCGGTTCTGGAAAAATTCGTAGTCGAATACCCGGACGCCGATCGCCAGCAGCTGCGCTCCCTGATTCGTCAGGCCCAGCACGAGGTTGCGCAAAACAAGCCTCCTGCTTCGAGCCGTAAAATCTTCAAGTACATCCGTGAGCTGGACGAGACTCAACGCGGTCTGCGTTAAATCTCGGACCGGGTTAATCGCCAGGCGATTCACCCGCAGCTCCTTCTCTCACGACCCCGTGCCACCCACGGTGATCGCATCAATCTTCAGCGTTGGCTGACCGACACCCACCGGCACCGACTGCCCATCCTTGCCACACGTGCCCACGCCACTGTCCAGCGACAGATCGTTGCCGACCATCGACACCTTGCTCATGGCTTCCGGACCGTTGCCGATCAGCGTCGCGCCCTTGACCGGCGCGGTAATCTTGCCGTCTTCGATCAGGTAGGCCTCGCTGGTGGAGAACACGAACTTGCCGCTGGTGATGTCCACCTGACCGCCGCCCAAATTGGCGCAGTAGATGCCCTTCTTCACCGAGGCGATGATTTCCGCCGGATCGCTTTCGCCACCGAGCATGTAGGTATTGGTCATGCGCGGCATCGGCAGGTGTGCATAGGACTCGCGACGGCCGTTACCGGTGCGGGCCACGCCCATCAGTCGCGCGTTGAGCTTGTCCTGCATATAGCCCTTGAGCACGCCGTTTTCGATCAGCGTGGTGCACTCGGTCGGGGTGCCTTCGTCGTCGACGCTCAGGGAACCGCGACGACCGGCCAGCGTGCCGTCATCGACGATGGTGCACAGCTTGGACGCAACCATTTCGCCCATGCGCCCGCTATAGGCCGAACTGCCCTTGCGGTTGAAGTCGCCTTCCAGGCCATGGCCGACCGCTTCGTGCAGCAGAACGCCCGACCAGCCGGAACCGAGGACCACCGGCAAGGTGCCGGCCGGCGCCGGAATGGCTTCCAGGTTGACCAGCGCCTGACGCAGCGCTTCGCGGGCATAGCCCATGGCGCGGTCTTCGGCGAGGAAATAGCGGTAATCGGTACGCCCGCCACCGCCGTGGCCACCACGTTCGCGACGGCCGTTCTGCTCGACGATCACGCTAACGTTGAAGCGCACCAGCGGCCGAACATCCGCCGCCAGACCGCCGTCGGTGGACGCCACCAGAATCCGCTCCCAGACGCCGGCCATGCTCACGGTGACTTGCTGGATACGCGGATCGAGTGCGCGTGTGGCGGCATCGATGCGCTTGAGCAGATCGACTTTCTCGGCGCGGGTCAGCACCTCCAGGGGATTGTCCGGTGCGTACAACTGCGCAACGTCCTGGGTGCTGAACGCCTGGACAGTGCCGTTCTGACCGGCACGGGAAATCGAGCGCGCCGCACGGGCCGCCGCGCCCAAGGCTTCGAGGGTGATTGCATTGCTGTAGGCGAAACCGGTTTTTTCGCCGGACTGCGCGCGTACGCCGACGCCCTGGTCAAGGTTGAAACTGCCTTCCTTGACGATGCCGTCTTCCAGCGCCCAGGACTCGGAGATCTGCCCCTGGAAATACAGGTCGGCGGCATCGATACCCGGGCCGGCCAGGTCGCCGAGTACGCCTTGCAGGCTTTCGATGGTTACGCCACCAGGCGCCAGGAGGTGTTCACTGACTGAGGACAACAACTCGCTCATATGCTTTACGCCTTAAATTCGTCGTTCTGATGCAGGTCGCTGGGCGCCCTGCGAGAAAAAGCGCCGGTGACTGGACACCGGCATCCGCGCCCGGATGGACGCCTGTTCACTGCTGTCGCGTTCGGCCAGCAGCACGGCCTCGCCTTGATCCTGTTGCGCCAGTACCCGACCCCAGGGATCGACGATCGCCGCATGGCCCCAGGTTTCCCGCGGCCCCGGATGCGTCCCGCCCTGCGCGGCTGCGAGCACGTAGCACTGAGTCTCGATGGCTCGCGCGCGAATCAGCACATCCCAGTGCGCGGCGCCGGTCACGGCGGTGAAGGCCGACGGTGCGGTGATGATTTCCGCACCGGCGGCACGCAATTCGCTGTAGAGCTCGGGGAAGCGCAAGTCGTAGCAGACCGTCAGGCCCACTCGTCCGACCGGCGTGTCCGCCACTACCACCCCACTGCCATAAGCATAGTCATCGGATTCGCGATAACGCCCGCGATTGTCGGCAACGTCCACGTCGAACAGGTGCAGCTTGTCGTAGCGCGCCACCGTTTCACCCTGCTCATCAACCAGCAACGAGCAGGCATGGGATTTGCCCTCCGGCTGATCCGCAGGCGGCAAAGGCAAAGTGCCGGCGACTATCCATAACTTGAGGTCACGTGCGGCCTGTTTCAACCAGGGCAGGATCGGACCTTCGCCCAGCGCTTCGGCGCGACCGACGTCGGCGACATCGCGACGGCCCATGGCGGCGAAGTTTTCCGGCAGCACCGCCAGCTTTGCGCCGCCGGCCGCAGCCTGCTCGAGCAGCTGTCGGGCCTGGGCCAGGTTGGCCAGCACATCGCTCTGGCTGACCATTTGAATCACGGCTAAAGACATGGCCTTTTCCTTGAGACGGGACCTGTAGGAGCGAGCATGCTCGCGATGGTCGTGAACGATAACGCTGGTAGCCTGATGCCCCGCGGTGCTTTGAAGTCCATCGCGAGCGTGCTCGCTCCTACAGGGGGCGGTGGCGTCAGGGCCATGCTACTCCATAGGTCCGGGGATCGGGTTTTCAAAAAGGCTTGTCGAAGGTGATTTTCGGATCTTTCCACGGCCCTTTGACCGTGTATTTCACGCTGGCGAAACGGGACACGCGGTCGCCGATCAATTTGTCGATCAGGAACAACGCGCCACCGACCGCCGGTGCACCGACAAGCAATGCGGCGATCGGCAGGTTGTTGGTGACCGGCAAGGTCACCAGCAGTTTCGCGTCGATCTGATCGGCCACCATGTTCAGGGTGCCGTTGAGTTCGAGGGTGCTGGATGGGCCGGTCACGCGAATCGGTTCACGGGTGACGTATACGCCGTTCGTCGCTACCAGCAGGCCTTTGACCCGGTCGTAGCTCAGGCCTTTGCCGAACAGATCGGAGAAGTCCAGGCGCAGGCGGCGGCCAATGGAGTTGAAGTTGAGCAGGCCAAACACCCGCAGGGCCTGGGCACTGCCTTCGACCTCGACGAACTGGCCTTCATGGAGCGAGGCATCGAGCGTGCCCGAGAACCGTTTGGTCGCCAGCCAGGCCGGGGAGCCTGGCCAGTTTCCATCGACATCCATGTGAAAATCCTTACTGGTGACGCTCGGCGCAAAACCCCAGCCCTTGAGGACATCGGCAAGATTGTTGCCACTGATCCGCCCCTTGTACCAACTGCTGCTGGCTCCCGGTGTGCCTTCCCAGCCGCCATTGCCCTGCAACGAAATGCCTTTGAGACCCAGGTTCAGCGAATTGAGGGCAATGCCCTTCGGCGTCGGACGCACTTTCAACGACCAGGCGCCCACGAGGTCGTTACCCTGGAACAACTGATTGATGGCGATATCCAGCGCGGGAATTTTGGTGGGATCCACCGACGCCAGCGGATCCGGGGAGTTCTCATCGGCCAGTACCGTCGGATCTGGCGCCGGCAGTCGCACGGTTTGCAGGTTGATCACGATCGGAGCGGCCTTCGCATCAGGAAGACTGGCATTACCCTTGACCTGCTGGCTGTCGAGTTGCAACGCCCAGGCCGACGGTTTACGGGTGAGCTGCACGGAAGCCTGATCCAGGGTGGTGCCCATCGCTGTGAGCTTGTCGACCTTGAAATCGGCACCGCTGAGTAACTGCTTGGCACTGCCGCCGGGATCGTTGCCGGCATATTTGCTGACCAGATCCTGCCAGGGGCCGACGTCCAGTTCCGACAGCACGCCATGGATACGCAAGCCTTTGGCGCCGGGCAGCACGGCCTCGCCGTTGCCCAGGAACAACTCGCCACGGCCATCGGCAAAGTTGCCGGTCGGCGCGGCGAAGGTGAAGTTGGCCAGTTCGCCGTAATTCACCCAATAGCGCCGCTCCGGACCTTGCAAGGTCATGCGGAAGGTCGTGTCACGTCCCGCATCCGCGGTCATGCCGAACGGTGCCGGCAGATCGACGGCAACGCCCTTGAGATTGGAATTGAGCATTAACTGGCTGTCGGCGCCGTCCAGGGTCAGTTGCAGTTGATAGGGGATCAGGCCGCTGACCGGCAGCGGCTGGGTGACGCTCAGCCAGTCGGTGAGTTTTTTCACTTCAACCTGACCCGAGGCAGTGACCCGGGTCTTGAGTTTTCCTGGACTGCCATCAGCGAAAATCTGCGCGCTCACCGGCTTGTCGAAGGCTCGAGCGGTGATGTTCTGCCCGCTCAGCCCCTTGTTGCTGTCGAAGCGGAAATCGCCTTTGAGCTGAGACAGCTCCAACGGAGGTTCAGGCAGTTTCAGGCGGGCCTTGGCGGTCTTGAAGTCGACCAGAATCTTCGGCTGCTCGCCCTTGGCCAGCGGAATATCCAGCTTCAGCTTGCCTTTCAGCTCACCCTCGCCTTCCCAGCCGGCGAAAGTTTCAGCGGTGCCGATTGGCGCTTCCTTGAGAATCTTCAGGCCATCGCCCAGTCCGCCGGAGAATCCGCCGTCGAGGAACAGGCGAACGGTCTGTCCGTCCGGCACATGAGGAATATTGACGTAGACGTCGCTGACCTGGGTATCGAGCAATTGCCCCTTGCTGGCCAGGACCCGCACGCCACTGTCTTCGACGAACACATCGCCGGTCACCTTGCTGACATGGGGCCAGCCGGGCTGGAACGCCAGCTCGGCGTCATGAACTTTGAAAAACAGGCTGATGCTGCGCGACTCGGGCGTCGCGTCATGATTCAACGATCCTTGGTACTGGAAGAAACCCTCGTCCACCGCGCCCTTGAGAATCGCCGTGCGCAACCATTCGTCCAGCGCCGGGCTCAGCACCGCCGGCAGGTACTTGGCGGTGTAGCGCCCATCACCGTCCACCATGCCGACCCGCAGGTCCATGTAATCTTCCTGGGTGTGATCGAAATGCAGACGAATCAGGAAGTCGCCGGCGATCTTGCCCTCCTCGCCCAGCACTTTCAGGTAGGGCGCAATCAGGGTGAAACCTTCCTTGTCGAGCTTCCAGGTCAGGCGCGCGTTGGCCTGCAGGTAGTTCCAGGGTTTGGCGAAAATCGGGTCCAGGTGCAGCATGAAATCCTTGGTATCCATGCGCAGTTCGCCATGGCCCAGGTCGCCGCTGATGCTGCCCGTCACGTTTCGGGCCGCCGGCGCGCCGTGATAGGCGTCGAAACCCACCTGTTCGAGGTTGGCGGCGAAGCTGAATTTGCTGTCGTCGGTGGCATTGGGCCGAATGTCGACCAGCACATTGCGCAACTCGCCCTGGACTTTCAGGCGCTCGACAACCGTGGCAAAGCCTTCCGGCAAAGGCGCCAGGGCGTTGAGTAAAGGAGTGAGCGGCGTCAGGTCCAGACGATCGGCCTGCAGGTGCCAGAGCTCTTCGCCCTTGTCGCTGGCGGCGGTCTGTTTGACTTGCAGACGGGATTCCCAGCGGGTTTTGCCAAGGCTCATCGCCAGGGAATCCAGGGTCACCAACATGCCTTCGTCGCTGCGCTGGAAATAGCCATTCAGCGCCAGGTTATCGATCTTGACCGGCTTGCGGTCGGCATAGGCGCCCTTGAGTTGCGGTGCGTTCAGGCGCACCGCTGCACTTTGCAGCAAGCCTTTGCCCCAGGTCGCCCAGAGCTCGCCGCCGGCCTTGATCTCGGAAAAATTCCATTGCTGACTGATGCGCTCGGGCACCCATTTCGACCAGTCGCTCTGTGGCAGGCTCAGGTAAACCTCGGCCTCGCCGTCCTTCCACTGACTGGCCCGGATGCGGGTGCGCAAGTTGATGGCCAATGGCTGGCCATCGGGCAGGGTCAGGCGGGCGTCGAGGCGCTGGCGAGAGGCACCGGTCTTCAGGTTCAGGCCAACGTAAGTCAGAGTCAGGGGCGATTCGCCCCACGGCTGCAAGGTGACCTGGCTGTCGAGGACCGACAGTTGCTGGATCATTTGCATGCGATTGAGCAGTTGTTCCGGATCGAGGGGCTTGTCGTCCTTGACGACCGGCAGACCTTCAAGCGCCCACTCGCCGTCATCGCCCTCCTTGAGACTGATCTTCAGGCCATTGAGCGCCAGATGAGCAATACGGATTTCGCGAGCCATCAGGCTGGCCCACAAGTCTGGTACTGCGCGCACATTTTCCAGATGCAGGGCATTGGCGCCCTCGCCCACCGTGACATCGTGAGCCGAGACAATCGGCGCGAAACCGCTCCAGGAGCCTTTCAACTCACCGATCTGCAGTGGCATGCCCAGGGCCTCGGTGGCCCGGGTTTCGACTTCGGTACGATACTCGGCCACCAGCGGCGCCAGTTCCCGGCCAAGACTGACGTACAGCGCCATCAACACCAAAACCAACGCGCACAGGCCCAGACCCCAACGGGTCAGTGCGGCCAGAATGCGTGTCAGACGCTCCATGTCAGTTGGCTCCCATGGCAAAAGTTTTGCAAAAAGCTGAGGCCAGCCGTGCAGGATAAGTGGTGACGCCGCGTATCAGAGCAGCACCACGTCGTATTGTTCCTGGGAATACATGGTTTCTACCTGAAACCGAATGGTGCGTCCGATGAAGCCTTCAAGTTCGGCAACGTTGCCCGACTCTTCGTCGAGCAGGCGGTCGACGACTTTCTGGTTCGCCAATACACGATAGCCTTCCGCCTGATAGGCGCGAGCTTCGCGCAGGATTTCGCGGAAAATTTCGTAGCAAATCGTCTCCGGTGTCTTCAGCTTGCCGCGCCCCTGACAGCTGGTGCACGGCTCGCAGAGGATCTGCTCGAGACTTTCGCGGGTGCGCTTGCGGGTCATCTGCACCAGTCCCAACTCGGTGATGCCGATGATGTTGGTCTTGGCGTGATCGCGCTCCAGCTGTTTCTCGAGGGTGCGCAGAACCTGGCGCTGGTGCTCTTCATCTTCCATGTCGATGAAGTCGATGATGATGATCCCGCCCAGGTTGCGCAGGCGCAGTTGGCGAGCGATGGCGGTGGCGGCCTCGAGGTTGGTCTTGAAAATGGTTTCTTCGAGATTGCGATGGCCGACGAACGCCCCGGTGTTGACGTCGATGGTGCTCATGGCTTCCGCCGGATCGACCACCAGGTAACCGCCGGACTTCAGCGGGACTTTACGCTCCAGGGCTTTCTGGATTTCATCTTCGACGCCGTACAGGTCGAAGATTGGCCGTTCGCCGGGGTAGTGTTCCAGACGATCGGCGATTTCCGGCATCAGTTCGGCGACGAACTGTGTGGTTTTCTGGAAGGTTTCCCGCGAGTCGATGCGAATTTTCTCGATCTTGGGGCTCACCAGATCGCGCAAGGTACGCAGTGCAAGGCCGAGATCTTCGTAGATCACGCTGGGCGCGCTGATGGTTTTGATCTGCTCGCTGATCTGGTCCCAAAGCCTGCGCAGGTAGCGGATGTCCATGAGGATTTCGTCGCCACCGGCACCTTCGGCCGCCGTACGCAGGATAAAACCGCCGGCCTCCTTGATACCTTCTTTGGCGACGCAATCGGTGACAACCTGCTTCAGGCGATCCCGCTCGGCTTCGTCTTCGATCTTCAGGGAAATGCCGACATGTGAGGTGCGCGGCATGTACACCAGATAACGCGACGGAATCGACAATTGGGTCGTCAGGCGCGCCCCCTTGGAGCCGATCGGATCTTTGGTGACCTGCACCACCAGGCTCTGGCCTTCATGTACCAGCGCGCCAATGCTCTCCACGGCCGGACCTTCGCGCAGGGAAATCTCCGAAGCGTGGATGAACGCCGCGCGATCCAGGCCGATATTGACAAAAGCCGCCTGCATCCCCGGCAAGACCCGAATGACTTTGCCTTTATAGATATTGCCGACGATCCCGCGTTTTTGCGTTCGTTCGACATGGACCTCTTGCAGCACACCGTTTTCGACCACCGCCACGCGTGATTCCATCGGCGTGATGTTGATCAGGATCTCTTCACTCATGGCAGGGTCTCGTTCAGGCATGTTCACGATAGTGGCCGCATCTGTTCAGCACGGCGCTCAGCGCGCGGCTGGGGTTTGCCAACAGGGTATGCCGAAATGGCCCAGCAGTTGCGCGGTTTCGCACAGCGGCAATCCAACCACCGCCGAGTAACTTCCATTGAGCGCGGCGACGAACACCGCGCCCAGGCCTTGAATTCCATAACCACCGGCCTTGTCCCGAGGCTCACCGCTGGCCCAGTAGGCGGCCGCCTCGTCACTGCCGATTTGCCGAAAAAGCACGTTGCTGGTGACGACCCGCGACTCGCAGCGGTCGCCATCGAGCACGGCAATGGCGGTCAGGACCTGGTGCTCTCGCCCGGACAATATCTTCAGCATGGCGCAAGCATCAGCTTCATCAACCGGTTTGCCGAGAATTTTGCCTTCGAGCACTACGGCGGTATCGGCGCCCAGCACGCAGAACGGCGCATCGGAGACCACGACATCGCGGCCGGCCGCAGCTTTGCCGCGCGCCAGACGCTCGACGTAGGCCGATGGCGATTCGTGGTTCAGAGGGGTTTCATCGATGTCCGCGCTGACGGCGGTGAACGGCACGCCGATCTGCGTGAGCAGTTCACGCCGACGTGGCGAGCCTGAGGCAAGGTAAAGCAGTTTCATCAAGACATCTCCCTTGTCGAGGTGCGGGCAAATGCCTGACCGAATCAGTTGATTTTGTAGCGGCGACGCAATCCACGCAAACCGAAGCTGATCCATGGCCAGAGCAAGGCGCTGACCAGCGCCGGCAATACCAGCGCCAGCGTCGGCTGACGGTTGCCGGTCAGGGCGCTCAGCCAGAGTTGAACAAGCTGGGCCAGACCGAAGATCACCAGGATCACCAGACTCTGCTGCCACATCGGGAACATCCGCATGCGTTGCTGCAGTGCCAGCACCAGGTAGGTGATAAGGGTCAGGATCAATGCGTTCTGGCCCAGCAACGTGCCGTACAGCACGTCTTCAGCCAAGCCCAGGCACCAGGCGGTAACCATGCCGATCTTCTGCGGCAGGGCCAGGGCCCAGAACGCCAGCAGCAGGCCAAGCCACAGCGGGCGGAGGATTTCCATGAATTGCGGCAACGGCGAAACGCTGAGCAGCATGCCGATGGCGAATGTCAGCCAGACGATCCAGCCGTTACGGGAGGCTTTGACACCGACCATTATTCTTCTCTCTCCGTGTTAGCCGGCGCAGAGACAGGCGGTTTGGCAACAGGCTTGGCAGGTTGCGTCGCCGCTGGCTTGGCTGGCGGCTTGGACGCAGCGGAATGGGTCGCGGCAGGTTTGGCCGGCGTGGTTGCCGGGGCCGTCGCGGGCGTCGCTGGAGTCGCTGGAGTCGCCGGAGCAGCAGGTGCCGCCGCGGCAGCCGGAACCAGCGCGGGCTTCGGCACGGTCGCCGGCATCATCGGACCACCACCTTGCGCATCCAGAGCTTCCTGAGCTTGCGCGGCGTCATTGGCGCGTTCTTCCGCGGTGCGGCTGTCGCTGAACACCAACAGCAGGTAACGGCTGCGGTTGAGCGCGGCAGTCGGTACGGCGCGGACGACGGCGAATGGCTGGCCGGTGTCGTGCAGCACTTCCTTGACCGTCGCTACCGGGTAACCCGCCGGGAAACGCTGACCCAGGCCGGAGCTGACCAGCAGATCGCCTTCCTTGATGTCGGCGGTATCCGCCACGTGACGCAGTTCGAGACGTTCCGGGTTGCCGGTGCCGCTGGCAATCGCCCGCAGGCCGTTGCGGTTGACCTGGACCGGAATGCTGTGGGTCGAGTCGGTCAGCAACAGGACACGGGAGGTATAAGGCATCAGCTCGACCACCTGCCCCATCAGGCCGCGGGCATCGAGCACCGGCTGGCCGAGGACCACACCATCACGCTCACCTTTGTTGATGATGATGCGATGGGTGAAGGGATTGGGGTCCATGCCGATCAATTCGGCCACTTCGACCTTTTCATTGACCAGGGCCGAGGAGTTGAGCAATTCGCGCAGGCGCACGTTCTGCTCGGTCAGGGAGGCAAGCTTTTGCATGCGCCCCTGCAACAGCAGGTTTTCGCTCTTGAGTTTTTCGTTTTCGGCGACGAGTTCGGTCCGGCTGCCAAACTGGCTGGCCACGCCTTCGAACAGCCGCTGCGGCAGGTCGGTGATCCAGTAGGACTGCATCAGCACCAGCGACATCTGGCTGCGCACCGGTTTGAGCAGCGTAAAGCGGGCATCGACCACCATCAGCGCGACCGATAGCACGACCAGCACCAACAAGCGCACGCCCAACGATGGACCCTTGGTGAAAAGCGGTTTAATAAGCCGCTCCTCCCAGGCAAATGTTCTCTTTATTCATACGGCTTCAAACCGGCCTGGATGAAAACTGACAGAAGATAAACGCGAACAGGCAGCACTGCAAAGTGCCGCCTGCGCGCTCAACAGCATAGAGGCAATCCGGCGACTTATTCGCTGGAGAGCAGATCCATGGTGTGTTTATCCATCATTTCCAATGCACGGCCACCGCCGCGAGCTACGCAGGTCAGCGGGTCTTCGGCGACGATCACCGGCAGACCGGTTTCCTGGGCCAGCAACTTGTCGAGGTCACGCAGCAAGGCGCCACCACCGGTCAGGACCAGACCACGCTCGGCGATATCGGAAGCCAGCTCCGGAGGCGATTGCTCCAGAGCGCTCTTCACGGCCTGAACGATGGTGGCCAGGGACTCTTGCAGAGCTTCCAGCACTTCGTTGGAGTTCAGGGTGAATGCGCGTGGAACGCCTTCGGCCAGATTACGGCCGCGAACGTCGACTTCACGGACTTCGCCGCCCGGGTAGGCAGTACCGATTTCCTGCTTGATGCGCTCGGCGGTGGATTCGCCGATCAGGCTGCCGTAGTTGCGACGCACGTAGGTGATGATCGCTTCGTCGAAGCGGTCGCCGCCGACGCGTACGGATTCGGCGTAAACCACACCGTTCAGGGAGATCAGGGCGATTTCGGTGGTACCACCACCGATGTCCACGACCATCGAACCACGGGCTTCTTCAACCGGCAGGCCGGCACCGATGGCAGCGGCCATTGGCTCTTCGATCAGGAATACTTCACGGGCACCGGCACCGAGGGCCGATTCACGGATGGCACGGCGCTCGACCTGGGTGGATTTGCATGGAACGCAGATCAACACGCGAGGGCTAGGCTGCAGGAAGCTGTTTTCATGAACCTTGTTGATGAAATATTGCAGCATCTTTTCGCAGACGCTGAAGTCGGCGATCACGCCGTCCTTCATCGGACGAATGGCAGCAATATTGCCTGGAGTACGGCCCAGCATGCGCTTGGCTTCGGTGCCGACAGCGACGACACTTTTCTGATTACCGTGTGTCCGAATGGCCACAACCGATGGCTCATTCAGAACGATACCGCGCTCGCGCACGTAAATAAGGGTGTTGGCAGTGCCCAGGTCAATGGAAAGATCGCTGGAAAACATGCCACGCAGTTTCTTGAACATGGGAAAGGGACCCTAGGCAACGCGTGGGTAAAAAAGTGCGGCAAACTCTAACAACGACAGGGATTTTGGGCAAGGCGCCAATATGTTAAATTGGCCGCTTTTCTGCGCACCAAGCCCCACAATCGCGGCCTTATGACCGTAGAAGTGCGGATGTGTTCCGACAAACTAACACACGGACGGTGTCCGTTTTGTTTTCCACTGGAGAACCCCAATGGCTCTAGAACGCTCCGACGTGGAAAAAATCGCTCATCTGGCCTGCCTTGGCCTTAATGAAGCCGATCTTCCGAACGTCACTTCGGCCCTCAACAGCATTCTCGGACTGGTCGACGAAATGCAGGCCGTCAATACCGATGGTATCGAACCGCTGGCCCACCCACTGGAAGCCAGCCAGCGCCTGCGTGCGGATGTCGTGACCGAGACCAATAATCGCGAGGCCTACCAGTCCATCGCACCAGCGGTCGAAAACGGCCTGTACCTGGTTCCGAAAGTCATCGACTAAAGGGAAAGAGCCTGCAATGCATCAATTGACTCTGGCCGAGATCGCCCGCGGTCTCGCCGACAAGAAGTTTTCCTCCGAAGAGCTGACCAAAGCCCTGCTGGCGCGCATCGCCCAGCTCGATCCTCAGCTCAACAGTTTCATCAGCCTCACCGAAGAGCTGGCCCTCAGTCAGGCGAAAGCCGCTGACGCGCGCCGGGCCAACGGTGAGAACGGCGCCCTGCTCGGCGCGCCGATCGCCCATAAAGACCTGTTCTGCACCCAGGGTATCCGCACCAGCTGCGGCTCGAAGATGCTCGACAACTTCAAGGCGCCCTACGACGCCACCGTGGTTGCCAAGCTGGCCGCTGCCGGGGCCGTGACCCTGGGCAAGACCAACATGGACGAATTCGCCATGGGCTCGGCCAACGAGTCGAGCTACTACGGCGCGGTGAAAAACCCGTGGAACCTGGAGCACGTACCGGGCGGTTCGTCCGGTGGCTCGGCCGCCGCGGTTGCCGCTCGTCTGCTGCCTGCCGCCACCGGCACCGACACCGGTGGCTCCATTCGTCAGCCCGCTGCGCTGACCAACCTCACCGGCCTGAAACCGACGTACGGTCGCGTTTCCCGTTGGGGCATGATCGCCTACGCCTCCAGTCTCGATCAGGGCGGCCCGCTGGCACGCACCGCCGAAGACTGCGCAATTTTGTTGCAAGGTATGGCCGGCTTCGATCCGAATGACTCCACCAGCATCGACGAGCCCGTGCCGGACTACAGCGCCAGCCTCAACGGCTCGCTGCAGGGCCTGCGCATTGGTGTACCGAAAGAGTACTTCAGTGCCGGTCTCGACCCGCGCATCGCCGAGCTGATCCACAACAGCGTCAAGGAGCTGGAAAAGCTCGGTGCCGTGGTCAAGGAAATCAGCCTGCCAAACATGCAGCACGCGATCCCTGCGTACTACGTGATCGCTCCGGCGGAAGCCTCCTCCAACCTGTCGCGTTTCGACGGCGTGCGCTTCGGTCATCGCTGCGAGAGCCCGGTCAATCTGGAAGACCTGTACAAGCGTTCCCGTGGCGAAGGCTTCGGCGCGGAAGTACAGCGTCGGATCATGGTCGGCGCCTACGCGCTGTCCGCCGGTTACTACGACGCCTATTACCTGAAGGCGCAGAAGATCCGTCGCCTGATCAAGAACGACTTCATGGCTGCCTTTAATGAAGTCGACATCATCCTCGGCCCAACCACGCCGAACCCGGCCTGGAAGCTCGGCGCCAAGAACAGCGACCCGGTCGCTGCGTACCTGGAAGACGTCTATACCATCACCGCCAACCTCGCGGGCCTGCCTGGCTTGTCCATGCCTGCCGGCTTCGTCGACGGTCTGCCGGTCGGCGTGCAGTTGCTCGCTCCGTATTTCCAGGAAGGCCGCCTGTTGAACGTTGCCCACCAGTATCAGTTGAACACTGACTGGCACACCCGCACCCCAACCGGCTTCTGAGGAGAAACACATGCAATGGGAAGTCGTGATCGGGCTGGAGATTCACACCCAGCTCACCACCCGATCGAAAATCTTTTCCGGTAGTTCCACCACCTTCGGCTCCGAGCCGAACACCCAGGCCAGTCTCATCGACCTGGGCATGCCGGGCGTGCTGCCGGTGCTGAACCAGGAAGCGGTGCGCATGGCGACGATGTTCGGCCTGGCGATCGACGCCGAGATTGGCCAGCACAACGTGTTCGCCCGCAAGAACTACTTCTACCCGGACTTGCCCAAGGGCTATCAGATCAGCCAGATGGAATTGCCGATCGTCGGCAAAGGCCACCTGGACATCGCCCTGGAAGACGGCACGGTCAAACGCGTCGGCATCACCCGCGCGCACCTGGAAGAAGACGCCGGCAAGAGTCTGCACGAGGAATTCGGCGGCGCCACCGGTATCGACCTGAACCGTGCCGGCACGCCGCTGCTGGAAATCGTTTCCGAGCCTGACATGCGCAGCGCCAAGGAAGCCGTGGCCTACGTCAAGGCGATCCACGCGCTGGTGCGTTACTTAGGGATCTGCGACGGCAACATGGCCGAAGGTTCGCTGCGTTGCGACTGCAACGTGTCGATCCGTCCGAAAGGCCAGGCCGAATTCGGCACCCGCTGCGAGATCAAGAACGTCAACTCGTTCCGTTTCATCGAGAAGGCGATCAACAGCGAAATCCAGCGTCAGATCGAACTGATCGAAGACGGTGGCAAGGTGATCCAGCAGACTCGCCTGTACGATCCGAACAAGGACGAAACCCGTCCGATGCGCAGTAAAGAGGAAGCCAACGACTACCGTTACTTCCCCGATCCGGACCTGCTGCCGGTGGTCATCGAAGATTCCTTCCTGGATGAAGTGCGCGCGACCCTGCCGGAATTGCCGCCGCAGAAACGCGAGCGTTTCCAGGCGCAATTCGGCCTGTCGGTGTACGACGCCAGCGTGCTGGCCACCAGCCGCGAGCAGGCGGACTACTTCGAGAAAGTCGCAAGCATCGGCGGCGACGCCAAGCTGGCGGCCAACTGGGTGATGGTGGAGTTGGGCAGCCTGCTCAACAAGCAAGGCCTGGACATCGAAGAGTCGCCGGTTTCGGCCGAACAGCTGGGCGGCATGCTGCTGCGCATCAAGGACAACACCATCTCCGGCAAGATCGCCAAGGTGGTGTTCGAAGCCATGGCCAACGGCGAAGGCAACGCTGACGAGATCATCGACAAGCGCGGCCTCAAGCAAGTGACCGACACCGGCGCCATCTCCGCCGTGCTGGACGAAATGCTCGCGGCCAACGCCGAGCAGGTCGAACAGTACCGCGCGGCAGACGAAGCCAAGCGTGGCAAGATGTTCGGCTTCTTCGTCGGCCAGGCCATGAAAGCCTCCAAAGGCAAGGCCAACCCGCAGCAAGTGAACGAATTGCTCAAAAGCAAGCTCGAAGGCTGATGACAGATGGGGCCAATCTTTAAGCTTGGCTCCATTCCCTGTGGGAGCGGGCTTGCTCGCGAAAGCGATCTGTCAGTCAACAGAGATGTTGAATGTGACACCGCTTTCGCGAGCAAGCCCGCTCCCACATTCGTATGTGGAAACCGTTTATGAAGCGTCTACTCGGCGCCTGCGCCCTGCTCTCGCTGCTTGCCGGTTGCGCGAGCACCGACACCATCGACCCGCATGGCTATGACAAGACCGGCATAGCGTCCTATTACGGCGCCAAACACCAAGGCAAACGCACCGCCAGCGGCGAGCGTTTCGACAAGAATTCCCTGACCGCCGCCCACCGCCAGTTGCCTTTCGGCACGCGGGTGAAGGTCACGAATCTGAGTAACGACAGATCCTGCGTGGTGCGCATCAACGATCGCGGACCTCACACCCGTGGCCGTCTGATCGACCTGTCCCACGAAGCCGCCGAACGCTTGGGCATGCTCAGAAGCGGCACCGCACGTGTTCGCGTGCAAGCCCTCGACTGACACGGAGCCCCGACCATTTTCGGACTAGCCGACATCCCCCTGATCAGCCTGATCGAATTGATCAGCGGTCTGGTGCTGCTGATCGCCGGCGCCGAACTGATGGTCCGCGCTGCCGTGCGTCTGGCCGCTCGCCTGCATGTCCGCCCGCTGATCATCGGCCTGACCATCGTCGCCCTCGGCAGCAGCGCACCGCAGATGGCGGTGAGTCTGCAAGCGACCCTGGCGCACAACGCCGACATCGCCGTCGGCAGCGTGATCGGCAGCAGTATTTTCAACATCCTCGTCACCCTCGGCCTGTCGGCGCTGATCATCCCGTTGCGGGTGTCGCGCCAACTGGTGCGCCTGGACATTCCCCTGATGATCGGCGCCAGCCTGCTGGTGTTCGTGCTGGCCTGGAACGAAGACCTGACCCGCACCGACGGCATGATTCTGCTGGCGGCATTGCTGCTGTACCTGGGCTTGCTGCTGCGTCAGTCGCGTCACTCGGTGCGCCCGGTATCGAGCCATGAGCAAAGCGGACCGGCACCTTGGATCAGCAGCCTGCTGATGATCGTCGCCGGCCTGGCGATGCTGGTGTACGCAGGGCACCTGTTGCTCGGGGCGGCCGTGTCGGTTGCCACCGACCTCGGGCTGTCGGAGCGAATCATTGGTCTGACCATCGTTGCCGTCAGCACCTCCCTGCCGGAACTCGCCACCTCGCTGATCGCCGCATTGCGCGGTGAGCGTGAGATCGCCGTGGGCAACGTGGTCGGCAGCAACCTGTTCAACCTGCTGGGTGTGCTGGGCGTGACGGCGTTGATCGCGCCAGCGCCGCTGTCGGTATCGCCCAACGCCCTGGATTTCGATCTGCCGGTGATGCTCGGCGTCACCGCGCTGTGCCTGCCGGTGTTCTATTCCGGTTACCGGGTGACCCGCGCCGAAGGCTTGCTGTTTCTAGGCTTGTACCTGGCTTACGGCCTGCACGTGGTGTCGTTCACCACCGGCATGCCGCTGGCGGGCAAGCTTGAGCACCTGATGCTGTTTTTCGTCCTGCCGGCGCTGGTGGCGTTCCTGCTGTTCACGTCGCTGCGCGCCTGGCGTCGCCAACACCACAAGAGGGAATTGCCATGACCGAGAACAAGAAATCCGGCGTTGAAGTGCGCCGCCAAGTGATGGGCGATGTCTTCGTCGACCGCGCGCTGGGCAATGCCACCGAATTCACCCAGCCGCTGCAGGATTTCGTCAACGAACACGCCTGGGGCGGCGTCTGGAACCGCGAAGGCCTGCCACTGAAAACCCGCAGCCTGATCACCCTCGCAGCCCTGACGGCACTCAAATGCCCGCAGGAATTGAAGGGGCACGTGCGCGGTGCGCTGAACAACGGATGCACGGTGGAAGAGATTCGCGAGGCGTTGCTGCATTGCGCGGTGTATGCCGGTGTGCCGGCGGCGATCGATGCTTTTCGGGCGGCGCAGGAAGTGATCGATACCTACCAGAAATCTGAGTGATCGATCTGACGCCTTCGCGGGCAAGCCTCGCTCCTACAGGTTTGGGATGTGACACACCGCCTTGTAGGAGCGAGGCTTGCCCGCGAAGAGGCCCGCAAAGACACCACAAATTCTGGACCTAAATCCACCCACCCCACTGCAACAAAAAGATCCCGATGTTGGTGGTCACCGCCGCCATCAACGTGGTGATCACGATAATCGCCGCCGCCAACTCATGGTTACCATCCGCCGCCCGCGCCATGACGAAACTGGCCGCCGCGGTCGGGCTGCCGAAGTACAGAAACAGAATCCCCAGTTCCGCCCCACGGAATCCCCACAACCAGGCGCCGAGCGTCGCCAGCACCGGCAGGCCGAGCATTTTCACCAGGCTCGAACTGAGCGCCATCTTGCCGCTCTTGCGCAATGCCGCCAGCGACAACGTACCGCCGATACAGATCAGCGCCAGGGGCAAGGTGGTTTGCGCCAGATACTGACCCGAAGTTTCCAGCCATCCCGGCAAACCGATCTTGAAATACGCGAACGGCGCTGCCGCGATCACGCTGATGATCAACGGGTTGCTGAACACGCTTTTGCAGATGCTCAACGGATCAGACTTGATCACCGGGCTGTATACCGCCAGGACGATGGTCGAGAGCGTGTTGTAGAACAGGATAACCAGTGCCGCGAGGATCGCGCCGAGGGAAATGCCGTAGTCGCCGTACATGCTCGCCGCCAGCGCCAGGCCGATCACCCCGTTGTTGCCGCGAAAAGCACCCTGGGTGTAGATCCCGCGGTCTTCGCGCGGGCACCTGAAAATCGCCCAACCCCAGGCAATGGCAAAGCACACCAGGGTCGCGACGGAGAAGTAGATCAGCAGCGCCGGCTGCAGCGCGGCATGCAGGTCGGCATGCAGGATGCCCAGAAACAGCAACGCCGGCATGGTGACGTTGAAAACCAGGGCCGACGCTGTGTGAATGAAATTGTCGTTGATCCAGTCGATGCGCTTGAGCAACACCCCCAGAAACAGCATGGCGAACACCGGAGCGGTGATGTTCAGGGTTTCGAGGAAGATTGCCAGCATGCCGGGGAGGACCTTGAGGTGGGTGTCGTTAGTGAGCTAATGATAAGCCACAGAGGACGTTGGCGTCTGGTAGAAAGCCTTCGCGAGCAAGCCCGCTCCCACATTAGACCGCGCTCGCCTGAAACACGCGGTCAACTGTGGGAGCGGGCTTGCTCGCGAAGCAGGCGATTCGGTCTCAGGTGATCGGCGCCGGATTGAACAAGGTAATGTCGTTATACAGCTTGTGCCGCTCGGCCCAGGTCTGCGCCTTGCCGCTGGCCACATCCAGGTAGTAGTGGAACAACTCCCAGCCAAGCTCCTCGATGGAAGCCCGACCGGTCGCAATACGCCCTGCGTCGATATCGATCAGATCCGGCCAGCGCTGGGCCAGCTCGGTACGGGTCGAAACCTTAACCACCGGGGCCATGGCCAGCCCGTAAGGCGTGCCGCGACCGGTAGTGAACACGTGCAGGTTCATCCCCGCCGCCAGCTGCAACGTCCCGCAGACAAAATCGCTGGCCGGGGTCGCGCAGAAGATCAGGCCTTTTTCCTTGAAGCGTTCGCCAGGGCCGAGCACCCCGGTGATCGCGCTGCTACCGGACTTGACGATCGATCCCAGCGATTTCTCGACAATGTTCGACAGCCCGCCCTTCTTGTTGCCCGGCGTGGTGTTGGCGCTGCGATCCGCTTCGCCCTTGGCCAGGTAACGGTCGTACCAGTCCATTTCCCGCACCAGTTCCTGGGCGACGCTTTCGGTTTTCGCCCGGGACGTCAGCAGGTAGATCGCGTCACGCACTTCGGTCACTTCGGAAAACATCACCGTCGCGCCCGCACGCAACAACAGGTCCGAGGCATAGCCAAGGGCCGGGTTGGCAGTGATGCCGGAAAACGCATCGCTGCCGCCGCACTGCATGCCCAGGATCAGCTCGGACGCCGGCACGGTTTCCCGACGGCGTTGATCGAGCTTCTTCAGACGGGTTTCCGCCAACTCCATGATCTGCTCGATCATTTCGGTGAAACCGTGGCTGGAGTCCTGCAGGCGGTACAGCCATGGCTCGCTCAAGTCCACCGAGGCATCGTCATCGTGCATCACCTGCCCGGCCTGCAATTTCTCGCAGCCCAGGCTGATCACCAGCGCCTCGCCACCCAGATTCGGGTTGCGCGCCAGGTTGCGCACGGTGCGAATCGGAATGTAGGCGTCGGTGGCGGTGATCGCCACGCCACAGCCGTAGCTGTGGGTCAGCGCCACCACGTCATCGACGTGCGGATACTTGGGCAGCAGCTCGTCCTTGATGCGCTTGACCGCGTGATCCAGCACACCGGTCACGCACTGCACGGTGGTGGTGATGCCGAGAATGTTACGCGTGCCGACAGTGCCGTCGGCGTTGCGATAACCCTCGAAGGTGAAGCCTTCCAGCGGTGCCTGCGCGTCCGGCACCTCGGTGGACAGCGGCAGGCTGTCCAGCGGTGGCGCGGTCGGCATACGCAGTTGATCTTCCTTGACCCAGCTGCCGCGTGGAATCGGCTGCAACGCGTAACCAATGACCTGGCCGTAACGAATCACCTGGCCGCCCTCGGGAATGTCTTCCAGAGTGACCTTGTGGCTCTGTGGCACGAAGTCCACGGTGACCAATCCATCGGCAAACGCAGTACCGGCCGGTACGCCCTGATCGTTGACCACGATCACTACATTGTCCCGCTCGTGCAGGCGGATGTAGCGCGGCGAGTCGGAATGTTCAATCAACTGCATGACGCCGCTCCTCAGGAATGCGCTTGAGACAATTTGTTGTTGGTTTCAGGGCCGCTCACCGGTGGCTCTTTGAGCACCACACGCTTGATCGGACCTACGATGACCAGATAGCTGAACACCGCAACCAGTGCGTTGCAACCAACGAATACCAGCGCCCACTTGAACGAACCGGTGGAGCTGATGATGTAACCGATGACGATCGGGGTGGTGATCGACGCCAGGTTGCCGAAGGTGTTGAACAGGCCACCGCTAAGACCGGCGATCTGTTTAGGCGAAGTGTCGGACACCACAGCCCAGCCCAGTGCGCCCACGCCTTTGCCGAAGAATGCCAGGGCCATGAAGCCGACCACCATCCATTCGATGTCCACGTAGTTGCACGCCACGATGCTGCTCGATACCAGCAGGCCGGCGATGATCGGTGCCTTGCGGGCGAAGGTCAGGGAATGGCCCTTGCGCAGCAGGTAATCGGAAATCACCCCGCCGAGCACACCACCGATGAAGCCGCAGATGGCCGGCAAGGACGCGATGAAACCCGCCTTGAGGATGGTCATGCCACGTTCCTGCACCAGGTACACCGGGAACCAGGTCAGGAAGAAGTAGGTGATGCCGTTGATGCAGTACTGGCCCAGGTACACGCCGAGCATCATGCGGTTGGTCAGCAGTTGGCGGATGTAGTCCCACTTCGGACCATCGGCCTTCTTGCCCTTCTGGTCCATGTCGACCATACCGCCGTTCTCGGAGATGTGCTTGAACTCGGCATCGTTGATCCGTGGGTGTTCACGCGGGCTGTAGATCACTTTCAGCCAGACCAGCGAGAAGATGATGCCCAGGATGCCCATGACGATGAACACGTGCTCCCAACCGAAGGAGTACACGATCCAGCCCATCAGCGGGGCGAACAGCACGGTGGCGAAGTATTGCGCCGAGTTGAAGATCGCCGAGGCCGTACCGCGTTCAGCGGTCGGGAACCAGGCGGCTACGATGCGGGCGTTACCCGGGAAGGATGGCGCTTCGGCCAGGCCCACCAGGAAGCGCAGCATGAACAGCGCAACCACTGCCGTGGACATGCCGAATTCACCGACGAAGCCTTGCAGCACGGTGAACAGCGACCAGGTGAAGATGCTCAGTGCGTAGATTTTTTTCGAGCCGAAACGGTCCAGCAGCCAGCCACCGGGAATTTGCCCGGCCACATAGGCCCAACCGAATGCGGAGAAGATGTAGCCAAGGGTGACCGCGTCGATGCCGAGGTCTTTTTGCAGGCTGGAGCCGGCGATGGCGATAGTCGCCCGGTCAGCGTAGTTGATCGTGGTCACCAAAAACAGCATGAGCAGGATCAGGTAGCGGACGTGAGTCGGCTTTTGGGTCGATTGCATGTGGATGTACTCCCACTGATTATTTTTATGCGGGTAATAACGATGTCGTTGTGCCCTGTGTGGGAGCGAGCCTGCTCGCGATGGAGGACAACGATGACGCGGGGTATCAGGCTGATCGCCGCGTCTTCAAAACCATCGCGAGCAAGCTCGCTCCTACAGGTTTGCGGTATCCATGACAATACCGCGGGTGTTGCGTGAATCAGGAACCGATGTAGCTGGTTTTAACCACGGTGTAGAACTCTTGCGCATAGCGACCCTGCTCGCGCGAACCGTACGACGAACCTTTACGCCCACCGAACGGAACGTGGTAATCCACGCCGGCGGTCGGCAGGTTGACCATCACCATCCCGGCCTGGGAGTGGCGCTTGAAGTGGTTGGCGTACTTCAGGGACGTGGTGGCGATGCCCGCCGACAGACCGAATTCGGTGTCGTTGGCCATGGCCAGGGCAGCTTCGTAATCGGCCACGCGAACAACGTTGGCCACCGGGCCAAAGATCTCTTCGCGGCTGATGCGCATCGACGCTTCGCTGTCGGCAAACAGCGTTGGCGCGAGGAAATAGCCCTCGGTGTCGCAGGTCACCAGGCCACCGCCACTCACCAGGCGCGCGCCTTCGGACTGGCCGATGTCGATGTACTTCATGTCCTGTTCAAGCTGAGCTTGCGAAACCACCGGACCGATATCGGTGCCGGCTTTGAGTGCGTGGCCGACCTTGATCGACTTCATGCGCTCGGCCATGGCTTCGACGAACTTGTCGTGAATCCCGGCGGTGACGATCAGACGGCTCGAAGCGGTGCAACGCTGGCCGGTGGAGTAGAACGCGCTCTGCACCGACAGCTCGACCGCTTGCTTGAGGTCGGCGTCGTCGAGAATGATCTGCGGGTTCTTGCCGCCCATTTCCAGCTGGACCTTGGCCTGACGCGAAACACAGCTGACTGCGATCTGACGACCCACGCCCACGGAACCGGTGAAGCTGATGCCGTCGACTTTCGGGCTGTTGACCAGCGCTTCGCCAACCACTCGACCGCTGCCCATCACCAGGTTGAACACGCCGGCCGGGAAGCCTGCGCGGGAGATGATTTCCGCCAGCGCCCAGGCACAGCCTGGTACCAGATCCGCCGGCTTGAGCACGACGCAGTTGCCGTAGGCCAGGGCCGGGGCGATCTTCCACGACGGAATGGCAATCGGGAAGTTCCACGGAGTGATCAGACCGACCACGCCCAGCGCTTCACGGGTGACTTCCACATTGACGCCCGGACGAACCGACGGCACGTAGTCGCCGGACAGACGCAGGCACTCACCGGCGAAGAACTTGAAGATGTTACCGGCGCGGGTCACTTCACCGATGGCTTCAGGCAGGGTCTTGCCCTCTTCCCGGGCCAGCAGGGTGCCGAGTTCGTCGCGACGGGCGAGGATTTCAGTACCGACTTTGTCCAGTGCATCGTGACGCGCCTGGATACCGGAAGTGGACCACGCCGGGAACGCGGCACGGGCGGCGTCGATGGCGGCGTTGACCTGGGTCAGGTCAGCCTTGGCGTAGTCGCCGATGTTGTCGCTCAGTTCCGACGGGTTGATGTTGGCCGAGTAATCGGCACCGGCAACCCATTCGCCGTTGATGTAGTTGTCGTAACGTTTTGCATTTGTCACGGGACTGCCCTCGAAACAAAAAGGTCTCACGCAAAAGGCCGCTGAATACTCAGCGGCCTCGTTTAATCGCTTGTGTTACTGGGCGCCCTGCTTGTCCATGAGCGCGGCGAGCATTTCGTACTCTTCGCCGGTCAGGTCGGTCAGCGGGGTGCGCACTGGACCTGCGTCGTAGCCGGCAATTTTTGCCCCGGCCTTGACGATGCTCACCGCGTAACCGGCTTTGCGGTTACGGATGTCCAGGTACGGCAGGAAGAAGTCGTCGATGATCTTGGCAACGGCGCCGTGATCGTCGCGAGCGATGGCGTGGTAGAAGTCCATCGCGGTTTTCGGCAGGAAGTTGAACACCGCCGAGGAGTAGACCGGTACGCCCAGCGCCTTGTAGGCCGCAGCGTAGACTTCAGCGGTCGGCAAGCCGCCCAGGTAGCTGAAGCGATCGCCCAGACGACGACGGATCGACACCATCAGTTCGATGTCACCCAGACCATCCTTGTAACCGATCAGGTTCGGGCAACGCTCGGCCAGACGCTCCAGCAGTGGAGCGGTCAGGCGGCAGACGTTACGGTTGTAGACCACCACGCCGATGTTGACCGATTTGCACACGGCTTCAACGTGGGCGGCAACGCCGTCCTGGCTGGCTTCGGTCAGGTAGTGCGGCAGCAGCAACAGCCCCTTGGCGCCCAGACGCTCGGCTTCCTGAGCGTATTCGATGGCCTGACGGGTCGAACCGCCTACACCGGCCAGGATTGGCACGCTGGTGGCGCAGGTGTCGACGGCGGTCTTGATGATTTCCGAGTATTCGCTGGCTGCCAGGGAGAAGAACTCACCGGTGCCGCCGGCGGCGAACAGAGCCGAGGCGCCGTACGGAGCCAGCCACTCCAGACGCTTGATGTAGCCAGCGCGGTTGAAATCGCCCTGGGCATTGAAATCGGTGACCGGGAAAGACAGCAGACCGGAAGAGAGGATGGACTTAAGTTCTTGTGGATTCATTGTTCGAACACCCTGGATTGCGACGTTGTGGGTTAAGACCGTTCAGCCCGACGCTGAAGTTGTAGGTCATCGTACAACTTAAAATACAACCGTCAACTGCATTTCATCGCTGTTGGGCGAAATTGTTCGACAGGATGGATAGAGAGCCCGCGTTTAAAGGGTTTCGAGCCGGCGAATAAATTTGATCGCCTGAAGATAGGATGTCGGAAGAGATGAGATTTCTGTAGGAGCGAGCATGCTCGCGATGGTCGTCAACGATGACGCGGGCGTCCTGACACCCCAAGGTGAATGTGGCTCCATCGCGAGCATGCTCGCTCCTACAGGCACTGGGTGCCGCTTGTCGGGACTGTTATTTCTAACAGTTACCGGGAGCGCCTCGGCGGCGGATAAGGGTCTCGTGAAGCCAAGTGCCGGCTTCCGCTGTACACCTCATGGCCTCAACAGAAGGAGCTTTCATCATGGCCAATCCAGTGCCAGCGCTGAATGTCAAAGTCACCGGTTCGCCTGCCCAGACGGAGATCAAACTTGCCAAATTTCCCGGTCCGCTGCGCATCTCGATCCCCAAATCCGCCGAGGTTTTCAACGACGGAGTTGTTTATGCAACGCTGGGTGACGACCCGGAAAATCCCGACCTGAAAGGCGACTCAATTCCCGCCGGCGCATGGGAAGAAGGGCAACCACCGAAAGAACCGGACGAAGGTGAATACGTGCGCACCGAAAATCTGGTGGTCGAGCTTTCCGCAGCACAACTGAAGAAGTTTGCCGGTCAGACGGTGCGAATGTATTACGCGGCGGAAGCCACGTCTGGGCTGATCATAGGTTCAGAGCCAGTCTCTCTGAAGATCAGCTGAATCAACCCGAGACCCCAATCGCGAGCAGGCTCGCTCCCACAGAGAA
>NZ_JAIQWX010000009.1 GCF_020164475.1 Pseudomonas sp. REP124 | reverse complement strand
CACGGTCTGTACGGCGGGTGTTTCAGTCTTCGCTGTCAGCCTTGCGACTGTCAGTGGCTTCTTTCGGCTCGGGCTGTTGGGCACCGGCTTGTTGCGTGGTCGTCTGCTCAGGTTCGTGCAGGCTTGGGAAGGGGAGATTAGGAATCTCGTGCATGGTTGCGCTCCTCGCTAAGTCTGTTGGTAGATCTGGTAGATCCGCGCTTTCAAAAAAGCCTCGGCAGGATACAGCACTGGAAATGACAAATAGACTTTTATATCCATTTGTTTCGACGGATGGGATTGTCTATACAGGTTTGCAAGGGAGAAATTGTGGGAGCGAACCTGCTCGCTCCTACAGTTGTTAGGGGGCCAGCCGCAGGACCTGTGGGAGCTGGCTTGCCAGCGATGGCGGCCTGGCAGCCGACCTACATTGTTCGGGTGTACCCGCTCCCACAGTTGATGTGTGTTACTTGCAGACCGTGGCGATGGCTTCGGCCAGCAGATCCAGCCGCGTCGCATCGATCCCAGCCACGTTCGCCCGGCCCGTGCCCACCATGTAAACACTGTGATGCTCACGCAGTTGTTTGACCTGCTCCGGCGTCAATCCGGTGTAGGAGAACATCCCGCGTTGCACGCCAATGTGTGCAAAGCGTTCGCGCAGGCCGTGGGGTTCCAGGGCTTCTACCAGGCCGCTGCGTAGTTGGGCGATGCGCAGGCGCATGGTTTCCACTTCGTCGATCCAGAGGTTTTTCAGCTCCGGGTCGCCGAGGATGGTCGCCACTACCGCAGCGCCATGATCCGGCGGAGTTGACCACAGATTGCGGGCGATGTTGGCCAGTTGGCTGCGGATGTCCGTCAGTTTGTCGGCGTTTTTTGCGCAGACGATCAGTGCGCCGGTGCGGTCGCGGTACAGGCCGAAGTTCTTCGAGCAGGAGCTGGTGATCAGCACTTCCGGCAACTGGGCGGCGAACAGGCGGGTAGACCAGGCGTCCTGTTCAAGGCCGTCGCCGAAGCCCTGATAGGCGAAGTCGATCAGGGGCAGCAGTTCGCGGCGGCGCACCACATCCAGCACGCGCTTCCAGTCGTCATGGGACAGGTCGAAGCCGGTCGGGTTGTGGCAGCAGGCGTGCAGCAGGACCACATCGCCCTTGGGCGCCTGGTCGAGCACTTCGAGCATCGCCTCTACATCCAGGCGGTTGTCACTGCCCACGTAGGGGTAGTGACTGACCTTGACCCCGGCCGCCGCGAAAATGGTTTCGTGGATCGGCCAGGTCGGATTGCTCAGCCACACGCCACGGCCCGGCAGGCACTGGGCGATGAAGTCGGCGCTCAGGCGCAACGCGCCGGTGCCGCCCGGGCTCTGGGTGGCGCCGGCCCGTTTGTCGCGGATCAGCGGCGAGTCGGCGCCCAGCACCAGCTCGTTGATGACCTTGCCGAATGCCGGATCACCATGACCGCCGATGTAGATCTTGCTGGTCTGATTTTCCATCAGTCGCGCCTCGGCCAGCTTCACCGATTGCGGAATCGGCGTCAGGCCCTGGGCGTCTTTGTAGACGCCCACGCCGAGGTCGAACTTGCGCGGGTTGGGGTCCTGCGCATAGGCCTCCATCAGGCCGAGGATCGGGTCGCCGGGTACTCGGCCGATGGCGTCGAAATGCATTACTTGCGGCCCTCGGCGTCCTTGGCCACTTCGTCAGTGCGCGCGGCCATGATGAAGTCGTTGCGGTGCAGGCCCTTGATCGAGTGGCTCCACCAGGTCACGGTGACTTTGCCCCATTCGGTCAGCAGACCCGGGTGATGACCTTCGGCCTCGGAGATTTCGCCGACGGCGTTGGTGAACGCCAGGGCGTGCTTGAAATTCTTGAACAGGAAGATTTTTTCCAGCTGCATGATGCTGTCGCGAACTTCGATGTTCCAGTCCGGGATCTGCTTGATCAGGATCGGCAATTCTTCATCGCTGACCTGTGGAGCATCGGCGCGGCAGGCTTCGCAGTGGGCTTGGTTCAATGTGGACATGTTGAATTCCTGAAATCGAAAAAGAGAAGTCGATCACCTGTCACCACGCTAAAGCATAGCGAGAGTTCCTGACAGGCTCACTTGATCAAAAAAGCAGCGGTTCACGCCGCCTTGGGTTTTGGCGGAAATTTCGGCGCGTGCAGGCCCAGCTGCATGGCTTGCTTGACCATACCCATGATGTCCTCGTGGGCCAGGTCGAACAGGCGCTTGAGGTCAGGCAGGACAAAGTACAGCGGCTGCAGGATGTCGATGCGGTAGGGAGTGCGCATGCATTCCAGCGGGTCGAACGCCTGATGCTCGGGTTCGTCCGACAGGCAGTACACGGTTTCCTTCGGCGAAGACAGGATGCCGCCACCGTAGATGCGCTGGCCTTGCGGGGTATCGAGCAGACCGAACTCGATGGTCATCCAGTACAGGCGCGCCAGGTACACGCGCTCCTCCTTGGAAGCCTTGAGGCCGAGTTTGCCGTAGGTGTGGGTGAATTCCGCGAACCAGGGGTTGGTCAGCAGCGGGCAGTGGCCGAATATTTCGTGGAAAATGTCCGGCTCTTGCAGGTAATCCAGCTCTTCGCGAGTACGAATGAAGGTCGCCACGGGAAACTGCTTGCTGGCGAGCAACTCGAAAAAAGTCTGGAAGGGGATCAGTGCCGGAACGCGGGCAACTTGCCAGCCTGTGGTTTCACCGAGCACTTTGTTGATCTCGCCCAGTTGCGGAATGCGGTCGTGGGGCAGACCGAGCTTTTCGATACCGTCCAGGTATTCCTGGCACGCACGCCCTTCGATCACTTTCAGTTGGCGAGTGATCAGCGTATTCCACACCGCATGTTCTTCAGCGGTGTAGTCGATAAAACCATGCGCATCGGGCTCGCGAGCCACGTATTGCGTCTGCTTCATACAGCTCTCCTGCGAGGGAATTCGTTCTTGTTATGTACTGCTATGGACTTAGAAATACTCCAAGACGTTCGGCTTTGCAGCGGTTAGGCAGGTTGATTGGCGGAGAGAAAGTCGAAAAATCGTAAAGTTTTCGTTACGTTTAGCCCTTTGTCGCGCAGGTGTCGCGATTGGCGGGTAGGAAAAGTGCTTCGGGTGTCACATAATCTTGACGACTATCTGAGTGCCCTTGCAGAAAATCTTCGCTGCACGGGCCTCTTTCATCACTGTTCGGGCTCTTTCATGCGTATCAAAGTCCACTGTCAGAACCGCATCGGCATCCTGCGCGACATCCTCAACCTGTTGGTGGAGTACGGCATCAACGTCGCTCGCGGCGAGGTGGGCGGTGAGCACGGCAATGCGATTTACCTGCACTGTCCGAACCTGATCAATATCCAGTTCCAGGCCCTGCGTCCCAAGTTCGAGGCGATTGCCGGGGTATTTGGCGTCAAGCGCGTAGGACTGATGCCCAGTGAACGTCGGCACATGGAGCTCAATGCCTTGCTCGGCGCGCTGGAGTTTCCAGTGTTGTCGATCGACATGGGCGGCTCCATCGTTGCCGCTAACCGCGCAGCGGCACAGTTGCTCGGGGTGCGGGTCGATGAAGTGCCAGGTATTCCGCTGTCGCGCTATGCCGAAGATTTCGATCTGCCGGAACTGGTGCGCGCCAACAAATCGCGGATCAACGGCATGCGGGTCAAGGTCAAGGGCGATGTATTCCTGGCCGACATCGCGCCGTTGCAATCGGAGCACGACGACAGTGAGGCCATGGCCGGTGCGGTGCTGACGCTGCACCGCGCCGACCGGGTAGGAGAGCGCATCTATAACGTGCGCAAGCAGGAGTTGCGCGGCTTCGACAGCATCTTCCAGAGCTCCAGGGTGATGGCCTCGGTGGTGCGTGAAGCCCGGCGCATGGCGCCTCTCGATGCGCCGCTATTAATAGAAGGCGAAACCGGGACCGGCAAGGAGTTGCTGGCGCGGGCCTGTCATCTGGCCAGTCCCCGGGGGCAATCACCGCTGATGGCGCTCAACTGTGCCGGGTTGCCGGAGTCCATGGCCGAGACCGAGCTGTTCGGCTATGGCCCCGGCGCATTCGAAGGGGCGCGGGCCGAGGGCAAGCTCGGGCTGCTGGAGCTGACGGCGGGCGGGACACTGTTTCTTGACGGTGTCGGCGAGATGAGCCCGCGCCTGCAAGTGAAACTGCTGCGCTTTCTGCAGGACGGATGCTTCCGTCGGGTCGGCAGCGATGAAGAGGTCTATCTCGATGTGCGGGTGATTTGTGCGACCCAGGTCGACCTGTCCGAACTGTGCGCCCGCGGCGAGTTTCGACAGGACCTGTATCACCGCCTGAATGTGCTGTCACTGCACATCCCGCCACTGCGCGAATGCCTCGACGGTTTGCCGCCGCTGGTGGAGCACTTTCTCGATCAGGCCAGTCGGCAGATTGGCTGCCCGCTGCCGAAACTGGCGCCGGCGGCCATGGATCGGCTCAGTCATTACCACTGGCCGGGCAATGTTCGGCAGTTGGAAAACGTGCTGTTTCAGGCGGTTTCCCTGTGCGATGGCGGGACCGTCAAGGCCGAACACATTCGACTGCCGGACTACGGTGTGCGCCAGCCTTTGGGGGATTTTTCGCTGGAGGGCAAGCTGGACGAGATCGTCGGCCGGTTCGAGAAAGCGGTGCTGGAAAGCCTGTATTCCGAGCATCCGAGCAGCCGGCAATTGGGCAAGCGCCTTGGGGTTTCCCATACCACCATTGCCAACAAGTTGCGTGAGTACGATGTCGGCAAAGACAACGGCTGATTGCTCTGTGGCGAGTGGGCTTGCCCCCGTTGGTCTGCGCAGCAGTCCCATCTTTTGGGGCTGCTTCGCAACCCAACGGGGGCAAGCCCACTCGCCACAGGGAGTGAGTCGTTCCATGTTTTGCCTCTTACCGGCATGACACCGCCGGTTTTTCGACTTCAGCCTTTCCTGAAAATCCTCACAAACTCTCCCAACCCCTTTGTTTCCCGCACCTTACGCCACGAAAACCAAGTTGGTCTGCAAATTGCTTATGGCTGATCAGTACAGCAGTGGGCGGCAAACGTCCGGCAGGCAGAGGATAGATTGTGGACAAGTACCTTTATGTGGCAATGACCGGCGCCAGCCAGAATGCACTGGCGCAAAAGGCTCATGCCAACAACCTGGCGAACATCTCCACCAACGGTTTCCAGAAAGACCTGGAGCAGGCGCGTTCGATGCCGGTGTTCGGCGACAGCTTTCCGGCGCGTGCGTTTGCCATGTCCGAGCGCCCTGCCACCGACTTCACTCCGGGCTCCCTGGTGGAAACCGGTCGTGATCTGGATGTTGCCGTGCAAGGCAATGGCTGGCTGGCAGTGCAGAACCCTGATGGCGGTGAAAGCTATGTGCGCACCGGCAGTCTGGTGGTCGATGCGTTGGGCGTATTGCGCGCCGGCAACGGCATGCCGGTGATCGGCAACGGCGGCCCGATCGCCGTGCCGCCCCAGCAGCAGATCGAAGTTGGTGAAGACGGCACCATCAGCATCCGCTCGATGGGCGAGGACCCACGGGTCATGGCCGAAGTCGACCGCATCAAGCTGGTCAACCCGGACTTCAAGAACATGACCAAGGGCCTGGACGGTTCGATCCACACCAAGGACGGCCAGCCGGCGCAGGCCGATGCCAACGTCAAACTGGTGTCGGGATTCCTCGAGTCGAGCAACGTCAATGCCGTGGACGAGATGACCTCGGTGCTGGCCCTGTCCAAGCAGTTCGAACTGCACGTCAAGATGATGAACACCGCCAAAGAAGACGACCAGGCCATGGCTCGCGTCTTGCAGATCAGCTAATTATCAGAACGTCGCGCCGTAAAAAAGGCGAACGAGGAGAATTGAATGCTTCCGGCTCTATGGGTTGCCAAAACCGGTCTGTCCGCCCAGGACACCAACCTGACCACCATTTCCAACAACCTGGCCAACGTGTCGACCACGGGTTTCAAACGCGATCGCGCCGAGTTCCAGGACCTGCTCTACCAGATCAAGCGTCAGCCAGGCGCCCAGTCGACCCAGGACAGCGAACTGCCGTCGGGTCTGCAAGTGGGTACCGGTGTGCGCATCGTCGGCACCCAGAAAAACTTCAACGCCGGCAGCCTGCAAACCACCGAACAGCCGCTGGACATGGCCATCGACGGTCGCGGTTTCTTCCAGATCCTGCAACCGGACGGCACCACGGCCTACACCCGTGACGGTACCTTCCACCTGGATTCCAACGGCCAGATCGTCAACGCCAGCGGTTTCGCCCTGCAGCCGGCCATCGTCATTCCGAACGATGCCCAGACATTCACCGTCGGCAAGGACGGCACCGTGTCCATCACCACCGCCGGCAACCCGGCTTCCCAGGTGATCGGCAACCTGCAGACCGCCGACTTCATCAACCCGGCCGGTCTTCAGGCCGTGGGTAGCAACCTGTTCCTGGAAACCGGTGCCAGTGGCGCGCCGGAAGTGGGTACTCCTGGCCTGGCCGGTTTCGGCACCACGCTGCAGAACACCCTGGAAACCTCCAACGTCAGCACCGTTGAAGAGATGGTCAACATGATCACCACTCAGCGCGCCTACGAGATGAACTCCAAGGTGATCTCCACCGCCGACCAGATGCTCTCGTTCGTTACGCAGAATCTGTAATCAGTCTACAAGGCGGTCCCCCGGCCGCCTGCTACACCGTGAGGTAAGGGTCATGAAACGCTTCGTCTCTGTTATGGCATTGAGTGGGATCACCGCGCTTGCAGGTTGCGTCGCTCCGACGCCCAAGCCCAATGATCCTTACTACGCCCCGGTGCTGCCGCGCACACCGCTGCCGGCTGCCGCGAACAACGGCTCGATCTATCAGGCCGGGTTCGAACAGAATCTCTACAGCGACCGCAAGGCGTTCCGGGTCGGTGACATCATCACCATCACCTTGAACGAGAGGACCCAGGCCAGCAAAAACGCCAACTCGCAGATTGGCAAGAACAGCAAGGCCAACATCGGACTGAGCTCGCTGTTCGGCTCTACCCCAAGCACCAATAACCCGTTTGGCAGTGGCGACCTTAGTCTGGAAGCGGGCTATGAAGGCGACCGCGCGACCAAGGGTGACAGCAAGGCTGCGCAAGGCAACACTCTGACCGGCTCGATCACCGTGACCGTGGCCGATGTGTTGCCCAACGGCATCATCGCGGTACGCGGCGAGAAGTGGATGACCCTCAACACCGGTGACGAGCTGGTACGCATTGCCGGTCTGGTTCGTGCCGATGACATCGCCACCGACAACACCGTGTCCTCGACCCGTGTGGCCGACGCGCGCATCACCTATTCGGGTACCGGTTCGTTTGCCGATGCGAGTCAGCCAGGCTGGTTCGACCGTTTCTTCCTCAGCCCGTTGTTCCCTTTCTAGGTGGCTTTCCAGTTGAGCATGATGAATTTCAGAAGTCTCATGATGGCCGCCGTTCTGTTGTCGGCGGCTTTCAATGCCCAGGCCGAACGCCTGAAGGACATCGCCAGCATTTCCGGCGTACGTTCCAACCAGTTGATCGGTTACGGCCTGGTGGTCGGGCTTAACGGTACCGGTGACCAGACGACCCAGACGCCATTCACCCTGCAGACGTTCAACAACATGCTCTCGCAGTTCGGCATCAAGGTGCCGCCGGGATCGGGCAACGTGCAGTTGAAAAACGTCGCGGCGGTATCGATCAGTGCCGATCTGCCGGCGTTCGCCAAACCCGGCCAGCAGGTCGACATCACCGTTTCCTCCATCGGTAACTCCAAGAGCCTGCGTGGCGGTACGCTGCTGCTGACACCGCTCAAGGGTATCGACGGCAACGTCTACGCCGTGGCCCAGGGCAACCTGGTGGTCGGTGGTTTCGACGCCGAAGGTCGCGACGGTTCGAAGATCACCGTCAACGTGCCGTCGGCCGGTCGCATCCCTGGCGGTGCATCGGTGGAACGCGCAGTACCGAGCGGCTTCAACCAGGGCAACAGCCTGACACTGAACCTCAACCGCTCCGACTTCACCACGGCCAAGCGCATCGTCGACAAGATCAACGACATGCTCGGCCCTGGCGTAGCCCAGGCCATCGATGGCGGCTCGGTTCGCGTCACCGCGCCTCTGGATCCGAGCCAGCGCGTCGACTATCTGTCGATGCTGGAAAACCTCGAGATCGATCCGGGTCAGGCGGTGGCGAAAGTCATCATCAACTCCCGTACCGGCACCATCGTGATCGGCCAGAACGTCAAGGTTTCGCCGGCCGCCGTGACTCACGGCAGCTTGACCGTGACCATCACCGAAGACCCGATCGTCAGCCAGCCGGGCCCGCTGTCCAACGGGCAGACGGCCGTGGTGCCGCGCTCGCGGGTCAACGCCCAGCAGGAAGCCAAACCGATGTTCAAGTTCGGCCCCGGGACCACCCTCGACGAAATCGTGCGTGCGGTGAACCAGGTCGGCGCGGCGCCAGGTGACTTGATGGCGATCCTCGAAGCACTGAAACAGGCCGGCGCGCTGCAAGCCGACCTGATCGTGATCTGAGGACGACCGACATGGATATGTACAAGAGCGGCCGGATCAGCAGCAGCGATTCCGGCTCGTTTTCCGACCTGAATCGATTGAACCAGCTCAAGGTCGGCGACAAGAACAGCGACGCGAACATGCGCAAGGTGGCGCAGGAGTTCGAGTCGCTGTTCCTTGGCGAGATGCTCAAGTCGATGCGCTCGGCCACCGAAGCGCTGGGCAAGGACAACCCGCTCAATACCCCTGAAGCCAAGCAGTATCAGGAAATGTACGACCAGCAACTGGCCGTTTCCATGTCTCGCGAAGGCGGCGGTATTGGCCTTGCGGACGTGCTGATGCGCCAGATGTCGAAGAATAAACCGCTGGCACCGGGCGAGGCTGCGACCTTGTCCGCCGCCAAGCAGGAAGCCGCGAAAGCTGCTGCGCAAACCCCGATCGCCGCCGGCACCGTGGCCGTCAACGGTCCGCTGTCGCGGGTCAATGGCGAGCGTCCACTGTGGGCTTCGCGTTCTGTCAGTGCGCCAACCGGCGAGGGCACGCACCGTAATGACATGGAGTTGATCAACCAGCGCCGACTGGCCTTGCCGCCGAAATTGGCCGATCGCCTGTTGGCCGGTCTGGTGCCTTCGGCAGCCACTACTGCCAATACTCCGGCGGTCAACAAATCACCACTGCCGGAGCGTCTGGCGAGCACCGGCTCCGGCCCTCTGTACAACGGCGACTGGCTGGCCCAGGCGCAAGCCGCCTCGAACGGTCCGCTGACGATTCAGGGTCGCGCGATTGCGCAGATTCCCCTGGCGCCACCGAAGAAGGCCTTCAGCTCCGCCGACGAATTCGTCAACACCATGCTGCCGATGGCCAAGGAAGCCGCCGACCGCATCGGCGTCGATCCGCGTTACCTGGTGGCTCAGGCAGCGCTGGAAACCGGATGGGGCAAATCGGTCATGCGTGCCCAGGATGGCAGCAGCAGTCACAACCTGTTCGGCATCAAGGCCGGCAACAGTTGGCAAGGTGATTCGGCGCGAGCGATCACCAGCGAATTCAGAAATGGCCAGATGGTCAAGGAGACGGCCGAGTTCCGCTCCTACGATTCTTACAAGGACAGCTTCCATGACCTTGTAACGCTGCTGCAAACCAACAATCGCTATCAAGATGTCGTGAAGTCGGCCGATAACCCGGAACAGTTTGTACGCGAACTGCAAAAGGCCGGTTACGCCACCGACCCGCAGTACGCGAACAAGATTTCGCAGATAGCCAGGCAAATGACGAGTTACCAAAACTACGCCGCGGCGGGCGCGTCCACGACGCCTCTATAAAGACACAAGGTATAAGGTCTGAATCATGAGTTTGCTCAACATCGGAATGTCGGGTCTGTCCGCTAGCCGTGCGTCCCTGGTGACCACAGGTAACAACATTTCCAACGTCGATACCGTCGGGTACTCGCGCCAACAAACCGTACAGAACAGCAAGAACTCGATTCAGTACGGCAATGTTTTCATCGGTACCGGCACCACGCTGGCCGATGTGCGTCGGGTGTACAACAGCTACCTTGATTCGCAGTTGCAGACCACCACATCGCTCAACAGCGATGCCCAGGCTTATCTGGGGCAGGCCACTCAGGTCGACAAGCTGCTGTCCGACAGCGGCACCGGTGTGACCAAGTCCCTGCAGGCGTTTTTCTCGTCCCTGCAAACCCTGGCCGGCAACTCCAACGACAATGCCGCGCGTCAGGCGCTGCTGACCAATGCCCAGGGCTTGAGCAGTCGCTTCAATGCGATTTCCAAGCAACTGACCCAGCAAAATTCCTACATCAACGATCAATTGGGCTCGATGGCCGACCAGGTCAACAAACTGGCGTCGACCGTTGCGGCCTACAACAAGAAAATCGCCGAAGTCAGCGGCTCGGGCGGCACGCCCAACGAACTGCTGGACCAGCGCAACGAAACCGTGCGCCAGCTCAGCGAGCTGGTCGGCACTCAGGTGACCGAGACCGAGGGTCGCCTGGATATCTACCTGGGCAGCGGCCAGCCACTGGTGGTGGGCGATACCGTCAATAAGCTGCGCGTGGCGCCGGATCCGGCTGACCCGACCCGTTCCGCGATCATCATGGATCGCAACGGCTCGTCGATCGACATCACCAATGTGATGAGCGGCGGCGAGATGGGCGGTCTGGTGCGTTATCGCAACGAAGTATTGACGCCTGCGGTCAACGGCCTGGGTCGTATCGCCATGGTCGTGGCAGATCAGGTCAACAAGCAGCTGGGCCAGGGCCTGGACCAGAACGGCAATTTTGGCGCGGCCCTGTTCAACAACATCAACAGTGCGGCGGCCATCAGTCAGCGCAGCATCGCCAACGGCAACAACAACCCGGCTTCCGGCAACCTGAACGTCACTATCCAGGACACCAGCAAGGTGCAGGCCAGTGACTATCAGGTGACCATCACCGCCACCGGCTACAACGTGCGTCGCCTGTCGGACAACACCGATATGGGCAACTTCGCCTTCGCCACGCCGCCGGCCGCCGATCCGGTCATCGATGGTTTCAGCCTGAGCATCAACTCCGGCACCGTCGCTGCCGGCGACAGCTTCAAGATCACCCCGACCCGCAGTTCCGCCGCGGACATGACCACGGTCATGACCGACACCAAGACTCTGGCCACGTCCGCGCCGCTGACGTCGACCAAGGCTTCGGGCAACGACGGTACCGGCGCGGTCGGTCAACCGACCCTGAAGACCATTCTGGATATCTACAATCCGGCACAGCGTCTGGAAGTGCAGAACGCCGTCAAGGCATCGATGCCGGTTCGTATGGTGATGACCAGTGCCAGCGCCTATGAAGTATTCGACTCCAAGGGCAACAGCATCGGCACCGGCAGCATCGTGCCTGGCCAGGACAACGACCTGAACATCAACGTGCCGTACACCGATGCCGGTGGCAACGCGCAGACGTTCAGTGTGGGAATGACCATCAGCGGCAGTCCGGCGTCGGGTGACAGCTTCAACATCAACATGACGGCTGCCGACAGCACCGATAACCGCAACGCCCAGGCGCTGCTCGGTCTGCAATCGAAGGCCACCGTCGGTGCCAGTGCCACCAGCCCGGGCGTCAGCTTCACCGACGCATACGGCGGGCTTGTGACCACCGTAGGTTCGCTGACCAAGCAAGGCCAGCTGGATGCCACGGCCACCCAGACCATCAATACCAGCGCTCGCGACGCCCGTGATTCGCTGTCGGGTGTCGACCTCGATGAAGAAGCGGGCAACCTGACCAAGTATCAGCAGTACTACACGGCCTCTTCGCAGATCATCAAGACTGCGCAGGAAATTTTCAGCACCTTGATCAATGCCCTTTAAGGAGCCGTAGAACATGCGTATTTCTACAGCACAGTATTACGCCACGACGGCGGCGAACTATTCTCGCAATATGACCAACGTGATGAAAACCGCCGAGCAGGCCAGCAGTGGCATCAAGGTTGCGACAGCCGCGGATGATCCGGTCGGTGCCGCACGGTTGCTGCAATTGGAGCAGCAGAAGGCAATGCTGGGTCAGTACACCACTAACATCAGTGCATTGAGCACCGCTCAGGCGCAGGAAGAAAGTGTGTTGGACAGCATCAATACCGTGCTGCAAAAGGTCAGTGAGCTGGCGGTGCGGGCTGGTGGTGCTTCATTGAACGATGATGATCGCAAGTCTATCGGTGCAGAAGTCGCTCAGGCTGAAGAGCAACTGCTCAGTTTGATGAATAGCAAAGACGCGAACGGCAAGTACATCTTCGCCGGTGCCAGTAATAACACCCAGCCCTTTGTCCGTAACAGTGACGGCACCTACAGCTATCAAGGTGATCAGACACAGATTGAACTGAAGATCGGCGAATCGATGTCTCTGGGCTTGAACGATACTGGTTGGGATGTGTTCCAGCAGGCCATCAACGCCGCCCGCAGTTCGACCACCATGACGGCCCCGGCGGTGGATGATGGGCGGGTATCCGTGTCCCAAGGGCTGGTAAATTCCGGCCCGGCCTTCGATGCAAATTTCCGTAATGGACAGCCATACACTCTGTCGTTCACCAGCAGTACGCAATACGTGATCACTGATGCCTTGGGCAATGATGTGACTGCCGAGGCTAGCGGTGGAGGAAAATTTGATCCGGATAACAAGGATGGCTCCGATATCAGTTTTCGCGGTGTGACCTTTGCGCTGGATATCACTTACCAGGCGGGTGACACGCCGGCCAACGCCGATGCCGTCATCGCCGGTCACAGCTTCCAGCTGGCGGCAAAGCCGGACAGCTTCACCAGTACTCGTGCTCCGGGTAATACCTCGACTGCTGTGATCACTCAGACTTCGGTGACCAATGCGGCCGACTACAAGAGTTTCTTCCCGGAGGGTGGCGCTGTATTGAAGTTCACCGGCCCCGGTACCTTCGAGCTTTATGCGCGGCCATTGACCAGTAGCAGTACGCCGGTCACCACCGGAGTCGTGACAGCCGGTGTGGCCACTGCGGCCGGTGTCAGCTTTACCTTGGGCGGCACGCCGCCAACTCCTGCTGCTGGTGATCAGTTCGATATCTCGGTCAATACGCACCAGACGCAGAACGTTCTCGATACCGTCAGCCAGTTGCGTAAGGCGCTGGAAACCCCGACTGCCGGGGATCTGGCAGCACAACGAAATCTGCAAAACGTGATCGCTTCGTCCATTGCGAACCTGAGCAACTCCAAAAACCAGGTTGACCTGGCGCGAGGGGCTATCGGTGCTCGGGGCAACGTAATGGATATGCAGCGTGATTCGATTCAGAGTTCCGGGCTTATCAACACGTCTACGCAATCTTCGATCCGGGAGGCGGACCCTGCAGAAGTCCTTACCCGCCTGACCCTGCAACAGACCATGCTACAGGCCGCACAGCTGGCGTTCGCCCGAGTTTCCCAGCTGAGCCTGTTCAACAAGCTTTGAGTCGGTCCTGACCGCTCGCGGCCAGCCCCTGTCACAGGGGGGTTGGCTTTTTTTTGCACTTTTTTCGCCTGAAACGGCGCGGGGCAGGGCGCGATCCGGACCACAAAATCAAATAAAGCGACCCTCTCTGAGTGACCCGTCAGTCAAAACGCGCATCTTCACTGTATCCTGTCTGCGGGCGGTGAAGGTGTGAGGGGTGTTCAAGGGTGTTCCTTGAGCCTCGACGTTGCCTCTTCTGGGGGCCAGGCCCCGACTGTAGACGCCCTCGATTCAGCGAGCGGCGATGTTCAGCTGTTTATTATTTGGGAAGCCATAAATGATTGGCATAAAAAATATAGCGAGTTACGTACCGACAGCCGGGGTTGATAACTACGCCCAGGGTGCAAAGTTCGACAAGGACGAGACCTTTATCCTTGGCAAGATCGGTTCCGCGTTTTTGCCACGCATGGATGCTGATCAGGAAACCTCCGATCTGTGTGTCGAAGCAGCCAATGCGTTGTTCGCCGCCAATCCTGAACTCAAGCGTGAAGCCATTGACTGCCTGATCGTCGTCACCCAGAACGGTGACGAAGAAGGATTGCCGCACACCGCTGCCATCGTTCAGGACAAACTGGGCTTGTCGACTCATGTCGCCGCTTTCGATATTTCCCTGGGCTGTTCCGGTTACGTCTACGGCCTCTACGCAATCAAGGGCTTCATGGAAGCGGCAGGGCTGAAAAACGGCCTGCTGATCACCGCCGATCCTTATTCGAAGATCGTCGATCCGGAAGACCGCAACACCACCATGCTGTTCGGCGATGCCGCCACCGCGACCTGGATGGGCGAAAACGCCGTCTGGCAGCTGGGCAAATCGAAGTTCGGCACCGATGGCTCCGGCGCACCGCACCTGAAAGTCTCCGATGGCGTGTTCTTCATGAACGGCCGCCAGGTCTTCAACTTCGCCCTGTTGAAAGTCCCGGCGCATTTACATGAACTGCTGGACGAGTCGAATCTGCAGGCCAGCGACATCAATGCGTTCTGCATTCACCAGGGCAGTGCGGCGATTGTCGATGCCGTGGCCCGTCGCTTCGAAGAAGGCGAACCGGAGAAGTTCGTCAAGGACATGCTCGAAACCGGTAACACGGTATCGTCGAGCATTCCGCTGCTGTTGCAGAACCATGTGTTCGATTCCACCTGGACCCGCGTCGCCATCAGCGGCTTTGGCGTGGGCCTCTCGTGGGGTTCGGCGATTCTCTATCGCGGTTGATCGACTCGATCGCCGCGGCAGAAAAAACGCCCGGGAATTTCCATTCCCGGGCGTTTTTCGTTTTTCTGGCGCCGACTTTATGACTCTAAACCCTTGAAAATAAAGGGCTGGCACGCTGCCATTAAAAAAATCAAAAAAAGCCCTCAAGCAAACCGGTACCACGACGATAACTATTACGTAGGTTCTCTAGGCCACACCAGGCGGTTGCCAAGGCCGGAAGCCGCAGTATCCATCCAACGAGGATTTCGTCATGGCTTTAACCGTAAACACTAACATCGCTTCCATCAGCACTCAGGGTAACCTGAACAAAGCCGGCGGCGCCTTGCAAACTTCCATGCAGCGCCTGTCCTCCGGCCTGCGTATCAACAGTGCCAAAGACGACGCTGCCGGCCTGCAAATTGCCAACCGTCTGACCAGCCAAATCAACGGTCTGGGTCAAGCGGTCAAGAACGCCAACGATGGTATCTCCATCGCGCAAACCGCTGAAGGCGCAATGCAGGCTTCGACCGACATTCTGCAAAAGATGCGTACCCTGGCTCTGTCCTCGGCCACCGGCTCCCTGAGCGCTGACGACCGTAAGTCGAACAACGACGAATACCAGGCTCTGACTTCCGAGCTGACCCGTATCTCGCAAACCACCACATTCGGTGGCCAGAAACTGCTCGACGGTTCGTACGGCACCAAGGCCATTCAGGTCGGTGCCAACGCTAACGAAACCATCAACCTGAGCCTGGACAACGTTGCGGCCAACAACATCGGTTCGCAGCAAATGAAAAGCACTTCGCTGGTCCCGGTTGCGGCTGGTTTTGCAGGGGGTGTGGTCAACATCACCGGTAATGGTCAGACTGCAGCCGTTACGCTGACTACGGGTCTTCTGGGTGAGTCGGCTAAATCCATTGCTCAGAAATTCAACGGCGCCGTGGGCGGCCTTAGCGCCACTGCAAGCACCGAAGCTCAATTCACCGTGGGTGCGGCTGCTGCGACCACTCCTGCTTCCTTCACCATGACTATCGGTGGCTCGGCCGTCGCATTCGTTGGCGTGAAAGATACAGCTAGCTTTGCTGACCAGTTGAAGTCGAACTCCGCGAAGCTGGGCATCAGTGTTAACTACGATTCGGTCAAAGACACTCTGTCGATCAAATCCGATTCGGGTGAGAACATCGCATTCAGCGCTTCGACCGATGCTGGTTCGATCACCATCGCTACTAAAAACGGGTCCGGCACCTACGGCGGCACTGCGGCCTTGGCTGATGGCATTATCGCTACCGGCGCTGTCAACCTGGACTCGGCCAAAGGCTTCTCGATGACCGGCGCTGGTTCTACTGCTTTGTTCGGCGCGGGTAATACCTCGTCGGTCAAAACCACTATCGCTCAAACCGACGTGACTGATGCCACCAAAGCGCAAAACGCTCTGGCAGTAATCGACAAGGCCATCGGTTCGATCGACAGCGTACGTTCGGGTCTGGGTGCTACCCAAAACCGTCTGACTACTACCGTTGACAACCTGCAGAACATCCAGAAGAACTCCACCGCTGCTCGCAGCACCGTGCAAGACGTGGACTTCGCTGCTGAAACTGCCGAGCTGACCAAGCAACAAACACTGCAATCGGCTTCCACCGCGATCCTGTCGCAAGCCAACCAGCTGCCATCCGCTGTACTGAAGCTGCTTCAGTAATATCGGCGCTAGGTGATTGACGGAAGGGCGCGTTTACGTGCCCTTTTTGTCTTTTCGTTGATTGAGGAGATCGGACATGGACATGAGCGTCAAGTTGAACCAGTCTTATCCGCCGGTAGCGCTGCTGCACCCCGCCGCGCCGACTGAGCGGGCCAGCCAACCCAAAGTTGAAGCCGTTGCCGACTCTTCTGCCGAGAGCAAGCGTGAGGAGTTGGAAAAGGCAGTCACCGACATTCGCGAATTCGTACAAGCGAGCCAGCGTCAGCTGGATTTTTCGATTGACGATTCGACCGGCCGAGTCGTGGTCAAAGTCATTGCCACCGAAAGTGGTGACGTGATTCGCCAGATCCCTTCGGAAACCGCGTTGAAATTGGCACAAAGCCTGAGCCAGGCAAGCAGCTTGTTATTTGATGACAAAGTCTGAGCTGGCATGAATTTTGTTGCTGTTGCCCTCTGGCGCACATTGCGTCAGTAAAGCAGCGGCCACTGCATATGGAGATTGATGATGGCGGGTTCAACGGTTAGTGGTATTGGTTCAAATATCGATACCCAAGCGATCGTAAAAGCTTTGGTGGATGCCCAGCGCGCGCCCAAGCAGGCACAGATCGATACTCAGAGTGCGAAAGCGACCACCACGCTGTCATCGATCGGCAAGATTCAGGCAGCCCTGGATGCCTTCCGTGGTGCACTGACGACCATGGGCACCGACAACAGCTTCAGTGGCTTGTCGGCCACGTCTTCGGATGAAAAAGTCGCCACAGTCACAATGGGCAAAGGCGCGTCCAGCGGCACCTATTCGTTATTGGTCACACAGTTGGCGTCGGCATCGAAATTGTCGACCCGCACATTCGTGGATGGTCCTACGTCCGTCGTCAATGCTGGCACAACGGCGACTACGCTGACGATCTCGCAGTCGGGGAAAAACTTCGACGTCAGCATTCCGCCCAATGCGACGCTGCAGGAAGTGCGCGAAAGCATCAACACGCAGTTCTCCACTGCCGGGCTTAGCGCCAACATCCTCACCGACTCCACCGGCTCGCGGCTGGTGCTTACCTCCACTGCCATGGGCGTCGGTTCAGACTTGACGATGTCGGGCAACTCGGGCATCAACACCGGTTCAACGGTGATCGAGGTGCCCAAAGATGCCAAGTACAAGATCGATAACGGTGCTGAACTGATCTCCAAAAGCAACACAATTACCGACGCGATCAGCGGCGTGAATCTCAAGTTGCTGGCGGTTTCGCCAACGCCGACCGGGGGGGGGGCACCGACGCCGTCCACGCTGACATTGAGCACCAGTACCCCGGCGTTGAAGTCCGGCGTCAAAGGCTTTGTCGACACCTATAACGCATTGATGAAAGAGATCAACGCGCAGACCAAAGTCACCAAGAATGCCGACGGTACTTCCGTTGCCGCGTCCCTGACCGGGGATTCGATGATGCGCAGCCTAGTCACGTCGATTCGCAACGAGATGAACGCGCTGTCCGGCACCGGTAGCATGAAGTCGCTGGCCGAGTTCGGTATCAGTACCTCATCCGAAACTGGGCTGCTGGTAATCGATGACAAGCGTTTCTCCAAAGCCATTGAAACCAATGCCGCGGACATCAGCAGTATTTTCAGCGGCAAGGACGGTCTGTTGACGCGTTTGGGCACGGCCACGGACACCTACGCCAAGGCCAGCACTGGAATGCTGGCGGAGCGCACTAAATCCCTCGCCGATACATTGACGGATTTGAACAAGGAGCAATCGGCGCTGAACGAGCGGATTGCCTCATTGCAGCTCAGTCTAAGCGCGAAATACAACGCGATGGACTCGCTGGTCGCCAAATTGCGTGCGCAGAGCGACAGCATCATGACCACGTTGAACGCCTTGAATAACCCGAAACAAAGTTAACAGCGCCCCGGCACAAAAAACCCAGGCTTGTCGAAAAGACAGTGCCTGGGTTTTTCATTGTGTGCCGACTGGTTAAAGTTATGGGCTGTTGCGTCGACATAATGGTTAGAGCAATTCATTTTCAGCAGTCGTCTGCCGAGGTAGAAACATGAACCCCATGAGAGCCCTTCGCCAATATCAGAAGGTCAATTCGCACGCTCAGATCTCTGAAGCCAACCCGCATCGTCTGGTGCAGATGCTGATGGAAGGCGGGCTCGACCGCATGGCCCAGGCCAAGGGCGCGCTGGAGCGTGGCGATGTCGCTCTCAAGGGGCTGATGCTGGGCAAGGCGGTGGACATCGTCATCGGGCTGCGCGATGGGCTTAACCCGGAGAAGACCGAAGATCCGTCTTCAGTGCAGCAACTCGACAGTTTGTACGCCTATATGGCGAACCGCCTGATGGAAGCTAATCGCGACAACGACGCGGCAATCATCGACGAAGTATCAGGTTTGCTCGAAACCCTTAAAAGCGGTTGGGATGCCATTGCCAGCCCACAGGCCTAACGGCCGAGGATGACGTCATGAGTCAAGCACTGCGGCGAATTGAAGAAACCCGTGAAGCGCTGGTCGATGCCTTGGCGGCGCGTAACTGGGATGCGATTGGCGAGCTGGATTCGACCTGTCGCGAGTGTGTCGAGGAAGTGCTGAGCGAAGCGCCGATCGACGAAGAGGCGGTGCGCAGCAATCTTGAGGGGTTGTTAGCGGTGTACAAGGACCTGCTGACCGCGACAATTGGCGAGCGCCAGGCAATCGTCGATGAGATGTCGCAGATCAATCAAGCACAAAAGGCGTCAAAGGTTTACCATCTGTTTGGTTAATTGACGCCAGTTAATCCAAACATAGTGCGCCATAAATTTGACTGTGCACGGTTTTTTGACTTAACTAGTGGCTGTTCCAGATTTCAGTCGTCTTCAGGCATAGTTCGCCTGCAAGCGTTTAGCTTGCCCCAGCATTTTGGGCATCGAGTTGACTAGGGAAGTTGCTATTGCATGTGGCGTGAAACCAAAATTCTGCTGATTGATGACGATAGCGTCCGCCGCCGCGACCTGGCGGTGATTTTGAATTTTCTCGGCGAAGAAAATTTGCCCTGCGGAAGCCATGATTGGCAGCAGGCTGTCGGCTCTTTGTCATCCAGTCGTGAAGTGATCTGTGTCCTGATCGGGACGGTCAATGCTCCTGGCGCTTTGTTGGGCTTGTTAAAGACACTCTCGACATGGGATGAGTTCCTTCCTGTTTTGCTGATGGGCGATAATTCTTCCAGCGAACTGCCGGAAGACCAGCGTCGTCGTGTGCTTTCGACCCTGGAAATGCCACCCAGCTACAGCAAATTGCTCGATTCCCTGCACCGTGCCCAGGTCTATCGCGAGATGTACGACCAGGCCCGCGAGCGCGGTCGCCATCGCGAACCCAACCTTTTCCGCAGCCTTGTCGGCACCAGCCGGGCGATTCAACACGTCCGTCAGATGATGCAGCAGGTGGCCGATACCGACGCCAGTGTGTTGATCCTGGGCGAGTCCGGTACCGGCAAGGAAGTGGTCGCGCGTAATCTGCACTATCACTCCAAGCGCCGCGAAGCACCGTTCGTTCCGGTGAACTGCGGGGCGATTCCGGCCGAGTTGCTGGAAAGCGAATTGTTCGGTCACGAGAAGGGCGCCTTCACCGGTGCGATCACCAGCCGTGCCGGGCGTTTCGAGCTGGCCAACGGCGGCACGCTGTTCCTCGACGAAATCGGCGACATGCCATTGCCGATGCAGGTCAAGCTGCTGCGCGTCCTGCAGGAGCGCACCTTCGAGCGCGTGGGCAGCAACAAGACCCAGAGCGTCGACGTGCGCATCATTGCGGCAACCCACAAGAATCTCGAAAGCATGATCGAGATCGGCACCTTCCGCGAAGATCTCTACTACCGCCTCAACGTGTTCCCGATCGAGATGGCCCCGCTGCGCGAGCGCGTCGAGGATATCCCGCTGCTGATGAACGAGCTGATCTCGCGTATGGAGCACGAGAAGCGCGGTTCGATCCGCTTCAACTCGGCGGCGATCATGTCCCTGTGCCGTCACGGCTGGCCGGGCAACGTCCGCGAGCTGGCCAACCTGGTGGAGCGCATGGCGATCATGCATCCGTACGGGGTGATCGGCGTGGTCGAGTTGCCGAAGAAATTCCGCTACGTCGATGACGAAGACGAGCAAATGGTCGACAGCCTGCGCAGCGATCTCGAAGAGCGCGTCGCCATCAACGGCCACAACCAGGACTACACCGCCAGCGCGCTGTTACCGCCGGAAGGCCTGGATCTGAAGGACTACCTCGGTGGCCTGGAGCAGGGTCTGATCCAGCAGGCGCTGGACGATGCCAACGGTATCGTGGCGCGCGCGGCTGAACGCCTGCGTATTCGCCGCACCACCCTGGTGGAGAAGATGCGCAAGTACGGCATGAGCCGTCGTGACGGTGATGAACAGGCGGATGATTGACGCCTTTTTTTCAAGTGCTTCATTTATAAACGGTTTTTTTTAGGCACGGGTATTGCTACGCCTCTCGCAACGTTCCGTTTCACTGACGGTCAGCCAAGCGAGAAAGTACGATGCCGCAAGCCGCCCAGATCTCTCCTGTCTCTGATGCCTTTGGGGATGCCCATGGGCATCCTCCGTCTGTAGAGCAGGCAAGCCGGCTTGGCCTCGAGCAGGCGTTCGCCCTGTTCAACCAGATGTCCACTCAGCTCAACAGCTCCTACAGCATGCTCGAAGCCCGGGTGACCGAGCTCAAGGGCGAGCTGGCGGTGGTCAGTGCCCAGCGCATGCAGGAACTGGCGGAAAAAGAACGGCTGGCCAACCGTCTGCAAAACCTCCTCGATCTGTTGCCCGGTGGTGTCATCGTCATTGACGCCCAAGGCATCGTGCGCGAAGCAAACCCCGCGGCTTGTGAGCTGCTTGGCCTGCCTTTGGAAGGCGAGTTGTGGCGCCATGTCATTACCCGCTGCTTTGCGCCTCGTGACGACGACGGCCACGAAGTTTCCCTGAAGGACGGTCGGCGTCTGTCGATTGCCACGCGCTCGCTGGATGCCGAGCCTGGACAACTGGTATTGCTCAACGACCTGACTGAAACCCGTCACCTGCAGGACCAACTGGCTCGCCACGAACGCCTGTCGTCCCTGGGGCGCATGGTCGCCTCGCTGGCTCACCAGATTCGCACGCCGCTGTCCGCAGCCTTGCTCTACGCCAGTCATTTGACTGAGCAGGAACTGCCGGTCGACATCCAGCAACGTTTTGCCGGACGCCTCAAGGAGCGCCTGCACGAACTGGAGCATCAGGTGCGCGACATGCTGGTCTTCGCCCGTGGCGAGTTGCCGCTGACTGACCGCGTCACCCCCAAACAGTTGATGCAGTCGCTGCAAGCGGCGGCGCTGCCCCATGTGCTGGACCTGTCCATTCGCTGGCAGTGCGACAGCCATGCCGGCGAGTTGCTGTGCAATCGCGACACCCTCGTCGGCGCCTTGCTCAATCTCATCGAAAACGCCGTGCAGGCCAGCAGTCGTGACGTGCGCCTGAAGGTGCATCTGTATACCCGCGACAACCAGTTGCGGGTGTGTGTCAGCGACAGCGGCAGCGGCATCGACAGCGTTGTGCTGGCGCGTCTCGGCGAACCGTTTTTCACCACCAAGGCCAATGGGACCGGGCTCGGCCTTACCGTGGTCCACGCCGTTGCCCGTGCGCATCAGGGCGCGTTGCAGTTGCGCTCGCGGCCGGGGCGCGGGACTTGCGCGCAGGTGATCCTGCCGCTGTTTTGCGATGAATCACGTAACGCTCAAGGAGTGGAGTGAACGTCATGGGCATCAAGGTTTTACTGGTCGAGGATGACCGCGCTCTACGCGAAGCACTGACCGATACGCTGCTGCTCGCGGGACACGATTACAAGGCCGTCGGTTCGGCGGAAGAAGCGCTGTCGGCGGTCGAGGCCGAGGCATTCAATCTGGTGGTCAGCGACGTCAACATGCCGGGCATGGATGGTCACCAACTGCTCGGCCTGCTGCGAGCGCGGCAGCCGCAACTGCCGGTGCTGCTGATGACGGCCCACGGGGCGGTGGAGCGGGCCGTGGATGCGATGCGCCAGGGCGCGGCGGATTATCTGGTCAAGCCGTTCGAGCCCAAGGCCTTGCTCGATCTGGTCGCGCGCCATGCGCTCGGCAGTCTTGGCGCCGTCGACAACGAAGGGCCGGTGGCCTTCGAGCCTGCCAGTGCGCAGTTGCTGGAGCTGGCGGCGCGGGTGGCCCGCAGCGATTCCACGGTGTTGATCTCCGGCGAGTCCGGGACCGGCAAGGAAGTGCTGGCACGCTACATTCACCAGCATTCCCATCGCGCCAGCCAGCCCTTCATTGCGATCAACTGCGCGGCGATCCCGGACAACATGCTCGAAGCCACACTGTTCGGTCATGAGAAGGGCTCGTTCACCGGTGCCATCGCGGCGCAGGCCGGCAAGTTCGAACAGGCCGATGGCGGGACCATCCTGCTCGACGAAATCTCCGAAATGCCTCTTGGTTTGCAAGCCAAGCTGCTGCGCGTGCTGCAGGAGCGTGAGGTCGAGCGGGTAGGGGCGCGCAAGCCGATCACCCTGGATATTCGCGTGGTGGCGACCACCAACCGGGACCTGGCTGCGGAGGTGGCGGCGGGGCGTTTCCGTGAAGACCTTTACTATCGTCTGTCGGTGTTTCCGCTGGCTTGGCGACCGCTGCGTGAGCGGACCGCCGATATCCTGCCGCTGGCCGAGCGTCTGCTGACCAAACACGTCAATAAAATGAAGCACGCTGCCGCGCGATTGTCGCCGCAGGCGCAGGCCTGTCTCGTCGGTTATCCGTGGCCGGGCAATGTGCGCGAGCTGGATAACGCGATTCAGCGCGCGTTGATCCTGCAGCAGGGCGGTTTGATTCAGCCGCAGGATTTCTGCCTGACCGGCCCGATTGCCTGTGCGCCGTTGCCGGTTTCGCCACCAGTCGCCACGCCTGCGCGCCCTGTGGAGGTCGAAGCTGAATCGGCCGGCGCTCTGGGTGACGACCTGCGTCGCCGCGAGTTCCAGATGATCATCGACACCCTGCGCACCGAACGCGGCCGTCGCAAGGAAGCCGCCGAACGCCTGGGCATCAGCCCGCGCACCCTGCGCTACAAGCTGGCGCAGATGCGCGATGCGGGCATGGACGTGGAAGCCTACTTGTTCGCCACTTAATGGCCCACCCCAACCCCCTGTAGGAGCAAGCTTGCTCGCGATGGTCGTCAACGATAACGCTGGCTGTCTGTTGCCCCACGGTGTCATTGCATCCATCGCGAGCAAGCTCGCTCCTACAGATTATTCCTCGAGGCCACTGAGCTGGCACCCTTGTTGCTAACACCCCACTACCCGCCGAGTGAGCGTCAAAAAATTGCGGGCCGCCAATGAGAGTAGATCATGAGCCAAGGTATTGAATTCAATCGGTTGATGCTGGATATGCGTGCCATGCAAATGGACGCCATGTCTGCGCCGAAATCGACTGCCGCCGTCCCTGAACTGAATGGCAGCAGCTTCTCCGACATGCTCGGTCAGGCCGTCAATAAAGTGAATGACACACAGCAGGCTTCCAGCCAGCTCGCCAGTGCCTTCGAGATCGGCAAGAGCGGCGTGGACCTGACTGACGTAATGATTTCCTCGCAGAAGGCCAGCGTGTCTTTCCAGGCTCTGACCCAGGTGCGCAACAAGCTGGTTCAGGCCTACCAAGACATCATGCAGATGCCGGTTTAAGGACGAGACTCAGTCATGGCAGATGCAGTAGCCGATAACGTTCCGGCCAAGACCGCGCCGACAGAGGGCAAACCGCCGCTGTTCGGGCTGTCTTTCCTGGAAAACCTTTCCGAAATGACCATGCTGCGTCAGGTAGGCCTGTTGGTTGGCCTGGCCGCGAGCGTGGCGATTGGTTTTGCCGTGGTGTTGTGGTCCCAGCAGCCGGACTACCGTCCGCTGTACGGCAGCCTTGCCGGCATGGACACCAAGCAGGTCATGGAAACCCTGGCCGCCGCCGATATTCCGTACAACGTCGAACCCAATTCCGGTGTCTTGCTGGTCAAGGCCGACGATCTGTCCCGTGCCCGCCTGAAACTGGCAGCCGCTGGTGTCACTCCCAGCGACGGCAACGTCGGTTTCGAGATCCTCGACAAGGAACAGGGCCTGGGCACCAGTCAGTTCATGGAAGCGACCCGTTATCGTCGCGGTCTTGAAGGTGAGCTGGCGCGCACCATCTCCAGCCTGAACAACGTCAAGGGCGCCCGCGTGCACCTGGCGATTCCGAAAAGCTCGGTATTCGTGCGCGACGAGCGCAAGCCGAGCGCCTCGGTTCTGGTCGAACTGTATCCAGGTCGTGCGCTGGAACCGGGTCAGGTTCTGGCCATCATCAACCTGGTGGCGACCAGCGTTCCCGAGCTGAGCAAATCGCAGATCACCGTGGTCGACCAGAAGGGCAATCTGCTCTCCGATCAGGCGGAAAACTCCGAACTGACCATGGCCGGCAAGCAATTCGATTACAGCCGTCGCATGGAAAGCATGCTCACCCAGCGTGTGCACAACATCCTCGAGCCAGTACTGGGTAACGACCGCTACAAGGCTGAAGTTTCGGCCGATGTGGATTTCAGCGCCGTCGAGTCGACTTCCGAGCAGTTCAACCCGGATCAGCCGGCACTGCGCAGCGAGCAATCGGTCAATGAACAACGTACCGCCAGCAATGGCCCGCAAGGCGTACCGGGTGCCCTGAGCAACCAGCCGCCGTCACCGGCTTCGGCACCGCAAACCACCGGCGGGGCCGCTGCGCCTGCGGGCATGGTGCAACCAGGTCAGCCGCTGGTCGATGCCAACGGCCAGCAGATCATGGACCCGGCCACCGGCCAGCCGATGCTGGCGCCTTATCCTGCGGACAAGCGTCAACAATCGACCAAGAACTTCGAACTCGACCGTTCCATCAGTCACACCAAGCAGCAGCAGGGGCGCCTGAGCCGCCTGTCGGTGTCGGTAGTGGTGGACGATCAGGTCAAGGTCAACCCGGCCAACGGCGAAACCACCCGTGCGCCATGGAGCGCCGACGAATTGGCGCGCTTCACCCGTCTGGTTCAGGACGCGGTGGGCTTCGACGCCAGCCGTGGTGACAGCGTCAGCGTGATCAACATGCCGTTCTCCGCCGATCGCGGCGAAGTGATTGCCGACATTCCGTTCTACTCCCAGCCGTGGTTCTGGGACATCGTCAAGCAAGTGCTGGGTGTCCTGTTCATTCTGGTACTGGTGTTCGGTGTGCTGCGTCCGGTGCTCAACAACATCACCGGTGGCGGCAAGGGTAAGGAGCTGGCCGGTATCGGCAGCGACGTCGAGCTGGGTGGCATGGGCGGTCTGGACGGCGAACTGGCCAACGATCGCGTCAGCCTCGGCGGTCCGACCAGTATCCTGTTGCCGAGCCCGAGCGAGGGCTATGATGCCCAACTGAACGCAATCAAGAGTCTGGTAGCAGAAGACCCGGGTCGTGTGGCCCAGGTCGTGAAAGAGTGGATTAACGCAGATGAGTGATAACCGAGCCGTTGCCGCCAAGCTGACCAAGGTCGACAAAGCCGCGATTCTGCTGCTGTCCCTTGGTTCTACCGACGCCGCCCAGGTGCTGCGCCACATGGGGCCCAAAGAGGTCCAGCGTGTGGGCGTGGCCATGGCCCAGATGGGGAATGTGCACCGCGAGCAGGTCGAACAGGTGATGAGCGAATTCGTCGACATCGTCGGCGATCAGACCAGCCTGGGCGTCGGCTCCGACGACTACGTGCGCAAGATGCTCACCCAGGCCCTGGGCGAGGACAAGGCCAACGGCCTGATCGACCGCATCCTGCTCGGTGGCAACACCAGCGGCCTGGACAGCCTGAAGTGGATGGAACCGCGCGCCGTCGCCGACGTGATCCGTTACGAGCACCCGCAGATCCAGGCGATCGTGGTGGCGTACCTCGATCCGGACCAGGCCGGTGAAGTGCTGGGCAACTTCGACCACAAGGTGCGCCTGGACATCATTCTGCGGGTTTCCTCGCTGAACACTGTACAGCCGGCGGCCCTGAAGGAACTCAACCAGATTCTCGAGAAGCAGTTCTCCGGCAACTCCAATGCCTCGCGCACCACCCTGGGCGGTATCAAGCGGGCAGCGGACATCATGAACTTCCTCGACAGCTCCATCGAAGGCCAGCTCATGGACTCGATTCGCGAAGTCGACGAAGACCTGTCCGGTCAGATCGAAGACCTCATGTTCGTGTTCAACAACCTGGCCGATGTCGACGACCGCGGCATTCAGGCGCTGCTTCGCGAAGTGTCCTCCGACGTGCTGGTGCTGGCCCTCAAGGGTTCGGACGAAGGCGTCAAGGAAAAGATCTTCAAGAACATGTCCAAGCGTGCGGCCGAACTGCTGCGCGACGACCTGGAAGCCAAGGGCCCGGTTCGCGTCAGCGACGTGGAAACCGCGCAGAAGGAAATCCTCACCATCGCCCGTCGTATGGCCGAAGCCGGAGAAATCGTGCTCGGTGGCAAAGGCGGCGAGGAAATGATCTAACACCATGGCCAAGCATGACGATTCACCCACTGACCTGATCCGGGCCAGGGATGTCAGTGGGTTCGACACCTGGGCGCTGCCCAGCTTCGACCCGCCGGTACCTGAGCCTGAGCCTGAGCCGGAACCCGAACCGCCGGAAATCGAGGAAGTGCCGCTGGAGGAAGTCCAGCCACTGACCCTCGAGGAGCTCGAAAGCATTCGTCAGGAGGCTTACAACGAAGGCTTCGCCGTAGGCGAGCGCGAAGGTTTCCACAGCACCACGCTCAAGGTTCGCCAGGAAGCGGAAGCTGCGCTGGCGCCCAAACTCGCGGGGCTGGAGCAACTGATGGTGCATCTGTTCGAGCCTATTGCCGAGCAGGACACCCTGATCGAAAAGTCCCTGGTGGATCTGGTGCAGCACGTCACCCGCCAGGTGATCCAGCGTGAACTGGCCATCGATTCGAGCCAGATCGAACACGTCATGCGCGAAGCCCTCAAGCTGCTGCCGCTGGGCGTGAACAACGTACGCCTGTACATCAATCCCCAGGATTTCGCCCAGGTCAAAGCCCTGCGCGAGCGCCATGAAGAAACCTGGCGCATCGTCGAGGACGAGTCGCTGCTGCCCGGCGGTTGCCGGGTCGAGACCGAGCACAGTCGCATCGACGCCACTGTCGAGACCCGTGTAGCGCGGGTGATGGACAAGTTGTTCGATCAACTCCACGAACAGGCCCTGCATCCGGCTGCGGCCGACGTGACCCTGGAACTGCCGATCGACAGCCAACCTGCCGCTGCGGACACTCCCGATGCGCCTTGAACGCACCAGTTTCGCCAAGCGCCTGGGCAGCTATGCCGAGGCCACGCAACTGGAAGGCGCGCCGATCCTCGAAGGCCGCCTGCTGCGCATGGTCGGCCTGACCCTCGAAGCCGAAGGCCTGCGCGCTGCCATGGGCAGTCGCTGCATGGTGATCAACGACGATAGCTATCATCCGGTGCAGGTCGAAGCCGAAGTCATGGGCTTCTCCGGCAGCAAAGTCTTTCTGATGCCAGTGGGCAGCGTGGCCGGTATCGCCCCCGGCGCGCGTGTGGTGCCGCTGATGGAAAGCGGGCGCCTGCCGATGGGCATGAGCATGCTCGGGCGCGTGCTCGACGGCGCCGGTCGTGCGCTGGACGGCAAGGGCGGAATGAAGGCCGAAGACTGGGTGCCGATGGATGGCCCGACCATCAACCCGCTCAAGCGTGAACCGATCAGCGAGCCGCTGGACGTGGGCATCCGCTCCATCAACGGCATGTTGACGGTCGGTCGCGGTCAGCGACTCGGCCTGTTCGCCGGTACTGGCGTGGGTAAATCCGTATTGCTGGGCATGATGACCCGCTTCACCGAGGCCGACATTATTGTCGTCGGGCTGATCGGTGAGCGGGGTCGTGAAGTTAAAGAATTCATCGAGCACATCCTCGGTGAAGAAGGTCTCAAGCGTTCGGTGGTCGTGGCGTCACCAGCGGACGATGCACCACTGATGCGTCTGCGCGCGGCCATGTATTGCACGCGCATCGCCGAGTATTTCCGCGACAAGGGCAAGAACGTCCTGCTGCTGATGGATTCGCTGACTCGTTTCGCCCAGGCTCAGCGGGAAATCGCCCTGGCCATCGGCGAGCCGCCAGCGACCAAGGGCTATCCGCCTTCGGTGTTCGCCAAGCTGCCGAAACTGGTGGAGCGGGCGGGTAACGCCGAGAAGGGCGGCGGCTCGATCACCGCGTTCTACACCGTATTGTCCGAAGGTGATGATCAACAGGACCCGATTGCCGACTCCGCGCGAGGCGTGCTCGACGGACACATCGTGCTGTCCCGGCGTCTGGCCGAGGAAGGGCATTACCCGGCCATCGATATCGAGGCGTCGATCAGCCGGGTCATGCCGGCGGTGGTGTCGCCGGAGCACATGACGCGAGCGCAGTACTTCAAACAGTTGTGGTCGCGCTATCAACAGAGCCGCGATCTGATCAGCGTCGGAGCCTATGTGGCCGGCGGCGACCGCGAGACCGACCTGGCGATTTCCCTGCAACCGCAGTTGGTCAAATACCTGCGCCAGGGCCTCAACGACAGCATCAGTCTGGGCGAAAGCGAAGCCTATCTCGCCTCGATCTTCGCACCTGCGGCGGGCGGTTAACCGGTCATGGCCCAGAGTCGCGCAGGGCGCCTCGCCCCCGTGGTGGAAATGGCCGAGAAGGCCGAGAAAACCGCGGTCCAGCGCCTGGGGCATTTTCAGGGACAGGTGCGGCTGGCCGAGAGCAAGCTGGCGGACCTGGAAGCCTTTCGTCTCGATTATCAGGAACAGTGGATCGTGCGCGGTAGCAGCGGCGTGAGCGGACAATGGTTGCTGGGTTATCAGGGCTTTCTGGCGCAGTTGGGCACCGCTATCGATCAGCAACGCCAGAGCCTGGCCTGGCACCAGAACAACCTGAACAAGGCGCGCGATACCTGGCAACAGGCCTTCGCCCGGGTCGAGGGGTTGCGTAAACTGGTTCAACGTTACATGGACGAGGCGCGGGCGATCGAGGACAAGCGCGAGCAGAAGCTGCTTGATGAGTTGTCCCAGCGGTTGCCGCGGCAGGAGCAGTATTGAATCCGGTGGACCGCGTTATCGTTCTTCGCGGGCAAGCCTCGCTCCCACAAAAAACTTCACACCTATCCGTAGGAGCGAGGCTTGCCCGCGAAAGCAATTTCATAGGCTCCGCGATGCCGCCTTGCCCCAACCTTTACCAAATGCTACACCTTGTACAAGAAGGTTCATCAATGACAAGGAAGCCATGAAATGTCAGTCATTACCGAAGTTTCCCCGGATGGCCAAAAACTGACGATCTCGGTCAGAGGTCGATTCGATTTCGCCAAACATCAGGAATTCCGCGAATCCTACGAGGACAGAGATCTCGGCGCCGTCGTGATCGACCTGAAGGAAGCCACCTACCTGGACAGCTCCGCGCTGGGCATGTTGCTGCTGTTGCGTGACCACGCCGGCGGCGACGATTCGGATATTCGCGTCGTCAACAGCAGCTCCGACGTGCGAAAAATTCTCGCGATCTCCAACTTCGACAAGCTGTTCGACATCAGTTGAGCGCCGTGCAGGCTGTACTCGAGTCGCTGACGATCCTGATCGCCGAGGATAGCGCGGCCGATCGCATGCTGCTGTCGAGTATCGTCCGTCGCCAGGGCCATCAGGTGCTGACGGCGGGCAACGGTGCCGAAGCGGTCGAAGCCTTTCGCCAGCAGCGTCCGCAACTGGTCCTGATGGACGCGATGATGCCGGTGATGGACGGCTTCGAAGCGGCGCGGCAGATCAAGGAGCTGGCCGGGGAAACCCTGGTGCCGATCATCTTCCTGACCTCGTTGTCCGAGAGCGAAGCCCTGGCTCGCTGTCTGGAGGTAGGGGGCGACGATTTTCTGGCGAAACCCTATAACCAGGTGATCCTGGCCGCCAAGATCAAGGCGATGGATCGCCTGCGGCGACTGCAGGCGACCGTGCTGGAGCAGCGCGACCAGATCGCCCGGCATCACGAGTATCTGCTCAACGAGCAGCGGGTGGCCAAGGCGGTGTTCGACAAAGTCGCTCACTCCGGCTGCCTGAACGCCCCCAACATCCGCTATCTGCAATCGCCCTACGCGCTATTCAACGGTGACTTGCTGTTGGCCGCGTTCACGCCCTCCGGCGACATGCACGTACTGCTTGGCGATTTCACTGGCCACGGTTTGCCGGCGGCGGTCGGTGCGATGCCGCTGGCAGAGGTGTTCTACGGCATGACCGCCAAGGGGTATGGCCTGGCGGAAACCCTGCGCGAGATGAATGCCAAGCTCAAGCGCATCCTGCCGGTGGACATGTTCTGTTGCGCGACGCTGCTGTGTCTGAGTTTTCAGCGTCAGTCGGTGGAGGTCTGGAACGGCGGCATGCCCGATGGTTACTTGCACAGCATCGGCACCGGAGAACGCAAGCCGCTGAAGGCCCGGCATTTGCCGCTGGGTGTGCTCAGCCCGCAGACCTTCGATGACCGCACCGAAGTGTTTCCAATGGCCCTCGGTGATCGGGTTTTCCTGCTGTCCGACGGGGTCATCGACACCTGCGACGTCAACGATCAGCTGTTTGGCGTTGAGCGCTTGCAGCAGGTGTTTGCCGCCAATCGGGAGCCTGATGCGTTGTTCGAGGACATCGAACAAGCGCTGCGGGATTTTCGTGGCGAGGCCCGGGACGATGTGAGTATGGTCGAGATCAGCCTGCTGGACCCGATCCTGCTCAGCCCGCCGGCGCCGATCTATTCCGACAGTGGCCAGTCCTGCCCGCTGGACTGGTCGGTGAGTTTCGAATTCCGCGCCGCCACGCTCAAGCGCTTCAATCCGCTGCCGTATCTGCTGCAACTGCTGCTTGAAGTGCACGGCCTGCGGGCGCAGAGCGGGGCGCTCTACAGTGTTCTGGCCGAGTTGTATTCCAATGCCCTGGAGCATGGCGTGCTGGGGCTCGATTCGAGCCTCAAGCGCGATGTCGCCGGTTTCGCCCGTTATTACCAGGAGCGCAATGCCCGCCTGGAAGCGTTGCAGGATGGCTACGTGCGGGTGCATCTACAGGTCTCGCCGCAGGGCGAGGGTGGCTGTCTGGTGATTCGCGTCGAGGATAGCGGCAAGGGTTTTGATGTCGAACGAGTGATGCAGCGACCGGTCGATCCTGTCCGTTTGTCGGGACGCGGCGTCAGTCTGATCCGTCAGTTGGGGCGTAACGCCGGTTGGTCCGACGATGGTCGAAGTGCCCGCGTGGAGTTTTTCTGGGAGGGTCTGGCATAATTCCGCGCATTCTTGATCAAGGAGTGAGCAAGTGGCTGATACACATCTTGACCCGGACGTGCTGAGCGCGTTGCGGGACGTCATGGAGGATGAGTTCTCGACATTGATCGATACCTTCCTCACCGACTCCGAACAGCGGTTGCGGCAATTGGCCGTGGCTGTCGAGCCTACGCAGTTGCTGGAAACGGCCCACAGTTTCAAGGGCAGCAGCAGCAACATGGGCGCTATTCGCCTGGCGGAGCTGTGCCACGACCTGGAGTACAGGGCAAAGGAGCGCAATCTGTCCGGCGTTGAATCGCTGATCGCGGAAATCTCCCGCGAATTCGCTTTTATCCGGCCTCTCTATGAAGAAGAGCGACAGCGTTCGCACTCTGCCATCGCGACCGTTCGGCCGTATTGATCCACATCAAGGCAAAGCTGGCGCGACCCTTGCAGTCTAATCTCCCAACTGTACCTACGATCCCAGTGCAGCGGAGACCGTTTAATGCCCGTTACCCCCAATATTCTTCTTCAGGCCGCCGCGCAGGCCAAAGCTCAGGCCACCAACGCCAATTCCGTGGCGCAGGCCGCCGAGCCCGGGGACAAGGCTGCAAGCTTCGCTCAGGTCTACGCCAAGCAGGCGCAAAACAAACCTGCTCCCGCGGCGGATAACCCGGTCAAACCGGCCCGCGATAAGGTAGCGGACAATGCCGGCAAGAAGGATGTCGTCGACGACAAGCCTGCCGCCGACGAACCGGTGGTTGCCGATAGCGGCAAAACCTTGCCCGCCGACAAGCCGGCGCAAGCTGATGACAAAACCGACGATGATGCGGCGAATGCTGCTCAGACTCCGGTTGCCAATGCGGCACCGGTAGATCCGGCTGTAGATCCGGCCCTGTTGCAGGCGGTCCAGCCCACTGTCACGACGCCCGTTCCGGCAACGCCGCCAGCGGTCGATCCGCAACCGGCGCCGATTCAAGCGGCGGCTGTCGCGGCAACTCCCGCGCAGGCCGTTGCCGACACTGACACCGATTTCGACCCTGAAGCCGATCCCCTCGACGCACTGCCCGCTGTCCGTATGGCCATGGAGCAGAGCGGTCATGTGTCGGCGTCCAGTCAGGCGCAACCCAAGGCGGCGCCTACACCAGCCCAGGCGCAAGCCGACGGCGAGCAGACCGCCGCGCAGAACTTTGCCGCCGGCATGGCCAGCATGCTTGATGCCCAAGCCAGCAAGGACAGCACCAGCCAGGGCGGCGACAAGGCTTTCAGCGGCCTGATCGACGATGGTCTGAAGGACCTGAAGTCCGCCAGTAGCGATACCCGGGTCGATGACTTCGCCAATCGTCTGGCGGCGCTGACTCAGGCGGCCACGCCGAAGACCGCCAATGCCGTGCCGGTAAACCAGCCAATCGCCATGCACCAGAGCGGCTGGACCGAAGAGGTGGTGAACCGCGTCATGTACCTGTCCAGCGCCAATCTCAAGGCGGCGGATATTCAGCTGCAACCCGCGGAACTGGGGCGCCTGGACATTCGGGTGAACATGGTTCCGGACCAGCAGACTCAGGTGACCTTCATGAGCGCGCATCCCGGCGTTCGCGAAGCGCTGGACGGGCAAATGCATCGCCTGCGTGACATGTTCGCGCAGCAGGGCATGGGGCAGGTCGACGTCAACGTCTCCGACCAGTCCCGGGGTTCGCAGCAGGGCCAGGAACAGGCCCAGCAGAGCCAGAGCGGGCGAACCAGTGCCAGCGGCGGTCGCCTCGACGCCGTGGATGACGAGATCGCACCGAGCGTCGCAGAGGTGGCTGCGGCAACCACCAGCGTGATTGGCTCCAGCGCGGTCGACTACTACGCCTGATCCGCTTCACCTCGCCCCCTGTAGGAGCGAGCATGCTCGCGATGGTCGTCAACGATAACGCTGGCGGCCTGACACCCCGCGGTGTCTGGGCTTGCATCGCGAGCGTGCTCGCTCCTACAGGAGGCGCGTCCGTCTCCTATCCGATCGTTCTGGCATAACCTTTGCTCTTCCCTATCCGTGCGACTGTGAAACCCCGAATAGTGACGGATTATTGGCATGGCGAAGAGCGACGCAGCAGTAAAAGACCCCGCAACCAAAGGCAAACTCAAGTTGATTATCCTGATCGTAGTAGCCGTGCTACTGGCGATCGGTTTGTCCGTGGGAGCGACCTGGTACTTCATGCACAGCGCTCAGAGCAAGCCTGTCGAGGTGGCTGAAGTGGTTCCGGTGGGCAAGCAGCCGGCGATTTTCGAGTCGATGGCACCTGCGTTCGTCGCCAACTACAACCAGAACGGCCGTCAGCGCTACATGCAGGTGAGCATCACCATGCTCGCGCGCAGTCAGGCCGACATGGACGCCCTCAAGGTGCACATGCCGGTGATCCGCAATAACCTGGTCATGCTGTTCTCCGGACAGGATTTCGCCACGCTCGCCTCGCCAGTAGGTCAGGAAATGCTGCGTCAGAAAGCCACGGCCAGCGTTCAGGAAGTGGCGCAGAAAGAACTCGGCAAAGTGGTTGTCGAACAGTTGCTCTTCACTAATTTCGTATTGCAGTAGGTACACGACATGGCCGTGCAGGACCTCCTGTCCCAGGATGAGATCGACGCGCTGTTGCATGGCGTGGACGACGGTCTGGTACAGACCGATACCGTTGCCGAGCCCGGCAGCGTCAAAAGCTACGACCTGACCAGCCAGGATCGCATCGTCCGCGGACGCATGCCGACCCTGGAAATGATCAACGAGCGTTTCGCTCGCTACACGCGCATCAGCATGTTCAACATGCTGCGTCGTTCGGCGGACGTGGCGGTCGGTGGCGTGCAGGTGATGAAGTTCGGCGAATACGTGCACTCGCTGTACGTGCCGACCAGCCTGAACCTGGTCAAGATCAAACCGCTGCGCGGTACCGCGTTGTTCATCCTCGACGCCAAGCTGGTGTTCAAGCTGGTGGACAACTTCTTCGGCGGCGACGGCCGTCACGCGAAGATCGAAGGGCGTGAATTTACCCCGACCGAACTGCGTGTGGTGCGCATGGTGCTTGAGCAGGCCTTCGTCGACCTTAAGGAAGCCTGGCAGGCGATCATGGAAGTGAACTTCGAGTACATCAACTCGGAAGTGAACCCGGCCATGGCCAACATCGTCGGCCCGAGCGAGGCCATTGTGGTGTCGACCTTCCACATCGAACTCGATGGCGGTGGCGGCGACCTGCACGTGACCATGCCGTATTCGATGATCGAGCCGGTGCGTGAAATGCTCGACGCCGGCTTCCAGTCCGATCTCGACGACCAGGACGAGCGCTGGGTCAATGCCCTGCGCCAGGACGTCATGGATGTCGACGTGCCGATCGGCGCGACCGTCGCCCGTCGCCAGCTGAAACTGCGCGACATTCTGCACATGCAACCGGGGGACATCATCCCGGTGGAAATGCCAGAAGACATGATCATGCGCGCCAACGGCGTGCCGGCCTTCAAGGTCAAGATGGGTTCGCACAAAGGCAACCTGGCGTTGCAGGTGATCGAGCCGATCGAGCGCCGCTGAGGCGCATCACACATTCGTATTTAACTGACGGCTTCCCCTTGAAAGGTGGCCTGCCGAGGACACATTGATGACTGACGATATGAACAACGACCAGGCGCTGGCTGACGAGTGGGCTGCGGCCCTGGAAGAGTCCGGTGATGGTGGTCAGGCCGATATCGACGCCCTGCTGGCGGCCGATGCAGGTATTTCCAGCTCCAACCGTGTACAGATGGAAGAGTTCGGCAGCGCGCCGAAAAACAATGAGCCGGTGAGCATGGACGGTCCGAACCTGGACGTGATCCTCGACATTCCGGTGTCGATCTCCATGGAAGTGGGCAGCACCGACATCAACATCCGCAACCTGCTGCAACTCAACCAGGGTTCGGTGATCGAGCTGGATCGTCTGGCCGGTGAGCCGCTGGACGTGCTGGTCAACGGCACCCTTATCGCCCACGGCGAAGTGGTGGTAGTCAACGAGAAGTTCGGCATCCGCCTGACGGACGTGATCAGCCCAAGCGAACGTATCAAGAAGCTGCGCTGAGTGAAAAAGCTCCTGGGTGTTCTGGCGGCGCTGATGTTGCCGCTCTTCGCGCTGGCCGCCGAGCCGGCCGCGACGACAGCGGCGACCACCGCCGCAACCGCTGCCGCGCCTGTGGCCAGCAGTGGCGTTGCCGGGCAATTGACGCAACTGGTGCTGGGCCTGCTGCTGGTGGTGGGGCTGATCTTCTTCCTCGCCTGGCTGTTGCGCCGGGTCCAGCAGGCAGGGCCAGCGGGCAAGGGGCAGGTGATCGACATCGTCGGCACCCGAGCGCTCGGTCCGCGTGACCGTCTGGTGCTGGTGCAGGTGGGCAACGAGCAGATTCTGCTTGGCCTCAGCCCCGGCACAATCACCGCGCTGCACGTGCTCAAGGAGCCGGTGCAGGTGCCGGGTACCACAGAGAAAACCACACCCGAGTTTGCCCAGCGCCTGATGGAACTGTTGGGCAAGGATCAGAAGGATAAGAAGTGATGGGTGCGTTACGCATCGTCTTGACGCTGGCCCTGATGCTGGCCGCGCCGCTGGCGTTTGCCGCCGATCCGTTGTCGATTCCGGCGATCACACTGGGCACCAACGCCCAGGGCGCCCAGGAATATTCGGTCAGTCTGCAAATCCTGCTGATCATGACCGCGCTGAGTTTCATTCCGGCGTTCGTCATGCTGATGACCAGCTTCACCCGGATCATCATCGTGTTCTCGATCCTGCGTCAGGCCCTGGGCCTGCAACAGACGCCGTCGAACCAGATCCTCACGGGCATGGCGCTGTTCCTGACTCTGTTCATCATGGCCCCGGTGTTCGACCGGGTTAACCAGGACGCCCTGCAACCGTATCTGGCGGAAAAGATGACCGCTCAGGACGCGATCGCCAAGGCCCAGGTGCCGATCAAGGACTTCATGCTCGCCCAGACCCGCACCAGCGATCTGGAGCTGTTCATGCGCCTGTCCAAGCGCACCGACATCGCTACGCCCGATCAGGCGCCGCTGACCATCCTGGTGCCGGCGTTCGTGACCTCTGAGCTCAAGACCGCGTTCCAGATCGGCTTCATGATCTTCATTCCGTTCCTGATCATCGACCTGGTGGTGGCCAGTGTGCTGATGGCCATGGGTATGATGATGCTGTCGCCGCTGATCATTTCCCTGCCGTTCAAGATCATGCTGTTCGTGCTGGTGGACGGCTGGGCGCTGATCATCGGTACCCTGGCCAGCAGTTTCGGGGGTGTATCGCCATGACGCCAGAAGTCGCCGTCGACATATTCCGTGATGCCCTGTGGCTGACCACGCTGATGGTCGCGGTGCTGGTGATACCGAGCCTGCTGGTGGGCCTGGTGGTGGCGATGTTCCAGGCCGCCACCCAGATCAACGAACAGACCCTGAGCTTCCTGCCGCGTCTGCTGGTAATGCTGGTGACCCTGATCGTCGCCGGTCCGTGGCTGGTGCAGACCTTCATGGAATACATCCTGCAGCTCTACCACAGCATTCCGCAGGTCATCGGCTAAACCATGTCTTCCCTGTTGCAACTGACGGACACCCAGATCAGTACCTGGGTGGCGGCCTTCATGTTGCCGCTGTTCCGCATCGGCGCCTTGCTGATGGTCATGCCGGTGTTCGGTACTTCGCTGGTGCCCAAGCGCATTCGTCTCTATTTCGCTCTGGCGATCACCGTGGTGCTGGCACCCAATCTGCCGCCGATGCCGCCGGTCAATGCGCTGGACCTGAGCGGCTGGCTGCTGATCGGAGAGCAGATCCTGATTGGCGCGATCCTCGGTTTCTCCCTGCAATTGTTCTTTCAGGCGTTCGTGATTGCCGGGCAGATCCTCGCGATCCAGATGGGCATGGGCTTCGCCTCGATGGTCGACCCCACCAACGGCGTGTCGGTGGCGGTGATCGGGCAGTTCTTCACGATGTTGGTGACCCTGATGTTCCTGGCGATGAACGGCCATCTGGTGGTGTTCGAGGTACTTACCGAGAGCTTTACCACGCTGCCGGTGGGCAGCGGACTGATGACCAACCATTACTGGGAGTTGGCCGGCAAGCTGGGCTGGGTGCTTGGCGCGGCGCTGGTGCTGGTACTGCCGGCGATCACCGCGCTGCTGGTGGTCAACATCGCGTTCGGCGTGATGACCCGGGCGGCGCCGCAACTGAACATTTTCTCCATCGGCTTTCCGCTGACCCTGGTGCTGGGGATGTTCATCCTCTGGGTCGGGCTGGCGGACATTCTCAATCAGTATCAACCGCTGGCCACCGAAGCCCTGCAGTTTTTACGCGAACTGGCGAGGGCGAGCTGAGCCATGTCTGAGAGCGAGAGCGGTCAGGACAAAACAGAAGACCCCACGGAGAAAAAGAAAAAGGACGCACGAGAGAAGGGCGAGATCGCCCGTTCCAAGGAGCTCAACACGCTGGCGATCATGCTGGCCGGTGCCAGCGCGCTGCTGATTTTCGGCGGCATGCTCGCCCAGGAAATGATGGAGCTGATGCGCCTGAATTTCTCCCTGTCCCGGGAGGTGGTGCTGGATCAGCGCTCGATGGGCCTCTTTCTGCTGCAGTCGGGGAAAATCGCCTTGCTGGCGATTCAGCCGGTGATGATCACCCTGATGCTGGCCGCACTGATCGGTCCGATTGCCTTGGGTGGCTGGCTGTTCTCCGCCGGCACCATGGCACCCAAGTTCAGTCGCATGAACCCCGGCGCCGGTCTCAAGCGGATGTTCTCGACCAAGTCCGTGGCCGAGTTGCTGAAGGCTTTGGCGAAATTCTTCATAGTTCTGTTCGTGGCCTTGGTCGTGCTGTGGTCAGACATCGACGACCTGCTGCGCATCGCCCACGAACCGCTGGATCGGGCAATCACCCACAGCCTGCAAGTAGTCGGCTGGAGCACGCTGTGGATGGCTTGCGGGCTGATCATCATCGCCGCCGTGGACGTGCCGATTCAGCTGTGGGAAAGCATCAAGAAGCTGAAGATGACCAAGCAGGAAGTGCGCGACGAGCACAAGGATCAGGAAGGGCGGCCGGAGGTCAAGCAACGGATTCGACAGCTTCAGCGAGAAATGTCCCAGCGCCGGATGATGGCCGCGGTGCCCGAGGCCGATGTAGTCATCACCAACCCGACTCACTACGCCGTGGCGCTCAAATACGACTCGGACAAAGGTGGCGCGCCGGTGCTGATTGCCAAGGGCAGTGACTTTCTGGCGCTGAAAATCCGTGAAATCGCAGCCGCCAACGAAGTCCTGCTGCTGGAATCGCCGGCACTGGCGCGGTCGATCTACTACTCCACCGAACTGGAACAGGAAATCCCTGGCGGACTGTACCTGGCGGTGGCGCAGGTGCTGGCGTATGTCTATCAGATCCGCCAGTACAAGGCGGGCAAGGGCAAACGACCGGAGCCGCTCAAGGATGACCTGCCGATTCCGCCGGATTTGCGGCGTGATTCCTGATTTTTGAGTTGGTAATGCCGGACGCTTCGCGGGCAAGCCTCGCTCCTACAGCTAATCGGATTCTGTAGGAGCGAGGCTTGCCCGCGAAAAACATTTGCGAACAACAAAAAATCCCCTGAAATCCCCCAATTCCCTGTCCATGCAAAAGTTGGAAAGCTTTTTGCAATAACCCCCGTGCGCCTGTTTCCGGCGTCAAAAGTTTGCTTCACGTCACGGGGTATTTCGGTGGATCGGTCTCAATTAATCAGCAGTGCTCGCAGCAACGTGGCAGAGCTCAGTCGCGGCAATCTGGGTGTGCCGTTGCTGTTGCTGGTCATGCTGGCGATGATGATGCTGCCGGTGCCGCCGTTCCTGCTGGACGTGTTCTTCACCTTTAACATCGCCTTGTCGATTGTCGTGCTGCTGGTCTGCGTGTACGCGCTGCGGCCGCTGGACTTCGCGGTGTTCCCGACCATTCTGCTGGTGGCGACCCTGTTGCGACTGGCGCTGAACGTGGCTTCCACCCGGGTGGTGATGCTCCACGGCCAAGACGGTCACGCCGCCGCCGGTAAGGTGATCCAGGCCTTCGGTGAAGTGGTGATCGGCGGTAACTACGTGGTCGGTATCGTGGTCTTCGCGATCCTGATGATCATCAACTTCGTCGTGGTGACCAAGGGTGCCGGGCGTATTTCCGAGGTGAGCGCGCGTTTCACCCTCGATGCGATGCCCGGCAAACAGATGGCGATCGACGCCGACCTCAACGCAGGTCTCATCGATCAGAACCAGGCCAAGGCCCGTCGTGCTGAAGTCGCCCAGGAAGCCGAGTTCTATGGCTCCATGGACGGTGCCAGCAAATTCGTTCGCGGTGACGCCATCGCCGGCCTGCTGATTCTGTTCATCAACCTGATCGGCGGTATGGCGGTCGGTATCTTCCAGCACAACATGACCTTCGGTGACGCCGGCAGGGTGTACGCGCTTTTGACCATTGGTGACGGTTTGGTGGCGCAATTGCCATCACTGTTGTTATCTACAGCAGCAGCCATCATGGTGACCCGTGCTTCCGGATCGGAAGACATGGGCAAACAGATCAATCGTCAGATGTTCGCCTCGCCCAAGGCGCTGGCCGTGGCGGCGGGCTTGATGGCAGTGATGGGCCTGGTGCCCGGCATGCCGCACATCTCCTTCCTCAGCATGGCGGCCCTGGCGGCCGGCGGCGCTTACCTGTTCTGGAAAAAGCAGAACCAGGTCAAGGTGCAGGCGCTGGAAGAGGTCAAGCGTCAGCAGGAACTGCTGCCATCGCCGGCCCGCGCCCAGGAAACCAAGGAGCTGGGCTGGGATGACGTGACGCCGATCGACATGATCGGCCTGGAAGTGGGCTACCGCCTGATTCCGCTGGTGGACCGCAATCAGGGTGGTCAGTTGCTGGCGCGGATCAAGGGCGTGCGCAAGAAGCTGTCCCAGGACCTGGGCTTCCTGATGCCGACCGTGCACATTCGCGACAACCTCGACCTGGCGCCAAGCGCCTATCGCTTGACCCTGATGGGGGTGATTCTGGCCGAAGCCGAGATCTATCCGGATCGCGAACTGGCGATCAACCCGGGGCAGGTCTACGGCACGCTCAACGGCATCACCGCCAAAGATCCGGCTTTCGGGCTGGAGGCGGTGTGGATCGAAATCAGCCAGCGTGCCCAGGCGCAATCGCTGGGCTACACCGTGGTCGATGCCAGTACGGTAGTGGCGACTCACCTGAACCAGATTCTGTACAAACACTCCAGCGAGCTGATTGGCCACGAGGAAGTGCAGCAGTTGATGCAACTGCTGGCGAAAAATTCGCCAAAACTGGCCGAAGAACTGGTACCGGGCGTGTTGTCGCTGTCGCAATTGCTCAAGGTTCTGCAGGCGTTGCTGGCCGAACAGGTGCCGGTTCGCGATATCCGCAGCATCGCCGAAGCCATCGCGAACAACGCTTCCAAGAGTCAAGATACCGCCGCATTGGTGGCCGCGGTTCGCGTCGGCGTATCCCGCGCAATCGTGCAAAGCATTGTAGGCACTGACTCGGAGCTGCCAGTGATCACGCTGGAGCCAAGGTTGGAACAGATTTTGCTCAATAGTCTGCAGAAGGCAGGACAAGGCTCGGAAGAGGGCGTTCTGCTTGAGCCAAGCATGGCTGAGAAGCTGCAACGTTCGTTGATCGAAGCAGCACAGCGTCAGGAGATGCAAGGTCAGCCGGTGATTCTGCTGGTGGCCGGTCCGGTTCGCGCGATGCTCTCGCGTTTTGGCCGGCTGGCAGTGCCGGGCATCCATGTATTGGCCTACCAGGAAATTCCGGACAACAAGCAAGTGACCATCGTTGCGACAGTAGGGCCCAACGGCTGAGGGTAGTGATTCATGCAAGTTAAGCGTTTTTTCGCCGCCGATATGCGTCAGGCCATGAAGCTGGTTCGTGATGAGCTGGGCGCTGAAGCCGCCATTATCGGCAACCGCCGGATTGCCGGTGGTGTCGAGCTGACAGCTGCCCTGGATTACAAGCTGTCGGCGCTGGCTCCTCGGGTTCCGAACATGGAACTCGAAGACGAGCTGCGCAAGACCCAGTCGCGGATCGTCACCGCCCAGGCCGAATTGAGCCTGCGCAGCGAAGGCGAGAGCGACAACGCGGTCAATCGCCAATTGTTCGCCGGCCTGCCGCTGACCGCTGCCGAGCCGCTGATCGAGCCGACCTATGCCGAGCCACGTCGTGCGGCGCCTGCGCCTGCCGCGGCGCCGGCGATCGACCAGCGTGCATTCGACTCGATGCGTTCGGAACTCAACGGTCTGCGCGAGCTGCTGGAAGTACAACTGGGTTCGCTGGCGTGGAATCAGCTGCAAGGCCGCCGTCCGGATCAGGCCAACCTGTGGCGCCGCCTGCAACGCATCGGCCTCTCCGGTCCGCTTTCCCGCGACCTGCTGGCGATGATCACCGACATCGAAGAACCCCGTCAGGCCTGGCGCATGTTGCTGGCGCATCTGGCACGCATGATCGCCACACCGGAAATCGAGCCGCTGGAAGAGGGCGGAGTGATTGCCATGGTCGGCCCTGCCGGCATGGGCAAGACCACCACCCTGGCCAAGCTGGCTGCCCGCTACGTACTCAAGTACGGCGCGCAGAACATCGCGCTGGTGAGCATGGACAGCTATCGTATCGGTGCCCAGGAGCAGTTGAAGACCCTCGGTCGGATTCTCAACGTGTCGGTAACCCACGTCGATCCGGGTCAATCACTGGTTCAGGCGCTGGATCCACTGCTGCGTAAGCGCGTGGTGCTGATCGACACCGCAGGCCTTCAGGCCAGCGATCCAGCGCTGCGCATGCAGCTTGAAAGCCTGGCCGGACGCGGCATTCGGTCGAAAAATTATCTGGTTCTGGCAACCACCAGCCAGAAGCAGGTTCTAACGGCTGCCTACCACAGTTACAAGCGCTGCGGGCTGGCGGGCTGCATCCTGACTAAACTGGATGAAACCGCCAGTCTGGGCGAGGTGTTGAGCCTTGCCATCAGCCATGAATTGCCGGTGGCCTACCTGACCGATGGCCCGCGGATTCCGGATGATCTGCATCTGCCGCGCCGTCATCAACTGGTCAGTCGCGCCGTCAGCGTGCAAATGCAGGAAGAGCCCAGCGAAGAAGCCATGGCCGACATGTTCGCTGATATCTACCACAGCCCGACCAAGCAGGTAGGCTGAGGTAAAAATGAATAGTTTTTGTACCTACATCGATGGTCTGCCACGCATTGTTCCGGTTGTGAACGCGCAGCCAGTAATGTGGCCTCCGTCTATGCAAGACAAGGTAAAGAAATAACATGGGCAGCATGCATCCCGTACAGGTGATCGCGGTGACCGGCGGCAAAGGTGGCGTCGGGAAAACTAACGTGTCAGTGAACTTGTCCCTGGCTTTGGCAGAGCTTGGCCGTCGTGTCATGTTGCTCGACGCCGACCTGGGGCTGGCGAACGTCGACGTTCTGCTGGGCCTGACCCCCAAACGTACCCTGGCCGACGTGATCGAAGGCCGCTGCGAGCTGCGCGACGTCCTGTTGCAGGGGCCTGGCGGCATCCGCATCGTTCCGGCTGCGTCCGGGACCCAGAGCATGGTCCATCTGAGCCCGGCCCAACACGCCGGCCTGATCCAGGCTTTCAGCGACATCGGCGACAACCTCGATGTGCTGGTGATCGACACCGCTGCGGGTATCGGTGACTCGGTAGTCAGTTTTGTGCGCGCCGCACAGGAAGTGTTGCTGGTGGTCTGCGACGAGCCGACCTCCATCACCGACGCCTACGCCCTGATCAAGCTGCTTAACCGCGACTACGGCATGAACCGTTTCCGCGTGCTGGCCAACATGGCCCAGAGCCCACAGGAAGGGCGCAACCTGTTCGCCAAGCTGACCAAGGTGACCGACCGTTTCCTCGACGTCGCCCTGCAATACGTCGGCGCCGTGCCGTACGACGAAAGCGTGCGCAAGGCCGTGCAGAAACAGCGCGCGGTCTATGAAGCTTTCCCGCGTTCCAAGTGTTCGCTGGCGTTCAAGGCCATCGCGCAGAAGGTCGATACCTGGCCGCTGCCTGCGAACCCACGTGGCCATCTGGAGTTTTTCGTCGAGCGCCTCGTGCAACAAACGGCAGGACCCGTGCTATGACAGCCAGCGGTTACAACCTTTACAAAAAGTCGGCGCGTGACGCGCAGTACGAGCTGATCGAGCGTTACGCGCCACTGGTCAAACGCATTGCCTACCACTTGCTGGCGCGTCTGCCGGCCAGTGTGCAGGTCGAAGACCTGATCCAGGCCGGCATGATCGGCCTGCTTGAAGTCTCGACCAAATACGACGCCAGCAAGGGCGCGAGTTTCGAAACCTATGCCGGCATCCGCATCCGCGGCGCCATGCTCGACGAGGTACGCAAAGGGGACTGGGCACCACGTTCGGTCCATCGCAATACCCGGATGGTCAGCGATGCCATTCGCGCGATTGAAGCTAAAACCGGACGTGACGCTAAAGATCATGAGGTTGCTGCCGAACTCCAGTTGAGTCTCGATGATTACTACGCAATTCTGAACGACACCCTGGGTAGCCGTTTATTCAGTTTCGACGACCTGTTGCAGGACGGCGAACACGAAGGGCTGCACGAGGACGGCGCCAGTGCTCATCTCGAGCCGTCACGCGATCTGGAAGATGAACGCTTCCAGGCGGCGCTGGCGGATGCGATTGCCAATTTGCCGGAGCGTGAGCGACTGGTGTTGGCGCTGTACTACGACGAAGAGTTGAATCTCAAGGAAATCGGCGAGGTCCTGGGAGTCAGCGAGTCTCGGGTCAGCCAGTTACACAGCCAGTGCGCGGCCCGTTTGCGGGGGCGTTTGGGAGAGTGGCGAGCGCGCTGAAGGCAGTGTGGGGGCACTGCGAGTTGGCTGGCGGGGTGATGAACCGCGCCGGTCTCGATCCGTTGTATCCCCGACAGTCATCGAGTGTTTGCCAGATTGATTGAAATGGCGCGTCCAGGTGCTGGGCGCGTTTAAGTCTGCTTGGAGGTCGAATTGGACAAGAACATGAAAATCCTCATCGTTGATGACTTCTCAACGATGCGGCGGATCATTAAAAACCTGTTGCGTGACCTTGGGTTCACCAACACGGTCGAGGCCGACGATGGCACTACCGCCATTCCGGTTCTCAACAGCGGGAGCATCGACTTTCTGGTGACTGACTGGAACATGCCCGGCATGACCGGTATCGATCTGCTGCGCCACGTGCGCGCCGATGAAAAACTCAAGCACCTGCCGGTACTGATGGTGACTGCCGAAGCCAAGCGCGAGCAGATCATCGAAGCGGCCCAGGCCGGCGTCAACGGCTATGTCGTCAAACCCTTCACCGCTCAGGCGCTGAAAGAAAAAATCGAGAAGATTTTCGAACGCATCGGTTGATCGGCGTCACGGGGAAGCTATGGGACATAACGAATCTTCGCAGGGCGATTTCGAATCGACCCTGAAAAAACACGCCGTCGAACTGGTCGCGAGCCTTGAAAAAGGCCGATTCGGCGATGCTGTGCAATTGATCCATGAGCTCAATCAGACCCGTGACCGCGGCCTGTATCAGGAAGTGGGCAAGCTCACCCGCGAGCTGCACAGCGCAATCGTCAATTTCCAGATTGACCCGCACATGCCGCAGGCCGAGGAAGTGTCGCAGATCACCGACGCCACCGAGCGTCTGGGGTATGTGGTCAAGCTGACCGAAGCTGCGGCCAATCGCACCATGGACCTTGTTGAAAACGCCACGCCTGTGGTCAACCGCCTGAGCGAAGAAGCCCAGGCGCTGAGCACGGACTGGGGACGTTTCATGCGCCGCGAAGTCGGGGCTGAAGAGTTCCGCGAACTGGCGCGACGTGTCGACGCTTTCCTGGCGCGCAGCAGCGAAGACGGTCGCACGGTGTCGAGCAATCTCAACGACATCCTGCTGGCTCAGGATTATCAGGACCTCACCGGCCAGGTGATCAAACGTGTGACCCAACTGGTCACCGAAGTAGAAAGCAACCTGCTCAAGCTCGTACTCATGGCCAGCCAGGTAGACCGCTTTGCGGGTATCGAACATGACCGTGCGGCGATGCTTGCAGAAAAAGATCCACAAAAACATCTCTCTCAGGGTGAAGGTCCGCAGATTCATGCCGATAAAAGAGAAGACGTTGTATCCGGTCAGGATGATGTGGACGACTTGTTATCCAGCCTTGGTTTTTAGGTTCTTTTTTAGACCTGTTCTGTTAGGAGCACACCATTAATGAGCTTCGGCGCCGATGAAGAGATCCTTCAGGATTTCCTGGTTGAGGCCGGCGAGATTCTAGAGCAACTGTCCGAGCAACTGGTCGAGCTGGAAAGCCGGCCGGACGATGCGGACCTGCTCAATGCAATTTTTCGCGGTTTTCACACTGTAAAAGGGGGCGCCGGCTTCCTTCAGCTCAACGAGCTGGTGGAGTGCTGTCACATCGCCGAGAACGTGTTCGACATCCTGCGCAAGGGTGAGCGTCGCGTCGACTCGGAACTGATGGACGTGGTTCTCGAAGCACTGGACGCAGTCAACAGCATGTTCGGCGAAGTCCGCGACCGCAGCCCGATCACGGCTGCCACACCCGAATTGCTCGCTGCCCTGTCGCGCCTTGCCGAACCGCAAAGCGCTGACGAGGCCGCTGCTGCACCTGTAGCCGAAGTGGTTGAAGAGCCTGTCGCCGAGAGCGAATCGGCCGACATCACCGACAGTGAATTCGAACAGCTGCTGGACTCGCTCAACGCCGTCAAGGCGCAGGCCGAGGCTCCGGCTGCTCCAGCCACTGCCCCGGCTGCAGCCAGTGAGGAAGCGGCCAGCGACGAAATCACCGATGCCGAGTTCGAGTCGTTGCTCGACCAACTGCACGGCAAAGGCCAGTTCGCCGTCAACTCCCTGCCAGCGACGCCTGCCGCGCCCCAGGAGCCGAAAGCCGAAGGCGACAGCTCCGACATTACCGATGACGAATTCGAAGCACTGCTCGATCAGCTGCACGGCAAGGGCAACTTCGCCGTTGAAGCACTGGAATCGGCCATCGCTTCGGCGACGCCGCCTGCTGCCCCCACCGCTGCGGCGGCCGGCAGCGACCTGATTACCGATCACGAATTCGAAGCACTGCTTGACGATTTGCACGGCAAGGGCAAGTTCACCGACGTGGCGGCGAAAGCCGGCACCGCTACTGCTGCTACCAGCGCTCCCGCGGCAACGCCTGCAGCCAAGGCAGCAGCGCCGAAACCCGCGGCCAAGGCGCCTGAGCCAAAAGCCGAAACATCTGCACCAGCCGCCGCTGCCGCACCGGCGCCAGCCCGTGCCCCGGCCTCGCCACCGCCTGAAAAGCCGGCCAGCGAAGCCGAGACCACCGTGCGGGTCGACACCGCGCGTCTGGACGAGATCATGAACATGGTCGGCGAACTGGTGCTGGTGCGTAACCGCCTGGTCCGCCTGGGCCTCAACAGCGGCGATGAAGCCATGTCCAAGGCTGTGTCGAACCTCGACGTGGTCACCGCCGATCTGCAGACCGCGGTCATGAAGACCCGGATGCAACCGATCAAGAAGGTCTTCGGGCGCTTCCCGCGTCTGGTTCGCGACCTGGCTCGCCAGCTCAAGAAAGAGATCAACCTGGAACTGGTCGGCGAAGACACCGACCTGGACAAGAACCTGGTCGAGGCCCTGGCCGACCCGCTGGTGCACTTGGTGCGCAACGCGGTCGACCACGGCATCGAGTCGCCGGAAGAGCGCGAAGCCTCGGGCAAGGCCCGTGGCGGCAAGGTGGTCCTGGCCGCCGAGCAGGAAGGTGACCACATCCTGTTGTCGATCTCCGATGACGGCAAGGGCATGGACCCGAACGTCCTGCGTTCCATCGCGGTGAAACGCGGCGTGATGGACAAGGATGCGGCCGAGCGCCTGAGCGACACCGAGTGCTACAACCTGATTTTCGCCCCGGGCTTCTCGACCAAGACCGAGATCTCCGACGTGTCCGGCCGCGGCGTGGGCATGGACGTGGTGAAGACCAAGATTTCCCAGCTCAACGGCTCGATCAACATCTACTCGGCCAAGGGCCAGGGATCGAAGATCGTCATCAAGGTGCCGCTGACCCTGGCAATCATGCCGACGCTGATGGTCATGCTCGGCAACCAGGCGTTCGCGTTCCCGCTGGTGAACGTCAACGAAATCTTCCACCTCGACCTCTCTACCACCAACGTGGTGGACGGCCAGGAAGTGGTGATCGTGCGGGACAAGGCGCTGCCATTGTTCTACCTCAAGCGCTGGCTGGTCAGCTCCGCCGCTCACGAAGAGCAGCGCGAAGGCCATGTGGTGATCCTTTCGGTGGGCACCCAGCGGATCGGCTTCGTCGTCGATCAACTGGTGGGCCAGGAAGAAGTGGTCATCAAGCCATTGGGCAAGATGCTCCAGGGAACCCCGGGCATGTCGGGCGCCACCATCACCGGTGACGGTCGCATCGCGCTGATTCTCGATGTACCGAGCATGCTCAAGCGTTACGCCACGCGGCGTATTTGATTCTGGTGGAGCGGGGCGACTGAGCCTCGCTCCGTCCTAACGGAGTGTTTATGGCAGTTAAAGTCCTGGTGGTGGATGATTCGGGGTTTTTCCGCCGCCGCGTCTCGGAAATTCTTTCAGCGGATTCCAATATCCAGGTCGTCGGTACGGCGACTAACGGAAAGGAGGCGATCGATCAGGCACTGGCCCTCAAGCCGGACGTGATCACCATGGACTACGAGATGCCGATGATGGATGGCATCACGGCGGTGCGGCACATCATGCAACGCTGCCCGACCCCGGTCTTGATGTTCTCCTCGCTGACCCATGAAGGCGCCCGGGTAACCCTGGATGCGCTGGACGCCGGCGCGGTGGACTTCCTGCCGAAGAATTTCGAAGACATCTCGCGCAATCCCGAGAAGGTCAAGCAACTGCTGTGCGAGAAGATCCACAGCATCTCGCGCAGTAACCGTCGCCTGAGCAGCTATAGCGCGCCGGCGCCAGCGGCCGCCCCTTCGCACACCTCAACCTCTGCGCCTTCGCCTGCGCCATCGAGCATTGGCAGCTACGGCAGCAGCGCGCCTGCACGCACCTCGCCGATCCCGAGCCGGGCACCTGCGCCTGTGCACACCCATGCGTCTGCATCGCCAGCGCCCAAGCGCAAGGCCTACAAGCTGGTCGCCATCGGCACGTCCACCGGCGGTCCGGTTGCCCTGCAGCGAGTCCTGACCCAGTTGCCGGCGAGTTTCCCGGCGCCGATCGTGCTGATCCAGCACATGCCGGCAGCCTTCACCAAGGCTTTCGCCGAGCGCCTGGACAAGTTGTGCCGCATCACCGTCAAGGAAGCCGAGGATGGCGACATCCTGCGTCCGGGCCTGGCGTTGCTGGCCCCTGGCGGCAAACAAATGATGATCGACGGCCGTGGCGCGGTGAAAATCCTGCCGGGCGACGAGCGTCTGAACTACAAGCCGTGCGTGGACATCACCTTCGGTTCGGCAGCCAAATCCTACGGTGACAAAGTTCTGGCGGTGGTGCTGACCGGCATGGGCGCCGACGGTCGCGAAGGCGCGCGTCTGCTCAAGCAGGGCGGCAGTTCGATCTGGGCCCAGGATGAGGCCAGTTGCGTGATCTACGGCATGCCGATGGCCATCGTCAAAGCCGAGCTCGCCGACGCGGTGTACAGCCTGGACGACATCGGCAAGCACCTGGTCGAGGCCTGTATCTGATGGACGTTCTCAGCCTTATCGGCATCATCATGGCCTTTGTCGCCATCATCGGCGGCAACTACCTGGAAGGCGGTCACCTCGGCGCTCTGGCCAACGGCCCGGCGGCGTTGATCGTACTGGGCGGGACCATCGGCGCGGCGCTGCTGCAATCGCCGATGAGCGCCTTCAAGCGCGCCATGCAGATCCTGGCGTGGATCCTGTTTCCGCCGCGGGTCGACCTGGCCGGCGGTATCGACCGTGTCGTCAACTGGAGCCTGACCGCCCGCAAGGAAGGCCTGCTGGGTCTTGAAGGCGTGGCCGATACCGAACCTGACAGCTACTCGCGCAAAGGCCTGCAACTGCTGGTCGATGGCGCCGAGCCGGAAGCCATCCGCAGCATTCTGGAAGTGGATTTCTACACCCAGGAAAGCCGCGACATCGAGGCGGCCAAGGTCTTCGAGAGCATGGGCGGCTACGCGCCGACCATCGGGATCATCGGCGCGGTGATGGGCCTGATTCACGTCATGGGCAACCTGGGCGATCCGTCGCAATTGGGTAACGGTATCGCCGTGGCCTTCGTTGCCACCATCTACGGTGTGGCCAGCGCCAACCTGGTGCTGCTGCCGATTGCCGCCAAACTCAAATCCATCGCATTGCGTCAGTCGCGTTATCGCGAAATGTTGCTCGAAGGCATTCTGTCGATCGCCGAAGGTGAAAACCCTCGCTCCATTGAGTTGAAGCTTCAGGGCTTCATGGATTAAGGGAATAACCTCATGGCCCGTCGTCGCCAGCATGAAGAGCATGTAAACCATGAACGTTGGCTGGTTTCCTATGCCGACTTCATCACCTTGCTGTTCGCATTTTTCGTGGTGATGTACTCCATTTCTTCGGTCAACGAAGGCAAGTACAAGATCATTTCCGAGGCGCTGATCGGTGTCTTTACCGATACCGATCGCGCCCTCAAGCCGATTCCCATCGGCGATGAGCGGCCCAAGACCGTGACCCCGGCCAAGCCTCTGGTCAAGGACAGCGATCAGGTTGACGCGGGAGTTGCCGGTGCCAGCGATCCGCTCAAGAGCATCGCCGATGATATCAGCGCGGCGTTCGGCGACCTGATCAGCTCCAACCAGATGACCGTGCGCGGCAACGAGTTGTGGGTCGAGATCGAACTCAATTCCAGCCTGTTGTTCGGCAGTGGCGATGCCATGCCCAGCGACATCGCGTTCAACATCATCGACAAGGTCGCGGCGATCCTGAAGCCGTTCGACAACCCGATCCACGTCGAAGGTTTCACCGACGACCAGCCGATTCGTACCGCGCAGTACCCGACCAACTGGGAACTGTCGTCGGCCCGTTCAGCGAGCATCGTGCGCATGCTGGCGATGCAGGGAGTCAACCCGGGTCGTCTGGCGTCGGTGGGTTACGGCGAGTTTCAGCCGGTGGCCAACAACGCCACGGCCGAGGGGCGGGCGCGCAACCGGCGCGTGGTGCTGGTGGTGTCGCGCAACCTGGACGTACGCCGCAGCCTGACCGGTACAGGTACCGCTCATACCACTCCCGATGCGGCATTGAAGCGGGCTGGCACACAAACTGCACCGACCCCGGTCAAGTCGCCGGTACGCGAGAGCTCCGTCAATTCTCCGTCACCCGCATTAACACGTTGAGCTATTTCTCGGTCGATCCGTTCGACCGGGAGGAACATTCCGAATGAGAGTCTGGGCAGTCGCCAATCAAAAGGGTGGTGTCGGTAAAACCACTTCCTCCATCGCTTTAGCCGGTTTGCTGGCCGAGGCGGGCAAGCGCGTGGTCGTGGTCGACCTCGACCCCCACGGCTCCATGACCAGCTATTTCGGTTACGACCCCGACAGCCTGGAACACAGCAACTACGACCTGTTCCTGCACAAGGGCACCGTGCCCCAGGGCCTGCCCGGGCAATTGCTGCTTTCCACCAGCGATGAACGCATTTCCCTGTTGCCATCGAGCACGGCGCTGGCGACCCTTGAACGTCAGTCGCCGGGCCAGAGCGGCCTGGGCCTGGTGATCGCCAAGAGCCTGGCGCAGCTGTGGCAGGATTTCGATTACGCGATCATCGACAGCCCGCCGCTGCTCGGCGTGTTGATGGTCAACGCCTTGGCGGCGAGCCAGCAACTGGTGATCCCGGTGCAGACCGAACACCTGGCCGTCAAAGGCCTGGAGCGCATGGTCAATACGCTGACGATGATCAATCGCTCGCGCAAGCAGACCTTGCCGTTCACCATCGTGCCGACCCTGTTCGACCGCCGTACCCAGGCGTCCCTCGGTACGCTGCGGGTCTTGCGCGACAAGTTCCCCGAAGAGATCTGGCAGGGCTACATCCCGGTGGATACGCGCTTGCGCGATGCCAGCCGTGCCGGTCTGACGCCTTCGCAATTCGACGGCAAGAGCCGTGGAGTTCTCGCCTACCGTGCGCTGCTCAAGCAATTGCTGGCGGCGCAGCTTGTTTCGCAGGTGGCGTGAGATGAACCCGATCCGTCTGGGGGCATGCCAATGAATCGGCCGTTGAAGATCACGTCGCGCCCGCAACTGGCCTTGCAGTCGTATCTGGACAGTTTGCTGGAGGATGTGCCCGAGGAATTGGTGCTGCCTGTCGAGGTTTTGCCCGAAGAGGCCGCATCTGAAACCGTGCTGGACGAATTCCAGGCGGCGGTGCTTGAAGAGCAGGTCCGTGATGCCCGTGCAGCCACAGTTACAGCTGCACCGGCTCCGATAGCTCCGGTGGTGAAGGCCCCGGTGCTGGAAGCTGCACTGCCGGTCATGGCCCCGATTTCCACCATCGCGCCGTTGCTCAAAGCCCTGGTGCCGCCACCGGTCGAGGTTCCGCCGCCGCAGGAACCCGTCGTCGAGGTACCGGAACCAGCGGCCATAGAGGTGACGCAAACTCTGATCCCGCCGGTGGTCGAAGTCCACCTGCCGCCGAGCAATACGCCGCCTCCAGTGGAAACCGATGGCCGTCCGAGCTGGGCGGCCGAGCCTTTCGAATGCCTGCTGTTCGACGTCGCAGGTCTGACCCTGGCGGTGCCTCTGGTCTGCCTGGGTTCGATCTATCCGCTGGCCGGTCACGACCTGACGCCACTGTTCGGTCAGCCGGAGTGGTTCCTGGGCATCCTGCCGAGCCAGGCCGGCAATCTGAAGGTGCTCGACACCGCGCGCTGGGTGATGCCGGACCGCTATCGCGACGACTTCAAGCAGGGCCTGCAATACGTGATTTCGGTCCAGGGCTACGAATGGGGGCTGGCGGTCCACCAGGTCAGCCGCTCGTTGCGCCTGGACCCGAATGAAATCAAATGGCGCAGCCATCGCGGTCAACGACCGTGGCTGGCCGGCACAGTGATCGAACACATGTGCGCGCTGCTGGATGTTTCCGAACTGGCCGCGTTGATCGCCAGCGGCGGGGCAAAGCACATGGGCGGCAGCAAGCCGGTCCAGAAATTGAAATGAAATCTGCACGACAAACAGGCGACGGCATTCGAATGCCGCAGCACCGTACACATACCGCCAGAGCGGTTTTTCGAGGGGAAAGGCTATGAATGACAAGGCGACGGCGGCAAAGGGTTCCGAAGATCCGATCCTGCAATGGGTGACCTTCAAGCTGGACAATGAAACCTACGGCATCAACGTGATGCGTGTTCAGGAAGTCCTGCGCTACACCGAAATCGCTCCTGTTCCGGGTGCGCCAAGCTATGTGCTGGGCATCATCAACCTGCGCGGCAACGTGGTCACCGTGATCGACACCCGCCAGCGCTTCGGCCTGATGAATGCCGAAATCAGCGACAACACCCGTATCGTCATCATCGAAGCCGACAAGCAAGTCGTCGGGATCATGGTCGATAGCGTGGCCGAAGTGGTTTACCTGCGTCAGTCGGAAATCGAAACCGCACCGAACGTCGGTAACGAAGAATCCGCCAAGTTCATTCAAGGCGTGTGCAACAAGAACAACGAACTGCTGATCCTTGTCGAACTGGACAAGATGATGAGCGAAGAAGAATGGTCGGAACTGGAGAGTATCTGATTGATTCTCGAGGTAGCGGTCATTGTCCTGTTCCTGTTTTGGGCAGGCACGCTGGCAATGTTTCTGGCGTACATACGCAGTCAAAAGCAGATCGCTGCGCAACAGGCCGAGAGCGATGCGCTGCGTGATCAGCGCATCAAGGACCTGGGCAAACGCGTCGATAACTACCAGAACGGCAACGTCCGCATGGGCGAGGATCTGCACGAACTGCGTGCCATCGTCGCGCCCCTGCCGGACAAACTCGCCCAGGTCGAACAGCGCGACCCCTCCAGCCTGTCGTTCGCCCAAGCGGCCCGACTGGTCGGCATGGGCGCCAGCGTCGACGAACTCACCCAGTCCTGCGGCCTGACCCAGGCCGAGGCGGAGCTGATGAGCAAGCTTCACAAAAACACCTGAACCACCCCTCACCTGTAGGAGCGAGCACGCTCGCGATGGAGGACCGGACACCGCGGGGTGTCTGGTTGCCAGCGTTATCGTTGGCGTCCATCGCGAGCGTGCTCGCTCCTACAGGATGGCGTTCGAAGACTTAGTAATCGTCTCCTCGCTCCGTCACATCCTTCTCCACTCGCGGCGCATTCGGATCCTGTCCTGCCGGGAACTTGCCCTTCAGATTCCACGCGAACGCAATGATCTCGGCAATCGTGCGGTACAGCTCTTCCGGAATGCTGTCTCCCAATTCCATCCTTGCCAGCAATCTCACCAGTTCCGGGTTTTCGTAGATCGGTACTTCGTATTCGCGGGCGATTCGCAGGATTTCTTCCGCCAATTCTTCGTCGCCCTTGGCGGTGAGGGTGGGGGCGTGGTGGCCGTCGTATTGGAGGGCGATGGCCTGGCGTGGGGCGTTGGCGTTGTTCATGCGGTTTCGTCGACCCAGCGTTGTTCGAGGCGGGTTTGGGGGCCTTGGGGCGGTTTGCCCTGGTGGCAGTCGAGATCGGTGACGTTCAGGCCCGAGGCCAGCAGGCGCTGGCGCAGGGCGGCCAGGTTGTTTTCGATCAGGTCGGCGGTGTAGGGGCGTTCGGCCCACAGTTGGCTGGACAGGCTGCCGCGGATCAATTGCGCCTGAACCTGCATCGGACCCAAGGGTTCCAGATCGAATGCCAGTTCGACGCGCCACAGTTGCTGCTTGGGCTCGCGTTCGTCGCGACGTTCCTGGGGTTGCTCCCGGTCGGGGATTTCTTCGCGCTGGAACTTGATCTGCAGGGGCACGATGTCCTGCAGGTTGCGCATCGGGATTTCCAGTTGCCAGGTGCTCACCAAGCGACCGTCGCTGGTCACGCCGGTCTGTTCCAAGCTCGACAGCTGATGGCTTTGCAGGCGCGATACCGCTGCGGCGGCCAGGCGCAGCAGGTGTTCGAGGTCGTCCTCGCCTTCGGCGCTTTGCAGCAGGCGCTCGGGCAGCGGGAAGCTGGTGGGCGAGGGTTTGGCGCTGACCTGGCCGAGCATCCCGAGGGCGTTGCGCACGAAGCTCGGCATGGCCTGGGCCAAAGTATTGGCGGCGATGATCGCACTGAGGTTGGTGCTGGTCGGCAGGTTCGGCGTCAGTTGCGCGATCAGCTTGAGCAGATCGGCTTTCATGTCCGGGGCCAGTGTCGGGTTCTGACCGCCCAGCAGCTTGGTTTCAAGAAACGCGCCGCTGCCGACCAGCGCTTGAAGCAGTCCCTTGGGCGTACTCAGTTGCTGTACGTCGGGCAGACCGGCCAGCAGTTTGTCCACGGCGACGCGCAGGTCGCTGGAGGTCTGATTCGAGGGCGGCAGGTTCTGCAGGAGTTTGAGCAAGCCATCCAGCGAACCCTGGCGGCTGGTTTGGCTGGCCAGTTGCTGAGTCACCGCCAATTGCTCCTGACGACTGCTCAAGGGTAGGAACTTCAGGGTCTGGGTGTCCTGCACCTGGGCGCTGAGCAGGGTGCCGATGCGCAGGGGCTGCGGGCTGTCGATGCTCAAGGTGCTGCCGCTCAGGGCGGTGTTGAGCAGGCTCACCATCGAGCGAAACACCGTCGGTTGCCCCGGCACTTGTGGCAGCACCTGGGAGGTCAGCACTTTGCCCTGCAACAGGGTGCCCACCGGCAGTTGCGCGGTGTCGAGGCGGGTGAGGGTCGCGACGCTGGAAGCGATGGCCTGTTGCACGGTGATGGCCAGGTTGCCGGCCGAAGGCTGGGTCACCGCGATGCTGGTGCCCTGGGCCAGCGGCTGGTTGCTGGTGGCCGAAACCGTGGTCTGGCGACCGCTGTCGAGGGTGACCTTGAGCAGCAGTTGAAAGGTCTGGTCCGCCTGCTTGAGCGACAGCACTTCGGCCTTGGCGGTCTGACCGGCGTTGATCAGGCCCTCGATGGGCGTCAGCAGCTTGAGCAATTCACCACTGACCGTCTGCGGACGCGTGGACGCCGCAGGCGTTTGCGGTAGCGGGAGGATGTTCATTTCGCCTGTCATACGCGGTCACAACCTTGGGAAAATGCGCTCTTTGGAGTAGGAAATGGCATGTATAATGCCGCGCGGTTGTATACAGGCTGCCCGAAACATTGCAATTATTTGACTCAGGTCGCGCGCCCGGGCCGCCAATTCAACTATTGTGCATCTCTTTAACGGCCGCGTCAGAGCCGACTTGAACCGTATAAGGCCCGTGAACCCTTGACCAGTCCTGTCCTGCAAACCGTTGCCCTTGCCTGCGAGCGAGACCTTCGGCTGCTTTTTGAAAATCTCGATTTGAGACTGGCCAGTGGCGAAATGATTCAAATCAGCGGCCCCAATGGCAGCGGCAAGACCAGCCTGTTGCGCCTGCTGTCCGGATTGATGCAGCCGACCGCCGGTGAAGTGCTGCTCAATGGTCAGCCATTGCACGAGCAGCGCGCGGAGCTGGCGCGCAACCTGTTGTGGATCGGGCACGCGGCGGGGATCAAGGACTTGCTCACCCCCGAAGAGAACCTGAGCTGGCTGTGCGCCCTGCATCAGCCGGCCTCCCATGATGCGATCTGGCAAGCCCTGGCGGCGGTCGGATTGCGTGGTTTCGAAGACGTTCCCTGTCATACCCTGTCCGCCGGCCAGCAGCGCCGTGTCGCCTTGGCGCGCCTGTATCTGGACAGCCCGCCGCTATGGATTCTCGACGAGCCGTTCACCGCGCTGGACAAGCAGGGCGTGGCGCAGCTCGAGGAGCACCTCGCCGGCCACTGCGAACGGGGCGGCATGGTGGTTTTGACCACTCACCACACGCTGAGCCGGATGCCGGCCGGTTATCGCGACGTCGATCTGGGGAAATGGGCCGTATGAGTGTGTTTGGCCTGTTGGTCGCCCGTGAGGCCCGTCTGCTGTTCCGTCGTCCGGCGGAGCTGGCCAATCCGCTGGTGTTCTTCGCGATCGTGGTATCGCTGTTCCCGCTGGCGGTCGGCCCCGAGTCTCAATTGTTGCAAACCTTGTCTCCGGGCCTGGTCTGGGTGGCGGCGCTTTTATCGGTCCTGCTCTCGCTGGACGGGCTTTTCCGCAGTGATTTCGAGGATGGATCGCTGGAACAGTGGGTCCTTTCGCCGCACCCCCTGGCTCTTCTGGTTTTGGCAAAGGTACTGGCACACTGGGCTTTTTCCGGGCTGGCACTGGTTTTGCTCGCTCCCTTGCTGGCGTTGATGCTCGGTTTGCCCGCCGCCTGTCTGCCGGTGTTGCTGCTTTCGTTGTTGCTCGGTACACCGGTGCTGAGCCTGCTCGGCGCGGTGGGCGCGGCGTTGACCGTCGGTTTGAAGCGCGGTGGCCTGTTGCTGGCGTTGCTGATTCTGCCGTTGTACATCCCGGTGTTGATCCTCGGCAGTGGCGCCTTGCAGGCGGCCTTGCAGGGCATGCCGGCGACCGGTTATCTGTTGTGGCTTGGCAGCCTGACCGCCCTGGCGATAACCCTGACACCCTTTGCAATAGCTGCTGGCCTGAAGATCAGCGTCGGCGAATAATAATGAGGTCTGATCAATTTTTGATCACTTCTTTTGAAGTAAGGCAGACCCTTTGACCGACTCGTGAAAGCGAGCGGCAACCGTGATGGAAACAGTAATGAACTGGACCTGGTTTCATAAGCTCGGCTCACCCAAGTGGTTCTACGGCATCAGCGGCAAAATGCTGCCGTGGCTGAGCATCGCAGCGTTGCTGCTGATCGGCGTTGGCGTGGTCTGGGGCCTGGCCTTCGCGCCGCCCGACTATCAGCAGGGCAACAGCTTTCGCATCATCTATATCCACGTTCCGGCCGCCATGCTGGCGCAGTCCATCTATGTGATGCTGGCGGTGTGCGGCGTCGTGGGGCTGGTGTGGAAAATGAAACTGGCCGACGTCGCCCTGCAATGCGCGGCGCCCATCGGCGCCTGGATGACCGCGGTGGCGTTGGTCACCGGCGCGATCTGGGGCAAACCGACCTGGGGTTCTTGGTGGGTCTGGGATGCGCGACTAACGTCCATGCTGATCCTGCTGTTTCTGTACTTCGGTGTCATTGCGCTGGGCAACGCCATCAGCAATCGTGACAGCGCGGCCAAGGCCTGCGCGGTGCTGGCGATTGTCGGCGTGATCAACATCCCGATCATCAAGTACTCGGTGGAGTGGTGGAACACCCTGCACCAGGGCGCGACCTTCACCCTGACCGAAAAGCCGGCGATGCCCGCCGAAATGTGGCTGCCGCTGCTGCTGACGGTGTTGGGTTTCTATTGTTTCTTCGGCGCGGTCCTGCTGCTGCGCATGCGTCTGGAAGTGCTCAAGCGCGAGGCGCGGGCCAGTTGGGTCAAGGCCGAAGTGGAAAACAGCCTGGAGGTCGTTCGATGAGTTTTGCGTCATTCGGCGATTTCCTCGCCATGGGCCATCACGGTCTGTATGTCTGGTCGGCCTATGGCATCTGCCTGGCGGTGCTGGCCCTCAACGTGGCGGCGCCGATCCTGGCCCGCAAGCGTTATCTGCAACAAGAGGCGCGTCGTCTGCGCCGGGAGAACGGCAAGTGAATCCGCTGCGTAAAAAGCGTCTTATCATCATTCTCGCGATTCTGGTCGGGGTCGGCGCTGCCGTCGGCCTGGCCCTGAGCGCCCTGCAGCAAAACATCAATCTGTTTTACACGCCCACCCAGATCGCCAATGGCGAAGCGCCGCAAGATACGCGCATTCGCGCCGGCGGCATGGTCGAGAAGGGTTCGCTGCAACGCTCCAGCGATTCGCTGGACGTGAAGTTCATCGTCACCGACTTCAACAAATCCGTGACCATCACCTATCGCGGCATCCTTCCGGATCTGTTCCGCGAAGGGCAGGGCATCGTTGCCCTGGGCAAGCTCAACGCCGATGGCGTGGTGGTGGCCGACGAAGTGCTGGCCAAGCACGACGAGAAGTACATGCCGCCGGAAGTGACCAAGGCGCTCAAGGACAGTGGTCAGTCCGCTCCTGCTCCAGCGAAGGAGGGTTGATTGATGAATTCCGATCTTCTTGTTTCCGGTCTTTTCATTCCAGAGTTGGGCCATTTGGCGATGATTCTGGCGCTGTGTTTCGCGCTGGTTCAGGCCGTGGTACCGCTGCTGGGTGCCTGGCGCGGTGACCGTTTGTGGATGAGCCTGGCCCAGCCGGCCGCGTGGGGCCAGTTCGCCTTTCTGCTGTTCGCCTTCGGTGTCCTGACCTACGCGTTCATGACCGACGACTTCTCCGTCGCCTATGTCGCCAGCAACTCCAACAGCGCGCTGCCGTGGTACTACAAGTTCAGCGCGGTGTGGGGCGCCCACGAAGGTTCTTTGCTGTTGTGGGCCTTGATCCTCGGTGGCTGGACCTTCGCCGTGTCGGTGTTCTCCCGGCAGCTGCCGCAGGTGATGCTGGCGCGGGTGCTGGCGGTCATGGGCATGATCAGCACCGGTTTCCTGCTGTTCCTGATCCTCACTTCCAACCCGTTCGCACGCATCCTGCCGCAGATTCCTGGCGACGGACGCGACCTCAACCCGCTGCTGCAAGACATCGGCCTGATCGTGCATCCACCGATGCTGTACATGGGTTACGTCGGTTTTTCCGTGGCTTTCGCCTTCGCCATTGCCGCGCTGCTGGGCGGTCGCCTGGATGCGGCGTGGGCACGTTGGTCGCGGCCATGGACCATCGTCGCCTGGGCCTTTCTCGGCATCGGCATCACCCTCGGCTCCTGGTGGGCCTACTACGAGCTCGGCTGGGGCGGCTGGTGGTTCTGGGACCCGGTGGAAAACGCCTCCTTCATGCCTTGGCTGGTGGGCACCGCGCTAATTCACTCGCTGGCGGTCACGGAAAAACGTGGCGTTTTCAAGAGCTGGACCGTGCTGCTGGCCATCGCCGCGTTCTCGTTGAGCCTGTTGGGCACCTTCCTCGTGCGTTCCGGCGTGCTGACCTCGGTTCACGCGTTCGCCTCCGACCCGGAGCGCGGCGTGTTCATCCTGATCTTCCTGCTGTTCGTGGTCGGCGGTTCGCTGACGCTGTTCGCCCTGCGCGCGCCGGTGGTCAAGAGCCAGGTCGGCTTCAACCTCTGGTCCCGGGAAACCCTGCTGCTGGGGAACAACCTGGTGCTGGTGGTGGCGGCGTCGATGATCCTGCTCGGCACCCTGTATCCGCTGATTCTCGATGCCATGACCGGCGCCAAGCTGTCGGTCGGCCCGCCATATTTCAACGCGCTGTTCATTCCGTTGATGGCCTTGTTGATGCTGGTGATGGCGGTCGGCGTGATCGTGCGCTGGAAAGACACTCCGGTGAAATGGCTGATGAGCATGCTCACCCCGGTGCTGCTCGGCAGCGTCGCCATGGCCGTGGTGGCCGGCGTCGCCTACGGCGATTTCAACTGGGCGGTACTCGCGACCTTCCTGCTCGCGGCCTGGGTGTTGCTGGCCGGCGTGCGTGACATCTTCGACAAGACCCGCCACAAAGGCCTGATCAAAGGCCTGCCGACCCTGACCCGCAGCTATTGGGGCATGCAACTGGCGCACGTGGGCATCGCGGTCTGCGCCCTGGGTGTGGTGCTGTCGAGCCAGAACAGTGCCGAGCGCGACCTGCGCCTGGCGCCGGGCGAGTCCATGGACCTGGCCGGTTACCACTTCGTGTTCGAAGGCGCCAAGCACTTCGAAGGCCCGAACTTCACTTCCGACAAGGGCACCATCCGGGTGATCCGCGATGGCAAGGAAATCAGCGTGCTGCACCCGGAAAAACGCCTCTACACCGTGCAGAATTCGGTCATGACCGAAGCCGGGATCGACGCCGGATTCACCCGTGACCTCTATGTGGCGCTGGGCGAACCGCTGGGCGATGGTGCCTGGGCCGTTCGCGTTCACGTCAAACCGTTCGTACGCTGGATCTGGTTCGGCGGCTTGCTCACCGGTCTCGGTGGGTTGTTGGCGGCGCTGGATCGGCGTTATCGGGTCAAGGTAAAAAGCCGGGTGCGTGAAGTACTGGGTATGGATGGAGCCACTGCATGAAACGTTGGTTGATGCTGTTGCCGCTGGCGATTTTTCTGGTGGTCGCTGTTTTCCTGTATCGCGGTCTGTACCTGGACCCGGCCGAGTTGCCGTCGGCGATGATCGGCAAGCCTTTCCCGGAGTTTTCCCTGCCGACTGTGCAGGGCGACAAGACCCTGACCCGTGCCGATATCGTCGGTAAACCGGCACTGGTCAACGTGTGGGGCACCTGGTGCATTTCCTGCCGGGTCGAGCACCCGGTGCTGAACAAGCTGGCCGAGAAGGGCGTGGTGATCTACGGCATCAACTACAAGGACGTCAACGCCGACGCCTTGAAGTGGCTGAGCGAGTTCCACAATCCCTATCAGCTGGACATCCGTGACGACGCCGGCACCCTGGGCTTGAACCTGGGTGTCTATGGCGCGCCGGAAACCTTCTTCATCGACGCCAAGGGCATCATTCGCGACAAGTTCGTCGGGGTGATCGACGAGCAGGTCTGGCGCGAAAAACTGGCAGCCAAGTATCAGGCGCTGGTCGATGAGGCCAAGCCATGAAGCGCTGGCTCGCCGCGGTGGTCCTGGGCTTGAGCATGGCCGGCGTGGCCCATGCCGCCATCGACACCTACGAGTTTGCCAAGGAAGGGGATCGTGAGCGTTTTCGCGAGCTGACCAAGGAACTTCGTTGCCCCAAGTGCCAGAATCAGGACATCGCCGACTCCAACGCACCGATCGCCGCCGACCTGCGCAAAGAGATTTTCCGCATGCTCGGTGAGGGCAAGGACAACCAGCAGATCATCGACTTCATGGTGGACCGCTACGGTGACTTCGTCCGCTACAAGCCTGCCCTGAACGCCAAGACCGCGTTGCTCTGGTTCGGCCCTGCCGGCCTGTTGTTGGGCGGTTTTGTGGTCATCGCCGTGATCGTCCGCCGCCGTCGCACGCAACGCGCCGAAACCCCGGACTCGCTTTCTGCCGAGGAGCGCAAGCGCCTCGACCAACTGTTGGATAAAAACCAAGAATGATTGATTTCTGGCTCGCTGCAGGTCTGCTGCTTCTGGTGGCCCTGAGTTTTCTGCTGATCCCCGTCCTGCGCCACCGTCGCGCCCAGCTCGAAGAGGATCGTACCGCCCTGAACGTGGCGCTGTATCAGGAGCGCGTGGCTGAGTTGCAGTCTCAGCAGGATGAAGGCGTGCTCGATGCCGCGCAGATGGAGGCCGGTCGCGCCGAAGCTGCGCGCGAACTGCTCGCCGATACCGAAGGTGCTGTCGTGCCGCGTGCTTCGCGCCTGGGCAAACCGGCGCCGTTGCTGGCGGCGATCCTGGTACCGGTGCTGGGTCTTGGTTTGTACCTGCATTTCGGTGCCAGCGACAAAGTCGAGCTGACCCGGGAGTTCTCCCACGCGCCCAAATCGATGGAAGAAATGACCCAGCGCCTGGAGCGTGCGGTCGCGGCTCAGCCGGAATCCGCCGAAGCGCTGTACTTCCTCGGTCGTACCTACATGACTGAAGAGCGTCCTGCGGACGCGGCGAAGATCTTCGAGCGCACCGTGAACCTCGCCGGGCGCCAGCCGGAACTGTTGGGGCAATGGGCACAGGCTCTGTATTTCGCCGAGGGCAAGAAGTGGTCGGAGCAGATCCAGGCGCTGACCGATGAAGCGCTCAAAGCCGATCCTAACGAAGTCACCAGCCTGGGGCTGCTCGGCATTGCCGCGTTCGAAGCTCAGCGTTATCAGGACGCCATCGATTACTGGAATCGCTTGATGGTGCAGTTGCCGCCGGAAGACAAGTCGCGCATCGCCCTGCAGGGCGGCATTACCCGCGCCACCGAGAAGCTGGAGGCCAGCGGCGGCAAGGTGGCTCCTGCTCCTGCTGCGGTAGCCAAGACTGGTGCGCTGCTCAAGGTCCAGGTGGATCTGGCAGCGGACCTGAAGGCCAAAGTACAGCCGGGTGACAGCGTGTTCATTTTCGCCCGAGCGACTTCGGGTCCGCCCGCGCCGCTGGCGGCCAAGCGCCTGACCGTGGCTGACCTGCCAGCAACCGTCGAACTGGGCGATGCTGACGCAATGATGCCGCAGTTGAAACTGTCGAACTTCCCTGAAGTCCAACTGGTTGCGCGCATCTCCCGCGCCGGCCAACCGACGGCAGGCGAGTGGATCGGACGCAGTCAGCCTCTGGCCAGCAGCACCACCGCGCCGCAGACACTCACCATCGACAGCCCGGATAAATAAACCCGGGAATCAACAGGAAGCATCGTCATGACCGCCATCGCTCGTATCACCCTGCTCAGCGTCGTTCTCGGGCTGAGCGCTTGTGCGGTCCAGCGACCCGAGCAGCCGACACCGCCGCCGATCCCGCCGTCGCAGCCGGGTACCAAGCCGGCACCTACTACAGTGCCGAGCAAGCCGACCACGCCGACAGCCCCGGCCAAGCCCGCCAAGCCGCTGCCGCGCACCTCGGCGAGCTTCGCGCCGCCGCCTGGGGGCAGCAGCCATTGGGACCCGAAGCTGGGTGTCTATGTGCTCGAGGATCAGCCCAACACCTTCTACCGCCAGCGCACCTACTACCGCTGGAACAACGGCTGGAGCCGCTCGATCAGCCCGAAAGGGCCGTGGGAAGAGACCGATATCCACGGTGTACCGGGTGGCTTGGGGCGGCAGTTCGGTCAGTAAGATTCTTTAACTGTAGGAGCGAGCACGCTCGCGATGGTCTCAAGAACGCCGCTGGGCATCAGATTCCCCGCGTTATCGTTCACGACCATCGCGAGCGTGCTCGCTCCTACAGGTTTATGGTCAGGCGGTCTTGCGTGGTCTGCCGATCCAATGGATCAACAGGGCCAACAACCCAAGCGCAACACCCAACACCACAATCCCCGACCAACCATACCGCGTCATCAACCACCCGCTGACCGCAGCCCCCACCGCCCCGCCAAAAAACGTCGCCGTCATGTAAAGGCTGTTGATCCGCCCCTGCGCCTTCGGATCGACCGCAAACGCACGGGTCTGATTCGACACCAGCCCCGACTGCACGCCGATATCCAGCACGATCACCCCGAGCACCAGTAACGCCAGCGAAGTCTGCGCACCGGCCAGCAGCAGGTAGGCCAGAGTGACAATGCCGATGCTGGCGCCGATCACACTGCGTGAACCCAACCGGTCTGTTGCCCGACCACCGAGGGAGGCCGCAAGCGCACCCGCCGCGCCGATAATCCCGAAGCCCCCGGCCCAGGCACTGCCCAACTGGAAAGGCCCGTTGGCCAGCAATGCCGCCAGGTTCACCCAAAACGCATTGAAGCAGGCCCACAGCAGCGCCTGGACGATCATCGACTGACGAATCGGTGCGTTGTCGCGCATCAGCGGCCACAGCGAAGCGAGCAGGCGCGGGTAGGACAGGTTGGTGCTGGGCACGCCTTGGGGCAGCAACGACGCCGCAGCAATCCACACCGGAATCATGAACGCCGCTTCCACGCCATACACCGCACGCCAGCCCCAGGTTTCACCCACCACGCCGGCGATGGTGCGCCCGAGCAGAATGCCGACCATGATCCCGCTGACTACCGTGCCGACGTTGCGTCCGCGCTCGCTGGGTTTGGACATGACGGCGGCGAAGGGCACCAGCTGTTGCGGCACGCAACTGACGATGCCGAGGCCGAACGAGGCGGCGATCAGGGTGCCGACGCTGGGCGAGATGGCCGCCGCAATGGCAAAGCAGAACGCCAGGGCGATTTGCCCCAATACCAGTTTGCGCCGGTCAAATCGGTCGCCCATCGGCAGAAGCAGGGCCAACCCGGTAGCGAAACCCAGCAGCGCAGCGCCGGCCACCAGGTCGACCGTGGTCAGGTCCAGCCCAAGATCCGCGGCAATCAACGGCAAAATCGGCTGGGTGCAGTAGATGTTGGTGATCACCGCGCCGGCGATGATCGCCATCATGATGATCTTGCCGCGTGACGCCAGCGCAGGCGCTGCGGTGCTTTCGGACGATAAGGGCAGGGCGCTCACGGCACTCTCCTTGAGGTTGGCTTCCGGCAGTGCGACGGGATATCGCGCGCGGGAGATGAGTGTCCAAAGTACGCACTCGCGTGAAACTGGATAATCCCCTAGGATCGGGAATCATCCTTCCATAATTTGATAGGGCGCCATGAACCGTCTCGATTCCATGTCTGTACTGATCGCGGTGGTCGATGCCGGCAGTCTGTCAGGCGCCGCGCGTTATCTCGGCATGCCGTTGGCCACCGTCAGCCGCAAGGTGGCGGAGCTGGAATTGCACCTGAACACCCGCTTGCTGCATCGCACGACAAGGCAACTGTCGCTGACCGAAGCCGGCGCGTCCTACGTGGCGGCGTGCCGGCGGATTCTTGAAGACATTGGCGAAGCCGAACGTGCGGCGACCGGTGAATACGCTTCGCCAAAGGGGCAGTTGGTGGTGACTGCTCCAGTGGTGTTCGGGCGTCTGCATCTGGTGCCGGTGGTGGCCGAGTTTCTCGCGCACTATCCCGAGATCGAGATCAACCTGATGCTTACCGACCGTGTGGTGCATCTGATGGAAGAGAACTGTGACGCTGCGGTGCGCATCGGTGAATTGCCCGACAGTTCGCTCATGGCGACAAAAGTGGGGGAGGTGCGCAGGGTGGTCTGTGCAAGTTCTGAATATCTGGCGACCCATGGTGTACCTGTCACGCCGGCGGACTTGAGTGAACACGCATGTATTACGTTCGAAGTGCTGGAGTCTGTTGGCGCCTGGGTATTCGAGGCGGGCAAATCACAGACGTCCGTGCGCGTTCATTCGCGGTTTGCGGTCAATACGGCAGAAGCGGCCATCGACGCGGCGAAGCTTGGGGTAGGGGTAATTCGGGTGTTGTCCTATCAGGTAGCGGACGCCTTGAGCCAGAACGCCCTGCAGGTGATTCTCGAACCCTTCGAATCCTCGCCCCTGCCCATCAGTCTGGTGCACAAGGGGCAACCCCCATTACCCCTGAAGCTGCGCGCCTTCCTCGACTTCGCCACCCCGCGCCTGCGCGCCCGCATGGCGGATTGAACACGATCCCTTCATGGGCGTTTGGCCATCTCAACCTTTCACAAAACCTTCATCAAATAGTTAATCCAGCGACATGTGCGAGTCATAGGGCTGACACAGCCCGTGCCTAAAGTCTGTTGAACACAAATGCGGCCATGGACGGCTGTTCAACAAGACAGAGAAGCCCATGAACGCAGCTATCCATGTCAATCATCTGAACAAGACCTTTGCGCGTAAAACCGCACTGGTTGACCTCGAACTGACCATCGCGGCCGGTGAGATGGTCGCGCTGATTGGCGCTTCCGGCTCCGGCAAATCCACCCTGTTGCGCCACTTGGCGGGCCTGGCCTGTTGCGATCGCAACAACGGCGGCAGCGTCAAGGTGCTGGGGCGGGAAGTGCAGGCCAGTGGACGGCTCAATGGCAAGGTGCGGCGCCTGCGTGCCGACATCGGCTACATCTTCCAGCAGTTCAACCTGGTCAATCGCCTGAGTGTGCTCGACAACGTGCTGCTCGGTTGCCTGGGGCGCATGCCGCGCTGGCGCGGCAACCTCAGCCTGTTCAATGCCGAGGAAAAACAGTTCGCCCTGGAGTCCCTTGATCGCGTCGGCCTGGCCGATCTGGCGGCGCAACGTGCCTCGACCCTGTCCGGCGGTCAGCAACAACGCGTGGCGATTGCCCGGGCGTTGACCCAGCGGGCCGAAGTGATTCTGGCCGATGAACCGATTGCCTCGCTCGACCCCGAGTCGGCGCGCAAGGTCATGGAAATCCTCGCCGACATCAATCGCCGCGACGGCAAGACAGTGGTCGTGACCCTGCATCAAGTGGACTACGCCACCCGCTATTGCCCGCGCGCCGTGGCCCTCAAGGGCGGGCGCATTCATTTCGACGGCCGCGCCGCCGAGCTGAACAGCCAGTTCCTCAACGATTTGTACGGTGCCGACATCGACACCAGTTTGATGTGCTCCGACCAGATCCGCCCCGCCGAAGCACTCCCCCGGCTGGTCATGGCGCGCGCATAAGCCTTTCCCCAATTCCCAAACCGTACACCCTCAGGAAACCTTTCCATGTTGAACCGTATCGGTCGCGTTCTTGCGAGTGCAACCCTGGTTGCAAGCTGTGTACTGGGCACCGCCCAGGCTGAAGAAAAAGCCATCAACTTCGGCATCATGTCCACCGAGTCGTCGCAGAACCTCAAGAGCATCTGGCAGCCGTTCCTCGATGACATGCAGAAGAAAACCGGGCTGAAGGTCAACGCCACCTTCGCCTCCGACTATGCCGGCCTGATCCAGGGCATGCGCTTCAACAAGGTCGACGTGGCCTGGCTGGGCAACAAGGCCGCCATCGAGGCGGTGGACCGTTCCAACGGCGAAATCTTCGCCCAGACCGCTGCCGCCAGTGGCGCCGCCGGCTACTGGAGCGTGCTGATCGCGCGCAAGGACAGCCCGATCAACTCCGTTGACGACATGCTGAAAAACGCCAAGACCCTGACCTTCGGTAACGGCGATCCAAACTCCACCTCGGGCTACTTGGTGCCGGGCTACTACGTGTTCGCCAAGAACCACGTCGATGCGGCCACTGCGTTCAAGCGCACCCTGAACTCCAGCCACGAGGTCAACGCCCTGAGCGTGGCCAAGGGTCAACTGGACGTGGCGACGTTCAACACCGAAAGCTGGGATCGCCTCGAAGTCACCCAGCCGGACAAGGCGGCCATGCTCAAGGTGATCTGGAAATCGCCGCTGATCCCGGCCGACCCGCTGGTGTGGAGCAAGGCCTTGGGCGACAGCGAGAAGCAGAAGATCCGCGATTTCATCTTCAGCTACGGCAATACCGATTCCGAGAAAGCGGTGTTGGCGGGGATGCAGTTGGGCAAGTTCCTCAAGTCCAGCGACGACCAGTTGCTGCCGATCCGCCAGCTTGAGCTGTTCAAGCAGCGCACCACGATCAGCGCCGACACCAAGCTCGACGCTGCAGACAAAGCCAAGAAGCTGGCTGATATCGACGCCGACCTGGCCAAGCTGCAACAGCGCATCAGCGAACTGGAACCGAAGACTGCCGCTAACGGCTAAGTCCGACCCCTCTCCTGTAGGAGCGAGCACGCTCGCGATGAACCCGAGAACGCCGCGGGGTATCAGGCGGCCAGCGTCATCGTTGACCACCATCGCGAGCATGCTCGCTCCTACAGGTTCAGGAAACACTTCGAGGTACTCATGACCACTCTGCACGCTGAAGCTGTCGGCAAGCGCACCTGGCCGCAATACGCCGGTTGGGGCCTGTTCCTGGTCCTGCTGGCCTGGGCCTGGCACGGCGCCGAGATGAATCCGATGGCGCTGTACCGCGACTCGGGAAACATGGCGACGTTCGCCGCGGACTTTTTCCCGCCTGATTTCCATGAATGGCGCGCCTACCTCAAGGAAATGCTCATCACCGTACAAATCGCCCTCTGGGGCACGGTGCTGGCGATTGTCTGCTCGGTACCGCTGGGCATTCTCTGCTCGGAAAATATCACCCCCTGGTGGATTCACCAGCCGCTGCGCCGGGTGATGGATGCTTTCCGTTCGATCAACGAAATGGTCTTCGCCATGTTGTTCGTGGTGGCCGTCGGTCTTGGCCCATTCGCCGGTGTCCTGGCGTTGTGGATCAGCACCACCGGTGTGTTGGCCAAGCTGTTCGCCGAAGCCGTGGAAGCGATTGATCCAGGCCCCGTCGAAGGGGTTCGCGCCACCGGTGCCAGCGCCTTGCAGGAAGTGATCTACGGCGTGATCCCGCAAGTGATGCCGCTGTGGGTGTCCTACGCGCTGTATCGCTTCGAGGCCAACGTGCGCTCGGCGACGGTGGTGGGGATGGTCGGTGCCGGCGGTATCGGGGTGATCCTCTGGGAAAACATCCGCGCCTTCCAGTTCGTTCAAACCTGCGCCGTGCTGATGGTGATCATCGTCGTCGTGAGCCTGATCGACATCTTCTCGCAACGCCTGCGCAAGCAGTTCATCTGATTTTTCGGAGGGGTGCCCACGGGCGCTTTTTTTAAAGCATGCAGTTGTCTAGACAAGATGAGCCGGTGTACCGCGAGCTCGCCGACATTCTGCGTCGCGAGTTGGCCAGCTACAGCGCCGGGGAGTTCCTGCCGGCCGAAGTGCAACTGGCCGAACGCTTCGGCGTCAACCGCCACACCCTGCGCCGCGCCATCGATGAGCTGGTGTTCGAAGGCAGCCTGTTGCGGCGCCAGGGCAAGGGCACGCAAGTGCTGGAACGCCCGCTGATTTACCCGATGGCCGCCGACAGTGCCTACAGCCAGTCATTGTCGGCCCAGGGCCTTGGGGTTGAGGCGGTCCTGCTCAAGCGCCGCTACTGCTTTGCCAGCCGTGAAGAAGCGCAGCACCTGGGCATCGCCGAGATGGCGCCGATGATCGAATTGCAGACCTTGCGCAAGCTCGACGGCCAGCCGGTCAGCCTGATCCGTCATCGCTACTGCGCCAGCCATGCGGCCCTGCTGGCGGACTACACCGGCGGCTCCTTGCGCCAGTACCTGAGCGAACGCGATCTGCCGCTGACCCGTACCCAAAGCCTGATCGGCGCCCGTTTGCCCAACCGCGAAGAAGCCGCGCTGCTGATGATGCCCCGGCATCTGCCGGCGCTCAGCGTGTTCACCCTTTCCCGCGATCGCGATGGCCGCGCGGTGGAGCTGGCTCAGTCCACCAGTCGTTCCGATCGCTTCCAGTACCAGGTCGTCACCTGATGGAGAACCCGATGCAAAACCCTGTTCCTCAAGCCGAACGGCAGCACTGGATCGGCGTGCTGGCCCGCGCCCGCCGCAGTGAATTGCTGCCCCACGAAGCCGCCTTGCGCGACGTCGAGTACCAGCTGATCCGCGCCCCGGAAATCGGCATGACCCTGGTCCGTGGCCGCATGGGCGGCAACGGCGCACCGTTCAACGTCGGTGAAATGACCGTGACCCGTTGCGTGGTGCGCCTGGCCGACGGCCGCACCGGCTACAGCTATCTGGCCGGGCGCGACAAGGTCCATGCCGAACTGGCAGCCCTGGCCGACGCGCATCTGCAAGGCTCGCAGCAGCGCCACTGGCTCGAGCAGATCATCACCCCGCTGGCCAACGCCCAGGCCGAACGCCGGGCGCAAAAAGAGGCGGACACCGCCGCCACCAAAGTCGAATTCTTCACCCTCGTGCGAGGAGAAAACTGATGAGCGCACAGCTGTTGCAACCGGCGTTCGCCGATCCGGTGCTGGATTCTCAGCGCGGGTTTCGCGCCGCTCTCAAAGCGCTGGCCGGCCCGGGTGTGATCCAGACCCTCCAAGCCTCGCCGAGTCTCGACGGCCTGGCGCCAGCGACTTATGCGCTGTGCCTGGCAATGCTGGATGTGGACACGCCGCTGTGGCTGGCGCCGTCCTTCGACACGCCGCTGATCCGCGCCAACCTGTCGTTCCACTGCGGTTGCCCGCTGACCACCGACCGTGAAACGGCGCGCTTTGCCCTGCTCGGTGCCGACGACCTGCTGGACTTGAGCGGCTTCGATCACGGTAACGACCGCTACCCGGACCAGTCCTGCACCTTGCTGGTCCAACTGCCGAGCCTTGATGGCGGGGCGGTGCTTGCCTGGCAGGGGCCGGGGATCGAAACCCAACATCGCGTCGCGCTGCCGGTGGCCGAGGGTTTCTGGGGCGAGCGAGAACGACGCAACGAATTCCCCCGCGGACTGGACCTGTTTTTCACCGCCGGACATGACCTGATCGGCCTGCCGCGCAGCACTCGCATCACACAGGAGCGTGCCTGATGTACGTAGCCGTCAAGGGTGGCGAACAGGCCATCGACAATGCCCACCGTCTGCTGGCGAAAAAACGCCGTGGCGATACTACGGTCAGCGAGCTGAGCGTCGAGCAGATCCGTCAGCAACTGCCGCTGGCGGTAGCACGGGTGATGAGCGAAGGCTCGCTGTTCGACGAAGAACTCGCGGCGCTGGCGATCAAGCAAGCGGCCGGTGATCTGGTGGAGGCGATCTTCCTGCTGCGCGCCTATCGCACCACGTTACCGCGCTTCAGCCCGAGCCTGCCGATCGATACCGCGAAGATGCAGCTCAGCCGCCGTATCTCCGCCACGTTCAAGGACCTGCCCGGCGGGCAATTGCTGGGCCCGACCTTCGACTACACCCATCGCCTGCTCGACTTCGCGCTGCTGGCCGAAGGCGAGTATCCGGGGCCGCAAGCCAGCGAGAACCCCCGCGTCGAAGACTGCCCGCGAGTGCTCGGCCTGCTGGCGCAGGAAGGCCTGATCAAGACCGAATCGGACAACGGCGACACCGTGGCCGACATCACCCGCGACCCGCTGGAGCTGCCCGCCAGCCGCGCCGAACGTCTGCAGGCGCTGGCGCGTGGCGATGAAGGTTTCCTGCTGGCGCTGGGTTATTCGACCCAGCGCGGTTACGGCCGCAACCACCCGTTCGCCGGGGAAATCCGCATCGGCGACGTCGAGGTCTGGATCGATCCTGAAGAGCTGGGCTTCCCGATCTGCCTGGGCAGCATCGAAGTGACCGAGTGCGAGATGGTCAATCAATTTGTAGGTTCTGCCACGGAGCTTGCGCAGTTCACCCGTGGCTACGGCCTGGCCTTCGGACATGCCGAGCGCAAGGCAATGGGTATGGCGCTGGTCGACCGCGCGCTGCGGGCCAAGGAATACAACGAAGAGATCGTGTCCCCGGCGCAGCAGGAAGAATTCGTGCTGATGCACTGCGACAACGTCGAGGCGTCGGGCTTCGTCTCGCACCTCAAATTACCTCACTACGTGGACTTCCAGGCCGAACTGGAACTGATCCGCAAACTGCGCAAGCCTGCCGAGGGGCAAAGCCATGAATGACCTGAGCCAGGTACCGGTTAGAGACGCCGCGTACAACTTCGCCTACCTCGATGAACAGACCAAACGCATGATCCGCCGCGCCTTGCTCAAAGCGGTGGCGATCCCCGGTTATCAGGTGCCGTTCGGTGGCCGCGAGATGCCGCTGCCCTACGGTTGGGGCACCGGCGGCATGCAGTTGACCGCGGCGATTCTCGGCGACGATGACGTGCTCAAGGTGATCGACCAGGGCGCGGACGACACCACCAACGCCGTGTCGATCCGCCGCTTCTTCGCTCGTACCGCCGGTGTCGCCACCACCGAAGCGACGCCGGAAGCGACCGTGATCCAGACCCGTCACCGCATCCCGGAAACCGCGCTGCACGCCGATCAGATCATGGTCTATCAGGTGCCGATTCCAGAGCCGCTGCGCTTTATCGAACCGTCGGAAACCGAGACCCGGACCATGCACGCGCTCAACGATTACGGGGTGATGCACGTCAAGCTCTACGAGGACATCGCCACTTTCGGGCATATCGCTACCGCTTATGCGTATCCGGTAATGGTCGACGAGCGCTACGTGATGGACCCGTCGCCCATTCCGAAATTCGACAACCCGAAACTCGACATGAGCCCGGCGCTGATGCTGTTCGGCGCCGGTCGCGAGAAGCGTCTATACGCGGTGCCGCCGTACACCCGCGTCACCAGCCTCGACTTCGAGGATCACCCGTTCGAAGCGCAGAAGTGGGAAGAGAACTGCGCCATCTGTGGCAGCCACGACTCGTTCCTCGACGAGCTGATCATCGACGACGCCGGCACCCAGCGCTTCGTCTGTTCCGACACCTATTACTGCGCCCAGCGCGTCAGCCAGCAGGAGCAGGGTCAATGAACCAGGCGCTGAAAAAAGATCTGTCCGTGTCCACCGAGCCCTTGCTGCAAGTGCGTGACCTGTCGCTGCTGTACGGGCCGGAAAAGGGCTGTCAGGACGTCAGCTTCGACCTGTATCCCGGCGAAGTGCTGGGGATCGTCGGCGAGTCCGGATCGGGCAAGTCGACCCTGCTGTCACTGCTCAGCGGGCGGTTGCCGCCACAGCGTGGGATCGTCGGATATCGCGACAAACAGGGCCAGTGGCTCGACCTGTACAGCGCCAGCGAAGCCGAGCGCCGCACCTTGCTGCGCACCGAGTGGGGTTTTGTCGAACAGAACCCGCGAGACGGCCTGCGCATGGGCGTGTCGGCCGGCGCCAACATTGGCGAGCGACTGATGGCCCAGGGCGTTCGCAACTATCAACAGCTGCGCGGGGCGGGCCTGGACTGGTTGAACCAGGTGGAGATCGACCCGCAGCGCATCGACGATCTGCCCCGGACCTTTTCCGGTGGCATGCAGCAGCGCCTGCAAATTGCCCGCAACCTGGTGTCGAGTCCGCGTCTGGTGTTCATGGACGAGCCGACCGGCGGCCTCGATGTGTCGGTGCAGGCGCGCCTGCTCGACCTGCTGCGCGGCCTGGTGCGTGAGCTGGACCTGGCGGTGGTGATCGTCACCCACGATCTGGCGGTGGCACGGTTGCTGGCCGATCGGCTGATGGTGATGCGTCGCTCGCGGGTAGTGGAGACCGGTCTGACCGATCAGATCCTCGACGATCCGCAGCACCCTTATTCGCAACTGCTGGTGTCTTCGGTGTTACAGCCGTGAAGCCCCGTCCAACTGTGGAAACCGAGCGATGAATACCTTGATCGAGGTCCGTGACCTCTTGAAAACCTTCACCCTGCACCAGCAGAACGGCGTGGTCCTCAACGTATTGCGCGGGGTGGATTTCAGTGTGGCGGGCGGCGAATGCCTGGTGCTGCACGGCCAGTCCGGCGCCGGTAAAAGCACCTTGCTGCGCACTCTGTATGGCAACTATCTGCCGGCGGGCGGCAGCATTCGCGTGCAGCACGACAGCCAGTGGCTGGAACTGGTGGGCGCCGAGCCTCGGGACATTCTGCAGGTGCGTCAGCGCACTCTGGGTTATGTCAGCCAGTTCCTGCGGGTGATCCCGCGTGTCGCCTGCCTGGACGTAGTGATGGAGCCGGCGCTGGCCCGAGGCTGGTCGAAACAGCTGGCGAAATCACGGGCCGAGCTGCTGCTCACTCGCCTGAACATTCCGCAACGCCTGTGGCAACTGGCGCCCGGCACCTTCTCCGGTGGCGAGCAGCAGCGGGTAAACATCGCTCGCGGCTTCATGGTGGCGTGGCCTGTGATGTTGCTCGACGAACCGACGGCGTCGCTCGACGACAGCAACCGTCAGGTGGTTCTGGAACTGATGAACGAAGCCAAGCAAGCCGGTGCCGCGCTGATCGGCATCTTCCACGACCGTATCGCCCGCGAGGCGGTTGCCGATCGCCATCTCGACATGACTCCAGCCCCTGCAAGCCAGAAGGAATACGCCGATGCCCGTTGAACAGATCCTCAGCAATGCCCAACTGGTCACCGCTGACCGTGTGTTCTACGGCACCGTGCTGCTGCGCGACGGCCTGATCGCCGAGGTTGCCGAAGGCCCGAGCCGCTTGCCCCAGGCCCAGGACCTCAATGGCGATTTCCTGCTGCCGGGTCTGGTGGAGCTGCACACCGACAACCTGGAAAAACACATGACCCCGCGCCCCGGCGTGGACTGGCCGTCGCGCCCGGCGGTGCTCAGCCACGATGCGCAGATCATCGCGGCGGGCATCACCACGGTGTTCGACGCGGTATCCATCGGCGATGTGAACCCCAAGGGCAATCGCATGCAGAAGCTGCCGGCGATGCTCGAAGCGATCTCCAGCGCCTCCGAGGCCGGTCTGACCCGCGCCGAGCACCGCCTGCACCTGCGCTGCGAGCTGTGCCACCCGGACACCTTGAGCGTGTTCCGCGATCTGGTGGAGAACCCGCTGGTGCAACTGGTGTCGGTGATGGACCATTCGCCGGGTCAGCGCCAATTTGTGCTGGAGTCCAAGTACCGTGAGTACTACATGGGCAAATACCACCTGACCACGACGCAGATGGACGAATTCATCACGCTGCAGATGGCCAACTCCCGCCAGTACAGCGACCGCTATCGCGCGGCGATCGTCGAGCATTGTCTGTCTCGCGGTTTGTCGGTGGCCAGCCACGACGACGCGACCCTGGCCCACGTCGAGGAGTCGGCGCGCTACGGCATGACCATCGCCGAGTTCCCGACCACGGTAGAAGCGGCGCGCGGCTGCAAGGAGCGCAACATGAAAGTGTTGATGGGCGCGCCGAACATCGTGCGCGGCGGATCGCACTCGGGTAACGTGGCGGCCGCCGAGCTGGCGGAGCAAGGGCTGCTGGATATTCTGTCCAGCGATTATTATCCGGCCAGCCTGCTGCAAGCGGCGTTTACCCTGGCGGCGCAGAGCGAAAGCATCGATCTGGCCCAGGCGATGCGCATGGTCAGCCTCGCCCCGGCCAGCGCCGCCGGGTTGAACGATCGCGGGCAGATCGCCCAAGGGTTGCGTGCCGATCTGGTGCAGGCGCGCAGTCAGGACGGTTTGCCGGTGGTCCAGCAAGTATGGCGACAAGCGAAGAGGGTGTTTTGATGTCAGGCAGGTTGATCTATCTCATCGGGCCTTCAGGTTCGGGCAAGGACAGCCTGCTGGATGCCGCACGAGCGCGACTGGCCGAACGTGGCTGTCGCATCGTGCGGCGTGTCATCACCCGTTCGGCGGAAGCGGTGGGCGAGGCGGCGCTGGGCGTGAGCATGCAGCAGTTCACCGAGATGCTGGCTCAGGGCGCGTTTGCCATGAGCTGGCAGGCCAATGGACTGGCCTATGGCATCACGCGGGAGATCGACGATTGGCTGGCAGCGGGGGAGGACGTGCTGGTCAATGGATCGCGCGGGTATCTGCCCCAGGCCCGTCAGCGCTATCCGCAAGCGCGGGTGGTGCTGCTGACCGTCGATCAGGCGGTGTTGCGCCAGCGGTTGCTGGCGCGGGGGCGAGAGTCGGAGGTCGAGATCGAACAGCGGCTGGCGCGTAACCAGCGTTTTGGCGAGCGTTTGCTGGCGGAGTATCCGGACGTGCTTCGGCTCGACAACTCCGGACCGCTGGAAGGCACCGTCGAAGCCCTGCTGGCCTGCATCGACGAGCCGCCCCTGTGCGCCTGACGCTGCTGGGCACCGGCGATGCCCGACAGGTGCCGGTCTACGGTTGCGAATGTCAGGCCTGCGTGCGGGCGCACATCGATGAACGCTGGCGACGACGACCCTGCTGCGCATTGATCGAATGCGGCGAGCAGCGCTGGCTGATCGACAGCGGCCTGCCGGACCTCACCGATCGCTTCCCGCCGCGCAGCTTCAACGGCATCTTCCAGACCCACTACCACGCCGATCACGCCCAGGGTTTGCTTCACCTGCGCTGGGGCCAGGGCCTGACCGTCCCCGTCCACGGCCCGGCGGACCCGGAAGGTCTGGCCGACCTCTACAAACACCCGGGCATACTGGATTTCAGCCAACCGTTCGAGCCCTTTGAAACCCGCACGTTCGGCAACCTGAACGTCACCCCGTTACCGCTGCTGCACTCCAAACCCACTCTCGGTTACCTGCTGCAAGGCGAAGGACGCCGCATTGCCTACTTGACCGACACCGTCGGCCTGCCACCCGCCACCACCGCCCACCTGCAACGCCAACCCCTGGACCTGCTGGTCCTCGACTGCTCGATCCCCCCCCAACCCCATGCCCCACGCAACCACAACGACCTCAACCTGGCCCTGCAATGCATCGAAGAGCTGCAACCGAAGTCGGCCGTGCTGACCCATGTCGGGCATACGATGGATGCGTGGCTGATGGAGCATCGGGGGGAGCTGCCGGAGAATGTCAGTGTCGGGTTTGATGGGTGTGTGCTTTAGCGTCAAAAGCAAAAGATTGCAGCCTACGGCAACTCCTACAGTGACCGTACTCGATCCTGTAGGCGCTGCCGAAGGCTGCGATCTTTTGATCTTGATTCAACGCTACCTCAACAACCCCTGCACATACTCCACAAACGCCCGTGCCTTGGCGCTGGCCATCCTGCCCGTAGGGAACAACGCCCACAGGTCCATGATCGGCAATGTCCAATCGGTCATCACGGCCCTGACCGAACCGTCGACCAGTTCCGGGGCGAACATCCACTCTGAGGCCATCGTCAGGCCTTGATGGGAGAGGACGGCTGCGCGCAGGCCTTCGGCGGCGTTGACGCGGATGCGGCCGTTGATGATGACCGATTGCTCCTCGCCGTCTTTGCTGAAGGACCAATGCGCGCCGCCACCAAGGTTGTAGACGATGGCCGGGTGTTTGCTGAGGTCGGCGGGGCAGGTGGGTTCGCCGTGTTTTTCGAAGTAGGCCGGCGTGCCCAGCACCACGCGCCGGCATTCGGCGATTTTGCGCGCGGTGAGGCCGGAGTCGCTGAGCGCTCCCATGCGCAGGGCGATGTCGACGCCTTCTTCCACCAGGTTGACGTTGCGATCGTCGAGCATCAGGTCGATGTTCAGTTCCGGGTTCTGCTCCAGGAACGGCCCCAGGTGCGGGACGATGTGCAGCCGGCCGAAGGTCACGGCTGTGCAGATGCGCAGGTTGCCGGTCAGGCCGCTGGCCGAGCCCCGCGCCGCGTTCTCGGCCTCGTCGGCTTCCTCGATGGCCCGCTTGGCCCGTTCGAAAAACGCCAGGCCCGCTTCGGTGGGCGTGAGGCCACGGGTGGAGCGCAACAACAGGCGCACCGCCAGTCGCGATTCGAGCTGGGCGATGGTTTTCGACACGGCGGGCTGGCCGATGTTCAGGCGCCGGGCGGCGGCGGAAAAGGAGCCGGTTTCCACCACGTAGACGAAGGTTTCCATTGCGGCGAGGCGGTCCATCGTGGGTCCTTGTAAAAGTCTGAAAATTGCGGAGATCCCCTGTGGGAGCGGGCTTGCTCGCGAAAGCGGTGGGTCAGTAATGCAAATGTCGACTGACACAACGCCTTCGCGAGCAAGCCCGCTCCCACATTAGAGCTGTGGTGTTTTATCAACCGCGAATCGCATCCAGCATCGCTTCCGGCTCCGGCCGTTGAGTGTAATCCGGGTTGACCTCCGCGTATCGAATCAAGCCGTCCTGCCCAATCACATAACGCGCCGGCATTGGCAGCGTCCAGGATGGATCATCGTTGAAAGCGGGCAGGTCGTTGCGCAGGTTTTTGTACAACCCGATCAGATAATCCGGCAGCGCGAAACGCAGACCGAAGGCTTCTGCCACATCGTTATGGGTATCGCTGAGAATCGGAAACTGCAGGCCGTTGGTGCGCATCGACTTGCGGCTGTTGGCGGCGATCTGTGGCGAGATCGCCACCAGGCTTGCGCCGGCCTGCTGCAGTGTCGGCAGGAAGTCCTGCAACGCTTGCAGCTCCAGGTTGCAGTACGGACACCAGACACCGCGGTAGAAGGTCAGCACCAACGACCCCCTTGCCAGAAGGTCCGCGGACGACACCGGGTTGCCATCAGGGTCCTTGAGGGTAAACAGCGGCGCCTTGTCCCCGACCTTGAGCGCACGGTTCGCCGCGCCCGATGCAATCAGTTCGGCAGTGGCCCGTTCCATGATCGGATGGATTTCAGCCGGCGCGTTGTACGGCGGTTTACCGGCCTTGAAGTCGGCTTTGAAGGCATCGAGTTTTGCTTGCAGGGTCATGATCGTATCCCGTTCGAGAAAGCCGGTTTGGCTGGGATCGATGGTGACCTTGGGCAGGCGAGGGCGGAACGCAGGTGGGAGGCATAGGATTAATGCCTGGGGGGAATGCTTCCTTTCAATCGTCGTCTGCAAGACAAAACGCTTCGCGGGCAAGCCTCGCTCCTACAGGTCTGCGTAAACCTGTAGGAGCGAGGCTGAACTGGCCTAATAATCCCGGACACCTCTTTAGGGCGATATGATTC